>DASRIM010000369.1:0-5352 GCA_035649995.1 Pyrinomonadaceae bacterium | reverse complement strand
CCAACGTTCGCGAGCTCCGCAAAACGCGCGATTCACGAAACGCCGATGACGACAGTCGCCGATCAGGAAAAGAAGAGTCTCGCGATTCTCTGTTTTCGCAACTTGAGCAACAATCCGGCGGCGAGCTTTTACGAGTTCTCGCTCGCCGACGCGGTGATTACGGAGCTGGCCCGCGTGCGTTCGCTCGTCGTGCGCCCGTCGTCCGTGATCGCCAGGTATCAGGGGCAAACGAGAGATCCGCGAGAGATCGGTCAGGAGTTGAACGTCAGCGCCGTTTTGACTGCCGGATTCATTCACTCCGGCGAACACTTCCGCGTCACCGCGCAACTGATCGACGTCGCGTCAGGCGAGCTGCTGTGGAGCGATCGCATCGACACAGCCGCGTCGGACATCATCGTCCTGCAAGACACGATCGCACAGCGCATCGTCGAAGGTTTGAGCGTCGAGCTCAGTCCGGCGGAACAAGTCGGCATCGCCAGGGCCTCGACTCAGAACCCCGCCGCTTACGAGCAGTACCTGCGCGGCCGCGACCTGTTTGCGCGTTTCATCTTTCGCACTCTGTCGCCCGACGATTGCGCCGGCGCAATCAGCCATTTCGAGCGCGCGATTCAATTCGATCAAAATTTCGCACTAGCTTACGACGGGCTCGGCGCGTGTTACGTGAACCGCGTCTTCAAAGGATTCGGCGGATCAGAGGACTACGAACGCGCGGAAGCGGCTTTCAACAAAGCCCTGGCGATCGATCCGAACCTCTTCGAAGCGCGCATGCTGATGGTGTTTGTCTATCTATGGCGCGGCGAGAAGCAGAAGGCTCGCGACGAAGTCAATCGCGCGCGCAGCGAAGCGCCGAACGAACCGGTCGTGCATTTCGTCAAGGCGATGCTGCACCGGCTTGACGGCGAGTACGGACGCGCGCTGCGGAGTTACGATCGGCTCGTCCGGCTCGATCCGGCGGCACACGTCGTCGCCAGTTACAGCCGCGCGCTGGTCTACATGTACATGGGCCAGTTTGAGGAAACGTTCCGCCAACTCGACAACGCGGGCGAACCTGACAACGCGCTCGTGCGAACGTTTCGCGCGTTGGCGCTGTATTACACTGGACAAACCGACGCCGCAGCCGAGTTGATGGCGGACGTGGTTGCGAAGCATCCAAACATGCACGGCATACGTCCATTCATGGCCATGTTTCTCAGCGCGCAAGGCAAGCACGACGAAGCTCTCGCGCAACTGACTCCGGAAGTGAAACGAAACGGCGAGGTCGATGCAGACATCAGCTACTCGATCGGTTCCGTCTACGCGCTGGAAGGCTTGCACGCGGACGCTTTCGAATGGCTCGAACGCTCGATTGCGTTAGGAAATGCCAATCATCCGTGTTTTGAAAACGATCCCAACTGGGCGACACTAAGAGATGATCCACGATTTATCGAGTTAACTAAACACAAATGAAGAAACAGACACGGACAGTCTCGGTACTCATATTCTGTCTTTTCCTGCGTGCAGCGGCGTTCGCACAAGTAACGCCGCCGGCGCCGGTAGGGCTGGGGCCGAAAACACTCCCCGAACTTCAGACCCGCATCACCGAAATACTCGCGAAACCGGAGCTCGCGCCGGCGACGATCGGCGTCAAGGTCGTCTCGCTCGACACCGGGCGCGTGCTCTTCGAAGAGAACGCCGCGAAACTGTTGCGCCCGGCGTCGAACATGAAAGTGTATACCGTCGCAACCGCGCTCGATAAGCTCACGCCCGATTATCGCTTCATCACTTCCGTTTACGCCGCGAGCCGTCCGGATTCGTCGGGCATCGTTCGCGGCGATCTGACGATCTACGGCCGCGGTGATCCGACGTTCGCCACTCGCTTCAACAACGGCGACTACTTCAAAGGCATAAACGATCTCGCCTCGCGCATCGCCGCCGCGGGCGTGAAGCGCGTCCAGGGCGATCTCGTCGGCGACGAGACTTACTTCATCGGCCCGAAATATGGATCCGGTTGGGAATGGGAAGACTTGACGTGGTACTACGGCGCGGAGATCTCTCCGTTGACCATCAACGACAACGCGCTCGATCTCTACATCAAACCAGGCACGGCCGTGGGCCAACCGGCCGTGATCACGACCGGCCCGCCTGATCCGCTCCTGACCATCGTCAACAAGGTCACGACCTCGGCGAAAGGTGTACGACGCCAACTGAACATCCATCGCGGCCTCGGCGAAAACACGGTCACGATCGCCGGCACCATTCCGCTCGAAGATCCCGGCTTCACGGGCGCAGTAAGCATCTCGCATCCCGGCTTGCTCTTCATTTATCTCTTGCGCAACGCGCTGGCGCAGCAGGGCGTTGTCGTCACCGGGAAATCGCGCACCACGGGAATCATGGCCCAACCGCCGCTCCTGCCTGGACCAACCCCGTCTGCACCGATTACCGTCGAAATCGCTAAAGTCGAATCGCCGCCGTTCGGCATGATCGCCGCGCAGACGATGAAGCCGAGCCAGAACCTTTACACCGAACTTATACTGCGCACGCTCGGCAAACTGACGCCCGCGCCGCCAACGCTGCCGCCGCTGCGACAAACTTCCGAAGAGCTCGGCCTCGAAGCAGTCAAATCGTTTCTGAGGACCGCCGGCATCCGTCCCGAATCGTTAGTCCTCAGCGACGGCTCCGGGCTTTCGCGCAACGACCTGATCACCGCTGAAGCGACGGTGCAGTTGTTGACGTTCATGAGTAAACATCGTTATGCGGAAGTGTTTCGCACTGCACTGCCAATCGCCGGCGTGGATGGAACACTGCGTAATCGAATGCGCGGCACCGTAGCCGAGAACAACCTGCGCGCGAAGACGGGATCGCTCAGTTCCGCGGCGAGCCTCGGCGGCTACGTCACGACTGCCGCCGGCGAGAAACTCGCCTTCGCCATCATCGTGAACAACTACGGATCCGAAGTCGATCCGCGCGCTGTATGTATTGACCCGATCGCCGTGTTGTTGGCTTCGTTCCATGCTAAACCAGAGCAAGCAACGCCAACGGCGACTCACCCTTAATCAGGAGATCCCAAATGTCAGCAGAAACTATAATTGGTTTGTGGAAAGATGTTCGTAATGGATTAATCAGTGAGGTAGAGAAGATTCCCGAAGATCAGTTTTCCTTTCGCGCCACGCCGGAAACCCGCAGCATTGCTGAGTTGGTGCAACACATCATCGAGGCCCAAAAGATACTTGTCGCTGAAACCTGCCGCCAGGAAGCGAACATTAGACGACAGTCGTTTGCCGATCATTACAAAGAGCACGCGGCGGGTGTGCGCGACGTGGCCGGCAAGGAAGATCTTATCGACCTGCTCCGCCGCGGCATGGACGACGCGGAAGCCTGCGTACGCGCGCACGCCGGCAAATGGGACGAACCGATGATCGGACTCGATGGGAAGCAAACTACCAAAGGCGCTTTTCTTACCTTCGCTTTCAGTCACGAAATGTATCATCGCGGGCAACTGACTGTGTTCGAGCGTTTGCTGAACATCGAACCGGTCCTGACCGGAAGACTCAAGAAACTGTTCGCCCAGGCAGGTTCGGCGGACTAAAAATGCCGCCACAATTCACGAAATTTCACGGGCTCGGGAACGACTATCTCGTAATCGAAGTCGAGCAACTCGCCGGGATCGACGATCTCGGCGACTTCGCTAAGCGCATCTGCAACCGTCACTACGGCGCGGGCGGCGACGGCATCGCCGTCATTGGTCGCGTTACTGGTAAGTCAGACAACGCCGGCGCCGACTTCACGTGCCGCATCTTCAATCCGGACGGCAGCGAGGCCGGGCTCTCCGGAAACGGAACGCGTTGCGCAGTCGCGTATCTCCATTACCGCGGTCTCTGGACGAAAGAAGAACTTCGTCTCAGCACGCGCACCGGTCTGAAGAGATACTTCCTGCGCGGTCAACCTGGACCGGGCAAATACTTGTTCGAATCCGAGTTGGGCCAGCCGAAGTTCGACTCGCGCTCGATCCCGATGTCGATCGACCCGCCTTTGGAAAGAGTTATCAATTACCCATTTGAAACCTTTCAGATCACCGCGATGCAGATGGGGAACCCGAACTGCTGCATCTTCGTCGATGATTTCAATGCCCTCGACTGGCGCCGGATCGGCAAGCACATCGAGAATCATCCGACATTCACGGATCGAACGAATGTAGTTTTCGTCCGCGTCGTCGATCGAAAACTGATCGAACTACGGATCTGGGAACGCGGTGTTGGCGAAACGACAGCTTCCGGCACCTGCTCCTGCGCAGGCGCCGTCGCCGCGATGGTCAACGAAAAGACCGACCGCGACATACGCGTCGTCATGGAAGGCGGCGAGGTGCGGATCAACTGGCGCGACGACGATCAGGTTGTGATCACCGGAACTGCTGAAGTAGTCTATTCAGGCCAGTGGCTGGGTCACTGATTAACGACAATGCGAAAACCCCTCCCCGTAATTCTCCTCCTTTCGGCAGTACTGTCGCTGCCTGCCTGCGGCGGCAAGGTAATCTCCAGGACCGAAGCACACCCGCCCGATCCGCCGAAACCGCCAAGCTCCGTGCCGATGTGGCTGGGAAACACGTCGCGCAATTTTTACGGCACCGGCCCGTGGTCTGACGGCCCTCTCGAAATCGTCTGGGAGTTTGAGACTGACTTCGTCACCGGCCGTTTGCACAAGGATCCGTGGGGCGGATCGAGTTGGCCCGGACAGCCGTCGGTTGACGAGAAACACGTCTACTTCGGTTCGGCTGACGGCAACCTCTACTGCCTCGACAAACGCGACGGCACGCTGGTCTGGAGTTTCAAAACCAACGACAGTCTCAAGGCGACGCCGACCATCGCCGGCAATCGCCTGATCGCGAGTGGTCTCGATCATTACATCTACTGCCTCGACGCACGCGACGGAACGTTGCTGTGGAAGTACAAGACCGGTTTTGAAGTGGACTGTTCAGCCGCCGTGATCGACGGCCGAGTCTACTTCGGCAGTGAAGACGGTTTCTTCTACGCTCTGAATCTCGAAGACGGCGCACTCATCTACAAGACTGAACGGCTCGGCTCGATGGAAGGAAGTTTCTCCGCCGTCGACGGCCGCGCCTACATCGGCACCGAACATGGCGAATTGTTCTGTCTGAACCTGTCCGATGGTTCGACGGTGTGGAAGTCGCGCATCGGCGCCGACTCCGATTCCACGCCGGCGGTTTCGCACGGCTTTGTCTACACCGCTGCGGAGAACGGCTACGTGTATTGCTTTCGACAGGACAACGGCGAACTGGTTTGGAAGTACCAAACGCTCGGCGGCATCGGCAAAGAGCGTAACGGCATCTGGGCGAGTCCAGTCCTGGCGAACGGCCGT
>DASRIM010000368.1:0-4108 GCA_035649995.1 Pyrinomonadaceae bacterium | reverse complement strand
AGCGTGCTTCAAAGCAGACAGCGCCGTTTTGTGTTCCTCCTCGTCGCCGGCAACGGTGACGTAAACGCGAGCGGCCCGTTTATCGGAGGAGAGACGAACATCGGTTACGGTTACCGTGGTTAATCGCGGATCTTCGAGCTCGTAACCAACGATCTGCGCAATCTCTTCCCGCAGAGTATCGGTAAACCTTTCTGTACGGCGCATAACAAACCGTCTTATAACTCCGTTGCCGCGACGCGCTCAACCACGTATGCCTCAATCTGGTCTCCGACTTTAATGTCGTTGAAGTTTTCCAGACTGATGCCGCACTCGAACCCTTCACGGACTTCGGAGACGTCATCCTTGAACCGGCGCAGCGACGCGATGTTGCCTTCCCAGCTCACCACGCCGTCGCGAATCACACGCGCGCGCGCATTGCGGCGAATGGATCCGTCGAGCACCATGCAGCCGGCGACAGTTCCCGCCTTCGGCACGCGGAACACTTCGCGCACCGCAGCCTTGCCGAGAATCCGTTCCTTCTCGATCGCTTCGAGCATGCCGATCATGGCCGCGCGAATCTCTTCTTCGACCTTGTAGATGATCGAGTGTAGACGAATATCGACGTTCTCCTGTTTCGCGACGTCGGCCGCGCGCGCCTCGGGACGCACGTTGAAGCCGATGATCACGACCGCCGACGACGACGATCCAGCCTGCGTCGCCGAACCGAGCAGCACGTCTGACTCGGTGATCGCGCCGACGCCCGATCGAATCACTTTCACCTTCACGCGATCCGTCGACAGTTTTTGCAGCGTCGACTTCAACACTTCGACGGAGCCCTGCACGTCGGCCTTGATGATGACGAGCAGTTCTTTGACTTCACTCTCGCCGAGCGCTTCGATACCGCGTTTGGTCGTTTGCAGCAGCGCAGCCTGACGGCTCAACATCTGGCGATGCTGAGAGATCGACTGTGCTTTCGTGATGTCGGAAACGACCTGGAAGCTTTCACCCGCCTGCGGCACGCCCTGCAAACCAAGCACTTCGACGGGCGTCGCCGGACCAGCCTCGGTGATCGGCTCGCCGCGATCGTTGAACATCGCGCGGACGCGTCCGTAGATCTGTCCGACGATGAACGGCTCGTGAATTTTCAGCGTGCCTTGTTGGACCAGGACCGTCGCCACCGCGCCGCGTCCGCGATCCAGTTTTGCTTCGAGGACCACGCCGGACGCGAGCCGCGTCGGACTGGCTCGCAGGTTCAGAATGTCTGAGGTCAGCAGGATGGTTTCCAGCAGCGTTTCGAGATTTTGCCGCTTCTTGGCCGACACCTGGACCATTTCCGTTTCGCCGCCCCAATCGAGCGGCGACAAGCCCTGCGTCGCAAGCTCCTGCCGCACCCGATCGGGATTGGCGTCAGGCTTGTCGACCTTGTTGATGGCGACGATGATCGGAACGCCCGCGGCCCGCGAGTGTTCGATCGCTTCGATCGTCTGCGGCATGACGCCGTCGTCGGCGGCGACGACGAGCACGACGATGTCGGTCGCCTTCGCACCGCGCGCACGCATCATCGTAAATGCTTCGTGGCCCGGCGTGTCGAGAAACACGACGCGGCGAGTTTCATCGTGGTTGTCCGGGTTCGGGACCTGAACGCTGTACGCGCCGATGTGCTGTGTGATGCCGCCTGCTTCACCACCCGCGACGTCCGTAGTTCGAATGGCGTCGAGCAGCGAAGTCTTGCCGTGGTCGACGTGGCCCATGACGGTGACGACGGGCGCGCGCGGCAACTCGACGTCGTCGGCGTCGGCCGCAATCAGTTCTTCAAACTCCTCTTCCGCGACCATCTCTTCAAACGGCACGAACGAGACGTCATAACCGAACCGCTTGCCGAGATCGGCCGCGACGTCGTCCATCAACGGTTGATTGATGGTGGCGAAGACACCGCGCTGCAACAGCAACGTCACGACGTCCTTTGGTTTGATTCCGAGCTTTTCGGCAAACTCCTTGACGGTCGAACCTTCGATCAGACGTACCGCTTTCAGTTCGCCTGAATTGGGCACTTCGAGCCGTCCGGCGATGCGGTCTTCGAGAGACAAAGCCCTCGGCGGCGGAATGAAATCGCCCTTGTCGAACCTCCCGGCCTTGCCTTCGACCTTTCTGCCGCCGCGCGGGCTGCTGCGACGCGAACGACGGCGTCCAGCGTCCGGAGGCGGAATGTAGGTGGTTTGCGGCGTGGCTGTTTCGCCGGGTGTTCCCATGCGTTCGGAGCGCGGCAGCGAAGGCCGGTCGCGAAACCTGCCGGACCTGTCGGGCGCTCGTTCGGCGCGCTCAGCGGGCCGTTCTTTTGGCGGCGCCGGCGGTGGCGGCGTCGGGGCCGGCGCGCGCTCACCAGGCCTGATGCCTGCGTTGAGTGCGGCAGCGGTCGGGCGCAACACTCTGACCTGTCGCGACGGAACAACCGGCGGAGCAGGTCGTGCTGCTTCCGCGCCGTTGGTTGGCGCTGCTGCCACCGGAGCAGCAGGAGCTTCAACTGGCGGCGGCGCCGTTGGCGGCTCAACAACCTCGGGCACTGCGGCGGCCGGTTCGGTCTCGACCACTTCCGGCGCGATCTCTTCCAACACTTCCACCGGTGGCGCTTCGACGCGCGCAGCCGGAGTCAGTTTCTTCACCAGCCTCGCGGGCGCGATCGGCTTCGGAGGCGCGTGCGGTGTGGTTCCCGGAGCTTCGACCGTTTCGTACGGCTCAGCGTCAGCCGCGGGCGCCGCAACTTCCATCGGTTCCGGTTCGTGAGCTTCGGTTTCGACTTCGGCCGCGGGCGCTTCCGGCGTGGGCAGCACGGCGCGCTTGACTACCTTAACGGCGCGCTTCACCGTCGTCTCTTTTTTCGGGAAGTACTTGTTGCGAATCTTCTCAGCCAGTTCCTTGGAGACGGAGTTGGAAGGAACACTGACGTCGACGCCTTCGCGGCGCACCTCTTCGATGAGACGTTTAGTGTCGAGCTTTAGTTCTTTGGCGAGATCGTAAATACGAACTTTCGAGGAAACTGTCATGCACTCCTTCTCGACGCTTACCAGTGCGTCCTGACGGTCTTGATAGTGATTAGGAACGTGCCGCTCCTAACCACTTCAGAACGTCCGACTCAGAAGTTCGGCGCGTGACAGTAGGGGCTGAGCGGGCAACACAAACGGCCCGAATAAACCGGTTTTGTGTTGTTCCTCTTTGGCTGCATCATTGGAGCATCACTGCTTCTCTTCGTCGGGGCTCCCGCCTGATGCAGCATCTTCCGTAACTGCGGGAGCTGTTTCTGCCTCGTCAGCCGAAGCTTCGGAAGCGAACTCTTCTTCATCAGCCATCACTTCGGCGACGTTCTCCTCGAGGTGGTTGAAGGCTTCAACCGCGGAGGAGGTGATGTCGGGCGATGGCGTAATCGTATCCGGACGCAAGTCGCGGCCGGATTCCAGCAAAGCTAACTCGTCGGACGGGATCTCCTCGGCTTCCGTTACGGGAACCGGATCCGCCGAATCTCGCGCCATGATCTCAGGCTCGGCAGTGAACGGGACTCCATTCTCGACTGCTTCGTCGTAACCAGCCGCGGTCGATGCGAGCGATGGCTCGACTTCCGTTGGCTCAGCCGATTCGTCGAGCTCGGCGGAGACGGCATGCGCCTCTCCCGGTTCGATGACTTCGAGCGGTTCGGACTGTTCTGAAGCTTCTTCCGTCCCCTCGTCGGTTTCGCCGAGACTGCGGTCGCGCATGGCGATGACGGCTTGCGCGGCGCTCAGGATCTGTTCCGCCTCGTCGAGGCTCAGGTCGAGGAACTCGACGAGATCGTCGACGGACGTTTGGGCCAGCGCATCGATGTCGTTGATCCCGTGCTCGGCGAGCGCTTCGGCCTGGGCCGCCGTGACGCCTTCAATAACTGAGAGCGGCACTGCCTCGCCGGAGGCGATCAAGGCGCCCATCTGTTCGGTGACTTCGCGCTTGATCTCTTCCTCGCTGCGGATGTCGATGTTCCAGCCGACCAGCTTGGTTGCGAGTCGAACGTTCTGGCCGCGTTTTCCGATCGCCAGCGACAGTTGATCTTCGTTGACGATAACTTCCATCTGGCGGTTTTCGATATCGGTGATTCTGACCTGAT
>DASRIM010000367.1:0-4425 GCA_035649995.1 Pyrinomonadaceae bacterium | reverse complement strand
CGGTTCGTTCCAACCAAAGGGCATCTGGTCCAAAGCCTCGGGCCTCACGTAAATCCCGGGCTCGTTCGTGAACACGACTCCCGGCACAAACTTCGCTCCGCCGCCCACGTCGTGAACGTTCATTCCCAACCAGTGCGACGTTCCGTGCATGAACCACACCCGGAACTGATTTGATTCGCGATCCGTGATCAAGCCCACCTTGAGCAACCCGTCTTTGATGACTTCCGTTCCCGCGCGGTTCACGTCTGACAGCGTCGCGCCCGGCTTCGACGCCTTCGCGACAGCTTCCTGCGCGTCGTAAACAATCTGATACAGATCCGCCTGCGCCGGAGTGAACTTTCCATTTACCGGAAACGTGCGCGTGATGTCGGCAGTGTAGTGATCGTACTCGGCGCCGACGTCCATCAACAGCAGATCGCCCGGCTTCACCGGTCCCTGCGATTCGATGTAGTGCAACGTGGTGGCGTTTGGACCACAACCGACGATGTCCGGATAGCCCCAGTTGTCGGCGTTCCGCAGCTTGAACGTGTACGCGACTTCGGCGTCAACCTCGTATTCCCATTTCGCGTTCGCGGCCGCGACCCACGAACGCTGGTGCGCTTCGATACTGATGTCGATCGCGTGCTGCAAGATCCGCAGTTCCATCGGCGACTTGACGAGCCGCATCTGCGTGAAGATGGGCCAGGCGTTTTTCAGACCATAGCCCGAGGCGGTCTTGGCCCACTCGACCGCAAACCTTTGCTCCGGCCGGTACTCGCGGCTTTCCGCTTCGCCGGGCATGAGCATGAACAGCCCGGCTTCGCCCTTCGCCGCGGCGTCGAACAGAGATCCAAAACCGTGATCGTTGCTCAACGTAGTGTCGAGCGGCAGATCCGACATGAAGACGTTTTCTGCCTTCGGCCGGTACGGCTGACGATTGCGGAGCGCGGCGATAAACGGCTGAAACTCATTCGCCTGCCAGATCTCGCGAATGCCCGAAAGTTGATGCGCCTCTTGCGCGCTGTACATGTGTCCGGTCCACGTCTCGGCGAGTGGATGGCGGCGAGGCAGGAAAAGGACCTCTTTGAATTTGCTGTTGCCCGGCAGGAGGACCAGCGTAGCGCCTTTTTGTTTCAGGTTCGTCAGGTAATAAAGGTTGTTCTCCTGACGATAAGGAAAATCGACGTCGTTGGCGTAGATGCGCGGCTCGGCGCTGAAGAGAATTAACATCGACTGCGGCCCGACGCTTTGGGCCACACGCTCGCGCCGCTGGATCAACTCCGCGACTCGCTCTTTGTCGTTGAATACCGGCGCCGGCGGCGCGACCCTGATGTTCGGCGCCGCGCGCCTCTCGTTTGTCGCTCGGACAGAAACACCGGCGGGCGCCAGCAGCACCAGCAGCAAACACATCGACAACAACACGAAAGCGACTCTTGAAGTTTTCATTTTTACTTCTCCCTTAAAAAGCGGATCACGGTGTAGGCGAGGGTTGCTGCTGCCGGCGAGTCGGCCGCCGCGGCGACAATACCTGGCGTTTGCCGTCAGGGCTCACATAGACGCGCATTCCATCCGCCGTAGTGATCAACTGAGAGCCGTCCGGAAAGTGACGAATGGTAACGCCGCCGGGCAGCACTTGATCGCGCACCTTGGGCGGACGCGGCACACGGCGAAAGTTCGGAAGGTTCGGAGTTTGCGGAGGATCTACCTTGGGGTCGATCTTTGGATCAAGCCTCGGATCCTCTTCGTGCCCCGCGCCCTCATCAGCAACGCTGGCCTGCGGATTTGGCGTGGGCGTCCTTTTGGTTTCGTCAGTTCGCGGCTGCTTCTCTTTCTTCGCCGCTTGTTCGTCGGCTTGCGCCGTCTTTTCCTCCGCGGGCGTCTGCTCCTGCTGGGCTTCTTCCGGCGTAGCGGTTGGAGCGGGAGTTTCCGTTGGCGCAGGTGTTGGCGCTACCTGGACCACATTGTTGCTGCGATTCTGAAGCGCAAAAAAGGCGAACACACCGCACGCGAGCAACAACAACGCAGCGCCGGACGCGACCCACGGCAACACGCGCCGTCGATCACGTACCGGACGGACCACCGTCGTTTCGCCGGCGGGAACTGTTTGTTGTCTCGGTATCGTTTCGGTCGGAATCGCGACGGTGCTGGCTGCGGCAGGCGGAAACAACATCGTCTGCGCTTCGCCACGACTGACTACCGTCGAAGCTTGATCCGCGGCGTGCAGATCCCTGCGCATGTCAGCAGCGCTGGCGTATCGCTGGTCGCGATTCTGGGCCATCGACTTCGCGAGAAACTGGTCGATCACCGGCGGCACCGCCGGGTTCGCAACGCTCGCAAGCGCCAATGGATCCGGTTGGCCGTTTACGACCGCCGCGGCGCGAGTCAACGCGTCGGGCGGTTTCACGCCCGTCATCAGGTGATAGAGCGTCGCGCCGAGTGCGTAGAGATCGCTGCGCGCGTCCGTGCCCAAACCCTGGATCTGTTCAAGCGGGGCGTAGTTGGGCGTGTAGCCGAAGATGCTGGCAGAGGTCGTCACACGCGACATCTCGCCTGCCTGTCCTTTGGCCAATCCGAAATCGAGAAGAATGATCTGTCCGCGCGGCGTGAGCTTCAGGTTCTGCGGCTTGATGTCGCGATGGACGATCTGCGGATCCTGTGTGTGCAAGTAGTCGAGCGCGTCGAGCAGTTGATCCGCCCAAGTCAAAACCTGATCGGGCGGAAACGGGCCGCGCTTGCGGTTCATCTTCTCGAACAGATCGTCGCCGGGGATGAACTGCATCACCAGAAACTGACCGTCGCCCTCTGAAAAGTGGTCGCTGACGCGCGGCAGCGCCGGGTGGTGCAGACGCGCGAGCAGGCGTGCTTCCCGTTCGAACTGCCGGCGCAAACGCTCGTCGGAAAACAACGTCTCCTTCAGCGCGACCGTCGTGTCGAGGCGCTGATCGACCGCCTCGTACACGGCGCCCATTCCACCCTGCCCGAGTTGACGGATGATACGATAACGGCCCTGAAGGATTGTTTCCGGCGTCAGCATTAGTAGGTAAACACCGCGGGGGCGGCAAACAGGGCGATTATACAGTGGTCTCCATCTATTATTAAATGTATGCTACCGGCGTGAATTTGAGGGACACGGAAGTAATCGACGTTGGCCCACCAAAGCGCCGCCGCCGGCTGCTGATCTGGATTGTGGTCGCCGCGATTCTCCTGCTCGTCTCGTTTTCACGAATTGTTTCGGTTTACGTGTCGGCGCTGTGGTTCGGCTCGCTCGGTTATTCCTCGGTTTACTGGTACGTCTTCAAAGCCAAGCTCGCGCTCTTTGCCGGCTTCACGATCCTCACCGCGCTGCTGCTGGCCGCGACTTTTCTACTGTTTCAACGACTATTCGGCGCGAACGCTTTCGAGCAGCGCACGATCATTCTCAACAATCAACCGTTTCAATTCTCGCCGGCGAAATTCATCCGGCCGCTCGGTTGGTTCATATCGCTGCTGGTCGGATTGATCTACGGGTTCCAATTGAAAGATCACTGGCGGCAGTTTGCTCTTTACTGGCACCAGCCGGCGACAACGTTTCACGATCCGATCTTCGGCAAGCCGCTCGGGTTTTATCTGTTTTCGCTGCCGCTTTACGACTCGCTCAGTTCGTGGCTGCTCGGCGTCACGTTCGTCATACTTTGCGCCGCCGTCGCCTATTCCCTGCTCGGGTTGCCACAGACCGTGCTGAAACCGAGCGTCCGCTGGTCAGCAGGCCAGGCGTTTCGCGCCGTCTGCTGCGCGCTCGCGCTGTTTTTGCTCGTACTGAGCTGGCGCACTTATCTCTCGCGCTTTTCTTTTCTCTGGCAGGACCACGCGACGTTTTCCGGCGTCACCTACACGGAAGCTCATTACACGCTTCCCGCGATGCTCATCGTCTCCATCGCGCTGATCGTCGCCGCGATCATCTCGCTCGTGAACGCGTTTTGGGTCCGGCGCGTCAGGTTGTTGCTCATCGCGCTGGCGATTCCAGTCGTAGTCTATGTCGCCGGCGTGGTCCTGATTCCGTCGTACGTTCAGAGTTTCATGGTCAAACCCAATGAGCTCGAACGCGAGGCGCCCTACATCGGCTACAACATCGAATGGACGCGCAGAGGCTTCGGGCTCGATCAGATCGAGTCGCGCGAGTTTGCAGCAGAGACCTCAATCGCGGCCGTCGACTTACCGAACAATCGCGAAAGCCTCGAAAACATTCGTCTCTGGGACTGGCGCGCGCTCCAGGACACGCTGCGTCAAATCCAGGCCATTCGCATCTATTACGATTTTGCCGACGTAGACGTGGACCGTTACATGGTCGGCGGCCAAATGCGTCAGATGATGATCGCGCCGCGCGAGATCAGGGACGACAAGCTGCCCGCGCAGTCGCGCAACTGGATCAACGAACGCCTGATTTACACGCACGGTTACGGCGTCACT
>DASRIM010000366.1:0-5208 GCA_035649995.1 Pyrinomonadaceae bacterium | reverse complement strand
GGCCGCGTAAGCCAATCCAATCTGCCGTGTATCGCCCGTCGGATCCTGATTCACCGCGAGCAGGCAGGGAACTCCCGCGCCGCGTTTGTATTCGCTGCGCACGAGATGTCCCGGGCCTTTCGGCGCCACCATGAAAACGTTTGCCTCGGCAGGCGGCTCGATGAATTTGTAGTGAATGGAGAAGCCGTGAGAGAAGGCGAGATATTTTCCCGGCCCGATCGACTCGGCGACTTCACGCGCATAGATCTCGGGCGCGAGTTCGTCCGGAACGAGCATCATGACGATGTCAGCCTCGGCGGCAGCCTGGGCCACCGGCAACACTTTCAGACCGGCCTTTTCAGCCTTTTCGCGAGAGGCGCTGTTCGCGCGCAAGCCGACGACGACGTTGCAGCCGGAGTCGTTCAGGTTATTCGCTTGCGCAAATCCCTGGCTGCCGTAGCCGATGATCGCGATCTGCTTTTCGCGCAGCAGTTCAGGCTTCGCATCCTTGTCGTAGTAGATATTCATCTTCGTTCCTTTCTTCACCAGCCGCGAGCCGGTTGATGGCAATGTGTCCTGTCCGGGTGATGTCGGTGATTCCGATCGGCCTCAGCAACTCGATAAACGTGTCAACCTTCTCCTTGTTGCCTGACGCCTCGACGATCAATTGCGTGTGCGAAATGTCCACCACCTTCGCCCTGAAGACGCTGACGAGACTCAAAACTTCCTGTCGTGCGACGCCTGCTGAAGCCTGCACGGTTATCAGCGCCATCTCCCGCTCGATGTGGGGCCGCGTTGTGACGTCGTGTACCTCGCGCACGCGCGCCAGGCGTTCGCATTGTTTGACGATCTGATGGATCGTGCGGTCGTCGCCGCGCGTGACGATGGTTATGCGCGACCAGCGTGGATCCAATGTTTCGCCAACGGAGAGGGTCTCGATGTTGAACCCGCGCGCGCTGAAGAGACCGACGATCCGCGAAAGCTCGCCCGGCTGGTCGGCAACGATGATCGAGAGGGTGTGACGCATGGATTTCTACACGCCTTCGCTCTGTAGAATCATGTCGCTCGAACTGGCGCCGGCGGGCACGATCGGAAAAACGTTCTCCTCTTTGGAAATCACGACGTCTACGACGACGACGCCTTTGTGAGCAAGCGCCGCGGCGAGCACGTCGTGAAGCTGGTCCGGCCTCTCGGCGCGTAAGCCTACGGCGCCGAAGGCTTCGGCGAGTTTCACAAAATCGGGCGCAACTGAGATGTCCACTTCCGAATACGTGCGGTTGTAGAACATCTCCTGCCACTGGCGCACCATGCCGAGGTAGCCGTTGTTCATGATCAGGATCTTCACCGGCAGTCCATATTGGACCGCCGTGGCCAGCTCCTGGTTCGTCATTTGAAAGCCGCCGTCGCCGACGACGGCGACAACAAGTTGGTCTGGAAAAGCGAGTTGCGCTCCGACTGCGGCGGGCAGCCCAAAGCCCATCGTTCCCAGGCCGCCGCTCGTAATCAGTTGTCGTGGCCGGTTGAAGGGATAGAACTGCGCCACCCACATCTGATGTTGGCCCACGTCGGTGGTGATAATGGCTTCGCCGTTTGTCAGACGATGTAATTCGCGAATCACGGATTGTGGCTTGATCTGATTTGGCGCGCCGCTGAAGCGAAGCGGTTGTGATCGCTGCCAGCGTCGTATCTGTTCCCACCAATGTTGTCTTGCGTCGACGGAATCTTGCACCTGCTGTTCGTTTTCCCGGCGGCTCAGGGAAAGAAGCTCCGACAGCGCGTGTCGTGCGTCAGCGGCGATCGAGAGACTCGGAGCGACGTTCTTGCCGATGTTCGCCGGGTCGATATCGATGTGGATCACTCGTGCGTGCGGCGCGAAGGTGGCCAGCTTGCCCGTGACGCGATCGTCAAACCTGACGCCGACGGCGATGAGCAGATCGCTCTCGGCAACTGCCATGTTCGCGGCGTAAGTTCCGTGCATGCCCAGCATGCCGAGGCATAAGGGATGCGCAGACGGAAACCCTCCGAGTCCCATCAGCGTTGGCGCTACGGGCAAAGAGAATGTCTCGGCAAAGGTTCGCAGCAGTTCATCAGCGCCGGCGTTTGCGATTCCGCCGCCGACGTACAACACCGGCCGCCTGGCGCTCAGCACCGCATCCAGCGCGCTCGCTAAGGAGGTTCGATCCAGCGGCGAGACGCCGGTGGAGAAGGGAAATCCGACGTGGTCCAACCGCGAATAGGATGATCTCGCGGCGGTGACGTCCTTGGGAATGTCGATGACCACCGGGCCGGGACGTCCGGAGCGAGCGAGATGAAACGCTTCACGAACGATTCCGGCGATGTCGCTTGCTTCGCGAACGAGGTAGTTGTGCTTAACGCACGGCCGCGTGATGCCGACTGTGTCGACTTCCTGGAACGCGTCGGTTCCGATCAGGTGTTTGGGCACCTGGCCGGTTATCACGACGATGGGTGTCGAGTCCATGTAGGCGTTGGCGATGCCCGTGACGGCGTTGGTTGCGCCCGGACCGGACGTAACGAGCACGGCGCCGACGCGGCCGGATGCGCGCGCGTATCCTTCGGCCATGTGGACCGCGCCTTGTTCATGCCGGACGAGATAGTGAGTGATGCGATCGCGGGCTCGCCACAGTTCGTCGTAGATGTGCAGCACGGCGCCGCCGGGATAGCCGAAGATCGTATCGACTCCTTCTGAGACGAGGGCGTCAACCAGGATCTCGGCGCCAGTCGGTCCTTCAGCAGACGCGGGCGTCGGTTGGCTGGTGACGAGTTTTTTGATCAGTGGCGGCGCAATCATCGGTTCACTCCGCTCCGGACTGGGTGGGCGAATTTAGCGCTCATATCCAGTGCTTGTACAATTTATTCTTTTAAGCGAATGATAAATGTGCTAAATAGTGGGTCATGGAGATGGCGCAGTTGGAATATTTTATGCGCGTGGTGCAGGAGAAGAGTTTTTCCAAGGCCGCGGCTCGAGTTTTTCGGACGCAGCCGGCGGTCAGCATCGCGATTCGCCGGCTGGAAGAGGAGATAGGGCTACCGCTGCTCGAGCGGAACCAGAAAGTGCCCGTGCTCACGGAGGCTGGGAAGGTGGTGTACGACTATGCGCAGCGGATTCTTGGTTTGCGGGATGAGGTGGGCCAGGCGATCCGCGAAATGCAGAACCTGAAGTCAGGTCGAGTGCGTGTTGGGGCGAATGAAAGTACGTCGTTGTATTTGTTGCCTGAACTGGTTCTGAGTTACAGGCAGCGGCATCCTGATGTGAAGGTTGAGATCTTTCGTTTTGTGTCGAGCCGTCTGACGCGGGAGCTACTGGAGCGGAATATCGACTTTGCGTTGATGGCGTTCGAACCGGTGGATCGGGAATTGGAGGCGTTTCCGGTGCTTAAGGATGAGCTGGTTCTGATAATGAGCCCGAAGCATCCGTTAGCGGGACGTTCGTCGGTGAAGATCAAGGAGTTGGGGAACGAGCCGTTTGTTGCGCACAACGTGAATTCTGGTTCGCGATTTAAGGTGATAGAAGCGTTTGCCACACAACACACGCCGCTTAACATCACGCTCGAGCTGGATACGATCGAGACTATCAAACGCTTCGTACAGCAGCGCGTGGGCCTGGGCTTTGTGCCTCGCATGTGCGTCCGGGAAGAGCTGGAGCGAGGCGCGTTGGTGAGTGTCCCAGTGCGCGGCCTGACTCACAACCGCACGCTCTGGGCGGCACACCGCCGGGGCACCCATTTCTCCCCGGCCGCCACCGCCTTCCTCAAACTCCTCCGCCACCACACCTCAAAACAAACCTAACGCCAAGAATCCAACCAGAGCAGGCCACCACCATCACCCATTCGTCGCGTCCGATAATACATATTATGTTGTTCGGTTGTTCGGTTGTTCGGGGCTTTGCCTTTTTAATGGTGATTAAAATGGAAACCCTCACGCCTGCCTTTAAAATCACAAATGACTGAATATTCGCTCGCACAAGATCGCGGGTTTCAACTAGGCTCAGGGCGCTCTAGCTCAAAGCCTGCACCCTTAGCCTCTTGGATATGCTGAAAGCCTACGCAACTGGTTTTTATAAAGTAGCTCTGAGTTTACAGGCGCTTAGATCTAACGCTGGTTTAACCACCAATAGCAAAGCTACTATCCCTGTATACGTACAGAAGGAGTTCGAGGATTTGCTCTCCTTGATAGAGGAAGAATGCAGGAATCTTGAATTAGCCCAACTCTTGCTATGGCAATAGGAATCGAACGGAGGTATCGAAGCAAGATAAAGAACGAGACAACCAGCTACTTTTTGCAGGATTACTATACCAGCCTAAGCCTATTGAACGACCTAGACACGCTGGACCTGTCTTTCAGTAACGAATTGGGTAGTGACCTGATCTTTCGTATTGCGTCTAGTAAAATCGGCTACTTCGAGAAGGATGATTTATTCGGCCCCGAAGTCACTAGTTCGTTCCCTTCAGCAGTTGAAAACGTTAGAAACGCCGGAACCTGTTTTGCTGTTGAGCAATGGGACGCGAGCGTTTTCCATCTCATGCGCGTGTTAGAGCGCGGCCTGCGAGTGTTGGCCGTTAAATTCGGCGTGCCGTTTCTTAATACAACGTGGCACACCATAATTGAGCAAATCGAAAGCAAAGTACGAAAGATGGATTCCGGTTACGGCGCAGACTGGAAGGAGCAACAGAAATTCTGCTCACAAGCCGCAAGCCAATGTTCCTTAAGGACGCTTGGCGTAACCACGTCATGCACTTGAGCGACGTTTATGATGAGGGCAAGGCTCTCAGCATCTTTACGAATGTTCGAGCGGTCATGCGGTCGTTAGCAGAGGGTGGTTTGCATGAATGACCCGAGAGCAATTAAAGGGTGCTGCCGTACCCTCTCATTGTGGCAGCGCCGCCTCAAAATTAGTCTCGATCCCTAATTCATGGACCGACTGAATCACTACGCACAGATTGTGGCAAAGTACCTTACCCAAAGCCTCGTTTATCTGCGCGGTCAGTGTCCGACTCCGTAACCGTTAACCAAACTTCGATTTGATCATGTGGAATGTCGTTTCGACGTTTGACCGCTTGTGATAGTGCTGCAAAAACTCCGCACGGTTAAGCGCGTAGAAGTGATACATGCGCGTCCATAGTTCCGACTTTGGGCCATAACTGCCGCGTGAGTCCGGCAGGCCGCAGCCGCAATAGACTGTCCCGTAGATGCACTCTACGAACACAGTGA
>DASRIM010000365.1:0-9920 GCA_035649995.1 Pyrinomonadaceae bacterium | reverse complement strand
AACAAAGGCGACGGAAAGTTTGCCGACATCACGAAAGAAAGCGGTACCGACGATCCGCGCTGGAGCACGAGCGCATCGTTTTTCGATTACGATCGCGACGGCCGGCTTGATCTGATGATCGTGAATTACGCCGACTTCTCGACGAGCAACAGTCCCAACTGTTACGCCGCGACCACCGCGCGCGATTACTGCACGCCGCGAGTTTTTCGCGCGCCGGGCAATCGACTGTTTCACAACAAAGGCAACGGCGTCTTTGAAAACGTGACCGTAGCGGCGAAGGTCGATAAGGAGTTTGGTCATGGCCTCGGAGTCGTCACCGCGGACTTCAACGACGATGGCTGGCTCGACATTTACGTCGCCAACGACGGCGATCCCAACCAACTCTGGATGAACCAAAAGAACGGGACCTTTGTTAACGAGGCGCTGTTGGCTGGCGCGGCTATCAATAGAAACGGTCAAGCCGAGGCCGGCATGGGCGTCGACGCCGCAGACTTCGACGGCAATGGCACGGACGACGTCTTCATCACGCACTTGATGGACGAAACCAACACGCTCTACGTCAACATGGGCCAGGCGCTTTTCGAAGATCGGACTCGCGAAGCGGGCCTTGGCACGCCGGGCCGTCGCTTCACCGGATTCGGCACGCTCTTCTTTGACTACGACAACGACGGCTGGCTCGACTTGTTTGTCGCCAACGGCGCCGTGCAACTGTTGCCTGATCTCGCGCGCAGGAAAGATCCGTTTCCGTTGGGCCAACCGAACCAACTCTTTCGCAACACCGGAAAAGGGGGTTTTGTCGAGATCGTCGATAACACCGGCGCGGAGTTGCAAATGCTCGAGGTCAGCCGCGGCGCCGCGTTTGGCGACGTCGACAACGATGGCGATACAGACGTGCTGGTTACGAACAACAACGGCCCGGCAAGGATGTTCCTGAACGACGTCGGCAACAAAAATCACTGGTTAGGCCTGCGACTTGTCGGCAAGACCGGCGGAGACGTGTTGGGCGCGCGCGTCGAGATCTTCGTCACGAAAGATCACGTGCTGCGGCGGCGAACGCGAACGGACGGCAGCTATCTTTCCGCAAACGATCCGCGCGTGCTCGTCGGCCTCGGGCAAGCGACGCGAATCCATAGCGTGCGCGTGCGCTGGCCGGACGGCACCGTCGACGAATGGAGAGACTTACCGGTCGACAAGTACACAACACTGAAGCGGAAATGAAACCACTCGTCCTTAGTTTTTGCGTGTTTTGTGCCCTATTGTGGCCGCAAAAAGGCGTGGCGCCACTCCAATGGCCGGATCTCACGAAGCTCGAGGAAAGTGTTCGCGAACAGATATCGTCAGAGCAGGAAACGCTGATCGCCGCCGTCAAAGATCCGCGCGCATCGGACGAAGCACTCAGCGAGGCTTACGGCAAGCTGGGCCAGATCTATCATGCTTACTCGCTCACATCCTCGGCACGCGATTGCTACTTGAACGCCAGTCTGCTCGCGCCGAAAGACTTCCGCTGGATCTACCTGCTCGGGAGGTTGGACCAACAGGACGGCCGTTTTGAAGAGGCCATTCGCCGCTATCAACTTGCGCGCACGTTGCGGCCGAGCTACGCCGCGCTGCTGGTGAACATGGGTAACATCTTTCTCGAACTGAACCGTTTAGAAGACGCGGGTGAAAGTTTTCGCGCGGCACTGGCGATCGACAAGAACAGTCCGGCCACTCACTACGGACTGGGCCAGGTGGCGATGTCGAAGCGCAACTATGCTGAAGCTGTCAAGCACTTCGAAAAGACGCTGGCGCAGTCGCCGGGCGCGAATCGTGTCCATTATTCATTGGCGATGGCCTATCGAGGTTTGGGCGATGCTGAAAAAGTGAAACTGCACCTGGCGCAGCAGGGAACAGTCGGCGTGCGAGTAGCGGATCCGCTCGTCGACGGCTTGCGGGATCTGATCACGGGCGAGCGAGTGTATCTCAGTCGCGGCAAGGTGGCGTTCGAGGCGCGAAGGTACGCGGAAGCAGCGGCTGAGTTTCGTAAAGCCGTCGCGGCGAAGCCGGACAGTTTTACAGCGCGCGTGAACCTTGGCGCCGCGCTCACGCAGCTCGGCGATCCAAAGGGCGCGGCGGAACAGTTTGAAGAAGCCATTCGCCTCGACCCTGCAAAGGCCAACGCGCACTACAATCTTGCCGTGCTGCTCGCGGGCGAAAACAAGCACGAGCAAGCGATCGATCATCTTCGTTCTGTGCTGAAGATCGACGCCAACGATCATTCCGCACGATTTCTGTTGGCCCAGGAACTGGAGAAATCACGGCGATCGGAAGAGGCGTTAACGGAGTACTCGCGTCTGGTCCAGGCCGATCCCGGCAACGAGAGCGCACTGCTCGCGCAAGTAAAACTCCTTCATTCGACGAGGCAGTTCAAACAGGCGCTCGACGCGATCAAGCAGGGCCACGCACGGTTTCCGCAGAAAGGCCGCACGGTGATAGTGCTCGCTTATCTGCTCGCAACCTCACCTGAGCTTCAGTTGCGCGACGGTGCTCAGTCGCTTGAACTGGCGCAGCGAGTCTATAACGCAACGGCAAAGCCGGAACACGCCGCGCTGGTGGCGTTGGCTTTAGCCGAACTGGGGCGATGTAGTGAAGCGGCCGAGTGGCAACGAAGATCGAAAACGAACCTGAAGTTGGACGTGCAGCAGCAATCATGCCGGCCGGCCGCTGATCCGTCGTTAACGGACCTTCCGATCTTTCTTAATTGAGCGGGCGATACGAATCGAGCATCTTCATGTAGTTTGCCCGTTCAAACGCGGCGGGTTCGGCGCAGTGCTTTTGACTCATCGCGCCGACCATCTGCGTGACGCTTTCGTATTCATGCTCGTTCAACCACGCCACGATCTCATTCAGGACCTGTCCGATCCGGCGCACGCCGTTTTGCAGTAACTCCGACGCCATCATCGTCACCTTCGCGCCGGCCATCAGTCCTTTAAGAACGTCCTGCGACGTGTGAATGCCGCTCGTGATCGCGAAGTCGACGTCCAACCGGTCGTATAAAATCGCCACCCAACGCAACGGCAAACGCAGATCGTCTGAATCACTCAAAACCAGGCGCGGTTTCACTTCCAGGTTCTCGAGATCGAAGTCCGGTTGATAGAAGCGATTGAAAAGGACGAGCCCGTCAGCTCCATACGCCGCCAAACGACTCGCCATGTACGCAACGGAGCTAAAGAACGGACTGAGCTTTACGGCAACTGGAATCGTTACCGCTTGTCGTACCGCGGTGAGAATCTCCACGTAGAGATCTTCAACTTCGTTTCCCGGCATGTTGATGTTGGCTGGAACATAGTAAACGTTTAGCTCCAGCGCATCCGCGCCCGCTTCTTCTATTAGCGCCGCGTAATCGGTCCAACCGCCCACGGAAGCTCCATTCAAACTGCCGATGACGGGAATGTTGACTGCTTCTTTAGCGCGTCGAATGAGGTTCAGATAACCGTCAGGCCCGACGTTGTAGCTCTGCATGTCGGGAAAATAACTGATCGACTCCGCGTAGCTGTCGATGCCTTGCGTCAGGTGGTAGTCGATGTAATAGCTGTCGAAACCGATCTGTTCTTCGAACAACGAATACATGACAACTGCGGCGGCGCCTGCGTCCTCGAGGCGGCGGATGCTGTCGATGTTGTGCGACAGCGGCGACGACGAGGCCACGATCGGATTCTTTAAAACCATGTTGAGATATTTGGTTGTCAGGTTCATGGTGGCGCTCCTCGTTTACGAATTACGCAGACTGCACAGGTTTCGGCTCGGCAAGTTGTTTGTATTGATGCCAGCGGCGCGACACGGCTTTCTGTGCCTGGCCCAGGAGAAACTTCGCGACGGCCGGATCGCTCTGTTGCAACATGCGATAACGGCCCTCGGTGTAGATGTAGTCCTGCAACGGAATCTTCGGGTCGGGCGAGTCGAGTTGAAACGGGTTCTTGTTCTCGTCAACCAGGCGCGGGTTGTAGCGATAGAGCGGCCAGTAGCCCGACTCGACTGCGAGTTTTTGTTGCCGCATTCCCTTGGCCATGTCGATGCCGTGGGCGATGCACTGACTGTAAGCGATGATGAGCGACGGTCCGGGATGCGCTTCCGCTTCGAGGAACACCTTTACGGTGTGCGTGTCGTTTGCGCCCATCGCTACCTGCGCGATGTAGACGTCGCCATAACGCATCGCCGTTAGTCCGAGATCCTTTTTCGCGGTCGGCTTTCCACCGGCGGCAAACTTCGCGACGGCGCCGAGTGGTGTCGCCTTCGAGGCTTGTCCTCCGGTGTTCGAATAGACCTCGGTGTCGAGCACCAGCACGTTGACGTTCTGACCGCTCGCGAGCACGTGGTCCAGGCCGCCGTAGCCGATGTCGTAGGCCCAACCATCGCCGCCGACGATCCAAACGCTTTTATCGACCAGCGCGTCTGCGAGGCTGAGCAGATCGCGCGTGTCCTGTCCGGGAGTGGAACTAATCTTCGCTTTCAATGCGGCTACTAACTCGCGTTGAATATTGATGCCTTCGTTCGTTGACTGGTCAGTGTTGAGGAGACTGTCTGCCAGCGAGTCGCCGATCCGATCGCGCATCATTTGGACCATGTTTTGAGCGTAGGTTTTCTGATGGTCCAGGGCGAGCCGCATTCCGAGCCCGAATTCCGCGTTGTCTTCGAAGAGCGAGTTGCTCCACGCCGGGCCGCGTCCGTCTTCATTCTTCGTGTAAGGAGTGGTGGGAAGATTGCCGCCGTAGATACTCGAGCAGCCCGTGGCATTAGCGATGATTGCCCTGTCGCCGAAGAGTTGCGTCATCAGCTTGATGTACGGTGTTTCTCCGCAGCCGGCGCAGGCGCCCGAGAACTCAAACAGCGGTTGCAACAACTGCACGTTCTTGACCGAGTTGAAAGCGATGAGGCCGTTCTTGTGCAGGTCCGGAAGCTTCAGGAAGTAATCCCAATTGACTCGTTCGCTGTCACGCAACGGCAACTGCGGCTGCATGTTGAGCGCCTTCCGCGACACGTTGCTCTTGTCTTTCGCCGGACAAACTTCGACGCAAAGCCGGCAGCCGGTGCAGTCTTCAACCGCCACCTGAATCGTATACAACTTATCGGGAAGCTCACGCCATTTTGCAGGCATGGACTTGAACCCGGCCGGCGCGCCCGCGAGATCGCTTTCCGAGCAGACCTTTGCTCGTATCGTCGAATGCGGGCAAACCATGACGCACTTGCCGCATTCAATGCAGAGATCCGGTTCCCAAACCGGCACGTCCTGCGCGATGTTTCTCTTCTCCCAACGCGTCGTGCCGACGGGATAAGTTCCATCTTCGGGAAAAGCGCTGACGGGAAGTAGATCGCCGCGGCCGGCGATTATTTCGGCAGTGACGTTGCGAACAAAATCGGGAGCATCGACGGGCACCTTCGACGCGAAGTCGATCGTGCTCGTTGCGTTTGCCGGAACGACAATCTCGCGAAGATGAGCAAGGGCCGCATCTACTGCCGCAAAGTTTTGCCGCACGACCGGCTCGCCACGTTTGCCGTAACTCTTTCGAATGAACTCCTTGATCTTGGTTATCGCTTCCTCGCGCGGCAACACGCCGCTGAGCGCGAAGAAACACGTCTGCATGATCGTGTTGATGCGATTGCCAAGCTGACTCTTCCTCGCCACGCCGTTGGCGTCGATGGCAAAGACCTTCAGCCGCTTGTCGATGATCGTTTGCTGGACCGTGTTCGGCAGATGGTCCCACACTTCCGATTCTTCATATGGACTATTGATCAGTAAAGTCGCGCCTTCGATCGCGGTTTCGAGCACGTCGTATTGACCGAAGAAGGAGAACTGGTGGACGGCGATGAAGTTGGCGCGCTGTATCAGGTAGGTGCTCTGAATCGGACGAGGCCCGAAACGCAGGTGCGACACGGTCATCGCACCGGCTTTCTTCGAATCGTAGACGAAGTAGCCTTGTGCGTAGTTCGGAGTCTCTTCGCCGATGATCTTGATCGAGTTTTTGTTGGCGCTGACTGTTCCGTCTGCGCCGAGTCCCCAGAAGACGGCGCGGACCTGGTCGTCAGGCTCGGTGTTGAACGACGCGTCGAACGGAATGCTTGTGAGTGTGACGTCGTCGTCGATGCCGATGGAAAAGTGGTTCTTCGGTTCCGTTTGCTTCAGCTCGTCGAAAACGCCTTTGACCATCGCCGGCGTGAACTCTTTAGACGACAATCCGTAGCGTCCGCCGATCACGCGAATACTTCGTTGCGTCTCGGCGAGTGAAGTGACAACGTCCTGGTAAAGCGGTTCGCCGGTGCTGCCCGGCTCTTTCGTGCGGTCGAGCACGGCGATCAATTTCG
Source organism: Pyrinomonadaceae bacterium (assembly GCA_035649995.1). Lineage (GTDB taxonomy): Bacteria > Acidobacteriota > Blastocatellia > Pyrinomonadales > Pyrinomonadaceae > PSRF01. The sequence continues at coordinate 3,581 of DASRIM010000365.1, read as the reverse complement.
TCGTCGCGGGCAGGGAATTGACGAAGTTGGAAACAGAGAACGGGCGGTACAGCCTGACTTTCAACAGGCCCACTTTCTCGCCGTTCTTGTTGAGCGACTCAACTGTCTCTTCAGCGGTCTCGCAGCCCGAGCCCATCATCACGAGCACACGTTCGGCGTTGGGATCGCCGCAATACTGAAACAGTTCATAACGGCGCCCGGTCATTGCGGCGAAACGTTCCATTGTCTTTTCGACGATCGCCGGCGTTTTCAGATAGAAGGAGTTGGCGCGTTCGCGAGACTGAAAGAAGACGTCAGGGTTCTGCGCGGTCCCGCGTATCACCGGACGGTCGGGCGTCAGCGCCCGCGCGCGATGTTCGCGCACCAGTTGCGGATCGATCGTGCCCGAGATCTCTTCATCGGAAAGGAGATCGATCTTCATGACTTCGTGTGAAGTGCGGAAGCCGTCGAAGATATGAAGAAAAGGGATACGAGCTTCCAGCGTGCTGACTTGAGAGATGAGCGCGAAGTCCATTGCCTCCTGAACGGAGTTGGCGAACAACATGGCCCAGCCGGTCGAGCGCGCAGCCATCACGTCGCTGTGATCGCCGAAAATCGAAAGACCGTGAGTGGCGATTGTTCGGGCCGCGATGTGAAAGACGGTGCTCGTTAGTTCACCGGCGATCTTGAACATGTTCGGGATCATGAGCAGCAGGCCCTGACTGGCGGTGAACGTTGTCGTCAGTGAGCCGGTTTGTAAGCTGCCGTGGACCACGCCCGCGGCGCCGCCTTCGGATTGCATCTCGCGCACGAGCGGCCTCATGCCCCAGATGTTCTTTTCGTTGGCGGCGGACCATGCGTCAGCCGATTCACCCATGGGGGATGAGGGCGTGATCGGATAGATCGCGATCACTTCGTTTGTTTTGAACGCTACGTGAGCCGCTGCTTCGTTGCCGTCGATGGTTACCTTTTGTTGCATGCGCTGCTATTAAGCAAATGCGAAGCCATAACCACAGAAGGCACAAAGCAAAGAACTAAGCACAAAGCACAAAGCACTAAGCTCGATATTTTGAACTTAGTACTCTGTGCTTTGCTTTTTTGTGCCGTTGTGTCTATGTAACTTTTTGTGACTCCGCCTCCAGTTCCTTGATCCTGGCGCGAAGCCAGTCACTGACTTCTCGCTCGATCTTTGCCTGGTTGTCCTGCAGCTCCAGATCCTCGATGGTGTCCCCATCAGTGTTTAAAGGAATGTGGTGGCAGGGCACGTCCTTGGTCCGATTCTCCGGACTGACAAAGTCGATCAAGTGGCACTCGCCGCATGGGTGAGCGCGATACGGGTAGCCATAGTTAATGCAGGTTATGGAATCCTGAAAAGTGGATTTGCTTTGCCATGGCGTACGAACCGATCGTCCGTATCCGCCTTTTTCGACGAAGTCCAACTCTTCTTTCAGCAGTTCGAGAAGATCGCGCTCATCCGTTGCCATGACGTTTCACCTCCTGAACTCCCTGATGCGCAAGAAGCATGCCGTCCAGATTGAAGCGTAATCGGTCAGGTTTGTGGGGGTGCGAAAGATACTGTGAGTAAGCTTTCGCACCCGATGAGAAAAAGTCCTCAGTCCCTGAGTCTCAATTGGTTATTGAATGCTGGGCCGGACGAGCGGCGCTTCCTTGTCGTCCACGAACACGTCCAGGACCGTGAAGTTCGACGGAATCGCGGTAGCGAAGGCGTGATTCGTCAACAGCAGCGACCCCTGTTTACTGAACGCCACGTTCGCCGGCGAATCGTACGGAAAGATCGGGCTACCGGCCGGATTGGTCAGACGCGCAACCTCGTTCGCGTTCGGCGAGAGAATCGAAACGCCGGAATTGAACGGAGCGGCGAGCGCGACGTAGAGATTACCCGACTTGCCGAAAGCGATGCCGTCCGGCGCTTCGCCGTTGTACTGGTAAAAAATTTGCAAGTCGCCGGCAGCAGGTGAATCAACCAGCGGCAGCGTGTAGATCTTGCCGCCCAGGAAATTACCGAATGGCCCAACGCCGTCGGCGGTCACGGCAAAATAGATCTTCGTGTTGTCCGGGCTAAGACGCAGGCCGTTGGCGCCGAAGGGCGTGTCGAGCCGGTTGTCCTGAAACCATATCTGCGGCTGACCGCCGCCGGCCGGGATCCTCCAGATGGTCGCTTGAAAAGAGTCGGTCAGGTAAAGATTTCCGTTTTGATCGAAGGCGATGTCGTTGGGCAACGGCGGCGCGTTGAGCATCGTGGGGGAGCAGGGATTCGACTGAGTTTCCGAACACGGCGCCAGGTCAGGCAAAGCCGGTGCATAGATCTCCTGAGCTCCGCTGCCCAGATCGATGCGCACGATTCCGAGTTGCAGGTTCACGACGTACAGGCGGCCCTCGGCGTCGAAAGCAATGCACGAATTGGCGTGCGGAAACTGAGTGAGTTCACCCTGAATTTCATAAACGCGCAGTAACTCTCCCGTCTTCCCGTCATAGGCAAAGACTTTGGAAGCAGGCGTGCCGGCGGTGTCGAAACTGGCTGGACCGGCGACGTAAACCTTGTCGCCGTTGACTGCGATTCCTTCCGGAAATCCTGGTGGAAACGGAACGGTCGCGAGTATTTGCACGTCTCCAAACGGGCGGTCGGGAATGTCTGCGAATGAAAGGGAAGTGCCGAACGTGAAGACGATTGCGAAGGTCAAGAGGCTAATGAGCGAGCGAAACTTGAAGCGATCGAAAATGAATTTCATGAGTTCTCCTTTAAGTGCGGTGGGTTGAGTTAAGCGAAGGCTGTGTTGTCGAACATCGGAGTCGAGTTACGACTTTCGCGTTTTAATTTCTGATCCATTACGCGTGAAAAGTTGGAGGAAAGGACCGATCAATTTTGATATTATTCGCGACTAGATTCAGGCCCTCCCATTTTGCTCTCACGTGACGCTCAGCACGTCAACCTGGACCTGCATTCCCCTACAACCTTGACGTCTCAATTCAACAAGAGCGCAGCACGCGAAATGAGGAGGAATACTATGACGAAGGCAAACAACAGTAGCGGCAGGCTTTTGTCACGCGCTACTCAGATCTTGTTTGTAGTACTGATTACGGCGTTTTTGGCGGCTACGACTGAGGCCGCGGCGCCTGTGGGCCAGACGATCTGGATCCGGGCGTCTGCAAACGGTCTCTTCGTGTCAGCCGATCAGAACCGTGGAACATGGGCGCCGCTGGTTGCGGATCGCTCGTCGGTGGACGCGTGGGAGCAGTTTCAAGTCGTCGACGCCGGTGGTGGTTTTATCGCTTTTCGATCCATCGGCACGGGTCTTTTCGTCTCGGCCGACCAGGCTCGCGGCACTTTCGCGCCGCTCGTCGCGGATCGCGCGACCATCGGAACGTGGGAACAGTTTACGTGGTCCGATCTCGCGGGAGGCGCCTTCACGCTGAGAGGAAGAGCGACTAACCGTTTCGTTTCGGCTGACCTCGCCCGCGCGCCATACGGTCCGCTGGTGTGCGATCGCACTGTCGCGAATACGTGGGAACAGTTTACGTGGGGCGCGGTTGGGGCACAGCCGCCGGCGGGAGCGCCTCCGGGTTTTTCGCGGTTGATTTGG
>DASRIM010000364.1:0-7263 GCA_035649995.1 Pyrinomonadaceae bacterium | reverse complement strand
ACGGTTTCGGAAACGTCAATTCGCATCACGCCGATGACGACGTCTTTGTAAAGAAGGACGAGCGGATGATTGCCGGGTTTCGAGTCGTCGGGATGGTTTTCGTTGTACGTTTCCGACTTGCCGCGATTCTCAAAAAGCACCTTGCGGCGAATGGCGTGGAAAGTGCGCCATTCATCGTCGTTGGCAGGTATGCGAAGTTGATATTCGGGGTCCATCATATACGTCGCGAATCGTAAGCCCAGTGCAACAGGGCCTGTCGCTGGCGCGGGCGGCACTCGGCTTCACCGGGCGGGCAGTTCCTGCGGACCTGGGCGATATGGCGACGCATCGCGCGCCAGCGTTTGATCTGACGCTCGTCGTCGGGACAGCGCCGGCCCATGTAGTAACGGCAGTACCATTGAAACCATCCGCGCGGGTCTTCGTGATAGATCCAGCCTTTCTTCTTCCAGTACGAAAGCGGCTTCGACGCATTCACGCCGAAATAGTTCAACTTCGGATCGTGTCGCTCGTGGCAGAGCTTCGCGCGGCGAAACCATGACGCGGGAAACTCGCCGGTGCAGTCGGTCATGTATTTGCCGCCGAAGACGCCGAGCTCGAGCATTTCGCGCGGTGTCAGTTCGGGTTTGAAATCAGGATGGAAGTTTCGCCCGGGTGGTTCGGTGCAAAAGTACACGTAACCTGACTGCATCAAGTCGTTGACAGCGACGCGTCGTCTCTTCATCGACGGCAATTAAACCAAAATCCGGATGGTTCTGCTCACGCTTCAGGTGTTCGCACGAATGAACGGCCGGTTGATCACATTTGCGAACCAGATCGCGAGTTGTGTCGTATACTGGCGCGCCTATTCTCAATCCCGCTGCTTGAAGGCGAACGTATGCTACGAAAAATTGAATCCGTCTACGCTGTTGTCATTTGTGCGCTGTTGTTGATGCCCGGCGCGGTTCATGCGCAGGACACGGTTTGGCCGCAGTTCCTTGGGCCGGAGTCGAATCCTGTCGGCAAGCACGCGCGCCTTGCGGATCGTTGGTCGAAGACCGAGAACGTCGAGTGGTCGCAGGAGATTCCCGGCCGCGGCTGGTCGTCGCCTATCGTGACGGGCGGCAAGGTTTACCTCACGACAGTTACAACTGACGGTAAGTCGAAATCGCCGCAGACCGGCACGGAATACAGCAACGAGTACGTCGCGGAACTGCAAAAGCAGGGGCTTCCGATTCAGGAAGTGATCAAGCGCGTTACGGAGCGCGACATCGAGCTGCCGCACGAGGTGAATCTCCACTACATTCTTTATTGCGTCGATCTGAAGAGCGGCAAGGTTGAATGGACGAAGGAGTTCTACACCGGACGTCCGCCGGGCGGGCGTCATCGCAAAAGCAGCTTCGCGTCGGAAACACCGGTCACTGATGGGAAGCATATCTACCTCTACGTCGCGAACATGGGACTGTGGGCGTTTGATTTGAACGGCCGGCAGGTGTGGACCACTCCGGTGGAAGCTCATCCGATCTACCTCGATTTGGGGAGCGGCAGTTCGCCTGCACTCGCCGGAAACCTGCTGGTGATCCTCGCCGACAACGAGAAACAGCAGTACATCGCCGCCTACGACAAGCAGACAGGGAAGCAGGTTTGGCGCACCAATCGCGACCTCGGCGGAGAGGGACAGCCGCGGCAGCGCTCCGGCTGGGCGACTCCGTTCGTCTGGCGGCACGGTTTGCGCACCGAGATCGTCACGATCGGGCCGCAGACTGCCGTGAGCTACGACCTCGCAGGGAAAGAGTTGTGGCGGCTAAACGGAATGGCGGCCACGCCGATTCCGACGCCGTTCGCTTATGAAGGTTTGCTTTACATCAACGCGGGCCGCGGGCGTTCGTTGTTCGCGATCGGCCCGGGTGCTGAGGGCGACATCTCGCTGAAAGAGGGCGAGACGTCGAACAAGTACATCGTCTGGTCGCAGCCGCGCGCTGGAACGTATCTGCCGTCGTCAGTGGCTTACAACGGCGCGATCTACACGCTCACCGAAACCGGGATCTTGAATCGCTACGACGCGAAAACCGGGAAGCAGACGTACAAGACGCGGATCGATCCGGCAGCGGCGAACTTTACGACGACGCCATGGGCGTACAACGGGAAATTGTTCTGTCTCAGCGAGGAAGGGCAGACGTTCGTCGTCACGACCGGCGACCAGTTTCAGTTGCTGCACGTCAACGAGCTGAACGACATGGCGCAGGCCTCCCCCGCGCTTGCCGGCGAGCGCCTCCTGATCCGCACCGAACACCGTCTCTATTCCATCCGTCGTAAGACATAAATCAGTTTTTTATCCGTGTTTTCTGTGTGATATGGATCTAGGAGAACACGGATCAGCTATTTCACGGGGGCAAAACAAAAGCGAGTAATGTTGCTTTCGAGACTATCGGAATAGAGCCTCAACCTGAGACACTTCCCGGATCCGAGCGTCGGCCACATTCTCACATTGATCTGTTTCAACCCGCTGACCGCCTGAACGTTACCCACGAATTCGACCGGAACCGGATAGACGTTGTTGTTGTCGTCCTGGGCAGTCATTGATAACTGCGATGTGCTGTTTACGTGTTCCAGGTTTCTCGCGAAGATAATTAGTCGCGTGCGCCCGTCATTGCTGAACAGCGGATCAAAGAGTGAAATTGATTGTGATACGAAGCTCACGGAATCAAACACCAGCGCGTTCTCGGATTGCTGATCAATCGTCGCGACTTGCGGCCGTAACTTGCCGATGAAGTTAGCTGTTCGGTTTTCTCCCAGGTCAACGAATAAAGCATTTGCGGGAGCAATTACCATGGGGTTGATTGCTACCGGAACGATCGTGTAGTTCTGACCAGCCGGAAGATTCGGGAACGAGAAATTGCCATCAGCATCGGTCTTTGTCGTTGTTCCCAACTGGATCAGTTGAACTGTCACGCCACTGACGCCGGTGCCATCCCGTTTTACGATCCGTCCGCCAATCGAGTGATGGTTCAATTCTCCGCGAAGAACAACATCGACGTCGTGCGACGGGCGTTCGAAGGTTTCGCTGTTTTTTGTGAATGTGTAATGCCGCTTGTTGACGGTGACCGTGTAGAGACCGCTCGTGGGCAAGCCAAAAAACTCGAACTTTCCTTGTTCATTCGTGAGCGCGCTGGTGGATTGGGAACCGGTCAGGTTTACAGTCGCACCGCTGAGTGGATTGCCGTCGTCGTCGGTGACGGTGCCGCTGAATGAGAAGTCTCTTTGCGGTTTGCTGTCCAGAAACTCCTTCAGCTCGGCGCGCTGGGCTTCGAGACAGTTCTGATCGCCGCCACATCGCACGAGTAGGTCCGACCAGTAGAAGTGGGCTGCCGGATCAGGCTCTTTGCCCAAAAGCGAAACAAACTGTTGGCGCACGTACTGCACCGGATCTTCATTCGGTGCGGTTTCGAGCACGGTCGTCGTTTGGGCCAACGAATCGAGCCCGCCGAACTCGGAATTGACCACCGTCAATCGAGCTGTTGCGGCGTCCACGCGAATTCGATCTGCGTCCTCGATGCACGTCAGTCTGTCGAGGATCGCGTGACCGCTGCGGTAGATGTCGATGGCTGCGCCGGTGTTGTGACTCCAGCCGTAGTGCGAATTCTCGATCAGCACGTTGCTTACGTCGAAAAGCTGGTGGCCGGCCGTGCCGAGATTCGAGACGTTCATTTTCAGTCCCGAGATGTAGAGCAGGTCGATCGGATCGACAGGTGCGCCCCAACGATGTCCGAACGCAGTGATTCCGATCCAGCCGCCTTCGTCGAGAAACGTATCGCGAATCACGATTTCGCGGCGCGGCGATTCCGGGGTTCGAGGCGCGACGTTGCCAAAGTTGATCCACGAGAGCGGCGCGCCCAATCCCATCTTGCCGAAGAAGGAACGCACGCCGTAGTCGATGAAGATCGAGTTGGAAATGTGGAACCCGTACCACTCGATGTTTTCCACGATCGGAGCGTAGGCGCCGCTGTTGGCCGTAGCGCCGAGAAACACCGTTTGTTCAATCGAGAGATCGCTGCGCACGGCGCGGACGAGGTTTCCGCCTCCGTGACCTGGCATCAGTCCGAAAGTACTGATGCCGTAAAACTCGCAGTGACGAACTGTCGCCTCGTTGATGTCGCTAAGGTTCAGTGTGATGAAAGCGTCAGTGTATTCTGTTTCGCGGCCCGTAAAGGCGAGGTGCTCGATCGAGAGCTTGCGCAGGTTGGTGAGCGTGAACGCGCAATCGACGGCTCCGGTTGCCGGAATTATCTCCGAAGCGAGATCCAGACTCGCCGCCAACTGATCGCCGTTGGCTGTGGGCGGAGCAGTCATTGTTAGCGAGGGCACGCCTTGAATACTCACCTCCGCGCCGTTCAGGCTGGAAAAATCTTTGACGACGGGCGTGGCGATGAAATAGAGACCGGCCGGAACGAGTAACGTTCCCCCGCCGGCATCGGCGACAGCATTGAGCGCCTTTTGAAAGGCTGGACCATCGTCCGCAACGCCGTCACCCACCGCGCCGAAATCAGCGACGTTAAAAATCGGTGTCTGCGCGCTCGCTGTCACAGCACTGAAAACAAGCAGAGCAAGACACACGGCGAGCCGAAGCTGCCTGAAACAACGGTTGTCTAGGGTCATATTGTTGCCGAACGTGAAGGGGGCTGTGATCCTGGAGATTCTACAGACGGCGTTCAGACTCCCAGTGGATACGCCGCCTTTCCAAAATACAAAACGAGCAAACGATGCGCAACATCTTTTTACACAGAAAGTGAGGCAGAATGTCCGCTAATGACCTCCTGATGGTCCAATGGGCCAAAAATCGCACAAACTGTGTGCGATCCCTGGCCCATTGTGCGGTGCGGACGGAGTTATTTAGCGTCGAGCTTGCGGCCGGCGTTGAGGTTGTCCCAATTCAAAATCGCGTTGAAAACGAGGAAATAACTTCCTTTCGTCTGCCCGCGCCACATCGGATTGGTGGAGAACAACAGCACGTGACCGTTTCCGGAAGGCACGTCGATGATCGCCGGATGTTGCGCGATCTCGTCGCCGCCGTCCAACAATCCCGAAACGAACAGGTCGCGGCTGTCCGCGTAGCGCAGCACGACGCGCGGACGCTGGTTCGGAGGAATCAATCCGATCGCGTTGCGTCGTTGTTCGTCTGTGACGGGCGGCGCTTCCCAGACCTCGACCCTTGGCGGCGGCTCGGGAATCTCCGCAGGCGGACGTCCCTGCGGAACGTCAGGATCGTCAGGCGTGCCGCGTCCTGTTGCTCGTTGCGAAGAGCGCGGACCGCGTCCGCCGACGCCGTTGTTGATGTTGTAGATGGCGCCGTTGAAGCAGTACATCGCGAGCGAGTCGCCATAGCCATAGGCGATCGGACTGTTCGCGTCGACGGTCTTCGTGCGCAGAATGGCGCCCACTGCTTTCAACCGCGACGATCGACTGGTCGTTACTCCGGCGGTGAAGCCCAGATTGACTGCGAAGTCCGATGTATCGTCGACGGTGATGAACAGTCCGCCGTCCTTCACGAACTTTTGCAGGTTTTGCAGGCCCGTCCAGCCGAGGCCAGGACGGATGTCGTCTGTTTCGTCGATGCCGCCGAGGTTTGGCGTCAACGAGGTCTTGCGCCACGGCAGCGGATTGCCGTACATCGGCAGGCCGTTGATGATCGCCTGTGCCCCGCGCCCGACGGGTCCGAAAAGGATCACGTCATACTTCGTCTTCAAGTTTGGATCGCGCGAAACGTCCTGGGTGCTGATGTACGTGAAAGGCACCTGGAGATGATCGAAGCCGAGACGAAACCAGCCTTCGTCCTGGGTGTTGATCCACGTATGCATGATCGCCACACGCGCGGCGCGAACCGGATGCGTTTTCACTGACGGCGCGTCCGCGACTGCATAGACGGGAATACCGAGCTCACCGGCGACGCGGCGTACCTCTTCCGCCGGCGCGCGCCGGATGATGAACGAACCGCGATTGAACTTGCGTCCGGCGGCGTCGAAGGGTTCCTCGGCCGCCTCCATCTCGACGTCTTTCAGTCGATACCGGAAGCTGACGAGTGCGTTATCGGCGTTGTGATTGATCAGGTAAACGGTACTGGCGGTTCCTGTGATTCCACCTGGCGAACGGATCTCGTTCCTGATGCGCTCCATAGGCGCCTGCAACACTTTCGTATCGACGACGCGAACGACTTCGACGTTCGCAAGTTCGCCCATGGTCCATGCGGTATCGTCGTAGATGTCGGTTTGCGGATCGTTCGGCGCCCAGTACTGGTAGTCCAGCAGCGCGTCGGCGATGCGGCTGTATGGTTGGTCCATGCGGACGATGTAACTGCCCGCGGGGAACGTTCGAGGTTCGGTCTTTGGCGTTGGAGTCGGCGAAGCGTTCGGGCTAGGGCTGGCGGCCGGCCGCGCGTTGTTGGACGCGCCTGCTTTGCGTTTCACCTCGACGGTGAATGGCGCGGTCGCTTTGCTGATCTCGACGCCCTGCGCCTGAAGCGTTCGCAGCAGCTCGGCCTGATTGCCGGCGCGCAGTTCGTCGCCGGGCAGCACGTAAGCTGCCGGGCCTTCGTTCTTCGGCTTGTCGATCGAGCGCTTGCTCTTAAGATAGAAGTTTTTGAGGAACAGCTTGCCGTTGTTGGCGAAGTGATGCATGGTCGTCAACAGGGCCGTCTGCTGGTAGTTATTGTTGTTTCGCTGCGACCATTTCGCTTTCGGCAGCGGCGGATTCTGGCGGTACCAGGTGCGCTGGTATTCGTTTGGCGACAGCGTCCGTTCGACAGTGTCGGCGCCGGCGTTGCCGAAAGTTTCGTAGAGACGGCTGATGCCGTTGTGCGTTGCGGCGATGAACATCAGGTAGCCCGGCGACCACGTGTCGAAGTTGCCGTGCGCAAACACGCCGGGCATTCCGAACTTCGTCATTTCCGAGACGTTGTGCCAGCCGATCATCTGCCATTCATCGGTGAGAATCGGATCGACCCAGGCGTTGTACGGTCCATCGCCGATGGTGTTGTCGTAGAGATACGGAACTGACTCGTGCAGGTCGTGCAGCACCTGCGGTTTCCACGACAGGTAGGTGTTTAGGACGTTGCGCGTCAGTTTCAACGACAGACCGATGGCGTCGCGGTTGTTGTCGTGCGCGACGTAGTGTCCCCAGTAGATGAGCGGGGGCCAATTGCTGTTTGGATTGGCGAGGTGCCAGTTGTAAACGTCGACCATGCGGTTCCGGCCGTCGACTTCGACGACGGGCGTGATCAGCGTCACCATCTGA
>DASRIM010000363.1:0-20051 GCA_035649995.1 Pyrinomonadaceae bacterium | reverse complement strand
GCGCGCCAGGCCGCCGAGATTTCCACGCGTGGCCATCGAACGGATGAAGACGCCTTCGTCGAGTCCCAGCGTCTGCATTCGAATGCGGTCGCCGAGAATCGCGCCGCCGGAAAACGGGCTCGACGGATCGACGGCAACGATTCCCACGCGCTCACCGCGTTGCCGGTAGAGCAGCGCGAGTTTGTCCACTAACGACGACTTGCCCGCTCCGGGAGCGCCGGTGATTCCGATCACGAGTGCGCCCCGCGAGCGTTGATAGATCTCCTTCATCAACGCCGCCGCGCCGGCTGACCCATCCTCTATTTTTGAAATCGCGCGAGCGACTGCCGCAGCGTCACCGCTACTGACTCGCTCACTCAAGCTATCAGGCATATCAGAGTTGCTTAAGGACCTCGCGCGCGATGATGATGCGTTGAATCTCCGAGGTGCCTTCGCCGATCGTGCAGAGCTTCGAGTCGCGCCAGTACTTCTCCGGCGGATAGTCTTTCGTGTAACCGTATCCGCCATGCACCTGGATCGCTTCCTCGCAGACGGCGACACTGATCTCGGACGCAAACAACTTCGCCATCGACGACTCTTTCGTCGTCTTCTTCCCGTGATCCTTCATCCACGCCGCCCGGTACATCAGCAGCCGCGCGGCGTCGATCTGCGTCGCCATGTTCGCCAACTTGAACTGGATCGCCTGAAACTCCGAGATCGGTTTGCCGAACTGTTGCCGCTCCTGCGAGTAGCGCACGGCCGACTCAAACGCGCCCTGTGCGATGCCGACAGCCAGCGCCGCGATCGAGATGCGCCCGCCGTCGAGGACCTCCATCGCGTTCACAAAACCCTGACCTTCTTCGCCCAGCAGTTGCCCGTCAGGCACGAAGCAGTCTTCGAAAACGACGCTCGCCGTTTCAGACGCGCGCAGCCCGAGTTTGTTCTCCTTCTTCGACGGCGAAAAACCTTTCATTCCCTTTTCGAAGATGAACGCCGAGATTCCCTTGCTGCGTTTGCCCCTGTCCGTAACAGCCATGGCGACGCACGTGTCGGCATGGATCGCGTGTGTAATGAAATTTTTCGAGCCGTTGACGACCCAACCGCCGTCGGAGCGCACTGCCGTAGACTTCGTTCCCGAAGCGTCCGATCCGGCGCTTGGCTCGGTCAGTCCCCACGCGCCGAGATGTTCGCCACTGGCCAGCGGCGCAAGATACTTTCGCCGTTGTTCTTCAGTGCCGTATTTGTAGATGTGATTCGAGCAAAGCGAATTGTGCGCGGCGACCGAGATGCCGACCGATCCGTCCACGCGCGAGAGCTCTTCGATGATCGTCGCGTATTCGACGTAGCCCATGCCCGCGCCGCCGTACTCTTCCGGAAAAATCACGCCCATCAGGCCCAACTCCGCCAGCTTTGGTTGCAACTCGACGGGAAAGTGCTGCGACTCGTCCCACTCCAACACGTGCGGCGCGATCTCCGACTCCGCAAACTCGCGCACGCTCATCTTGACCTGTTTCTGCTCTTCGCTTAGCTCAAATTCCATGTTCGTTTACACCCGTTTTCTCTTGTCCTGCGGCCGCATCAACCGCGCGACTTCCTGCGGCGACAATAATCGCCAGTGACCCGGCTTCAGCCTGTCGTCCGTCAGAAACCCAATCCGCACTCGCCTCAACTTCAACACAGAATGACCGATCAATTCAAACATGCGGCGCACTTGTTGGTTGCGTCCCTGGTGAAGCAACACCTCATACCATGCATTCGTGGCCGTTTCGTGAAGTTTGGTGATCTTTGCGGGCGCCGTGCGTGTGCCATCGTCGAGTCTGATTCCGCGTCGCAGTCGTTCAATAGCTGCGTCCGGCGGCACGCCTTTGACTTTGACCTCGTACACTTTTTCGACGCGATTCTTCGCAGACGTGATGAAGTTTGTGAAATCGCCGTCGTTGGTCAGGAGCAGCAGACCTTCGGTGTTGAAGTCGAGTCGTCCGACGGGATAAAGGCGGCCCAGCGAACGCGGCAACAGTTCGGTCACCAATGGACGGCTTTCCGGGTCCGAGACGCTGGATAGATAACCTTTCGGTTTGTTCAGGAGTACGTAAACTTTTTCGCGCGATTGAAGCTGAGGATTGATGAGCTTGCCGTTGACTTTGATGTGGTCTTTGTCGGGATCGGCTTTCGTTCCGAGCTCTTTAACGACTTCACCGTTGACGGTGACGCGTCCGGCTGTGATCAACTCTTCCGCGTGACGCCGTGATGCCACTCCCGCGGCGGCGATCAGTTTTTGCAGACGCTCTTCCATACCTCAAGAGCCGCCGCCGCTGAGATCGTGAAAATCTTCAACGCTCGGTAACTCGGATAAATCTTTCAACCCGAATTGCATCAGAAACTCCTTGGAAGTTCCGTACATCATCGGGCGTCCGACCGTTTCCTTCCGTCCTTTCGCCACGATCAACTTTTTATCGAGCAAGGTCTTGATCGCGGAAGGCGACTGCACGCCGCGAATCTCGAGTATCTCCGGAACCGTCACCGGTTGTCGGTACGCAATCACCGCGAGTGTTTCGAGCGATGCGATCGAGAGTTTCGCGCTCGGGCGCGTCTTCAAAAACGCGCGCACGTGTTCGTGATACTCGGGCCGCGTCGCGATCTGCCAACCGCCGGCGACCTCGCGCAGTTGTAGGCCGCCGTTGCGGGCGTTGAATTCCTCGGCCAGTCCGTTGAGTGCCTCGCTGATGACGGCTTTATCTTCCTTCAACACCTCCGCCAATATCTTCACGCTCAGCGGCTCTTCGGAAACGAAGATCAGCGCTTCGATCACCGCCGTGCGTTCCGCTTCACTCTGCGGCGACGACAATGGTCCATCGTCAGGCGTCTCCGCGTCCATCGCAGCCGCCGACTCTTCTTCCGCAACCATGGCGGCGAGCTCGCGGCTGGCCTCTTCGTTCAAAGCGGCCTCGTCGAGATTATCGTCGGGCGCGGGATTTACGTTCTCTTCTTCAGTCGCCATTTTTTTTAACTTGCTACGCGGGCAATGATATCCCCGAAAGTCTCACTCTGAAACAGCTTCACTTCGCTGGTCCGCACCATTTCCAACACCGAAAGAAAAGCGAGTACGAGCTCGCGCCGCGTTCTCGCTCGCTCAAAAAACAGACGCAGATTCAATTCGCCTGACGACATCACCATGTTGCGCAGGCGTTCGAGCATTTCGGCCATCGAAACTTCTTCACGCTCGATCTCCAGCAGCACCTCTTCCTTGTGGCGCTCAAGGATGACCTGAAACACCTTGAGCAGATCGAAAACGCCGACTGCGACTTCCGGGTTGTTCTTGTCAGTCTCCAACTCGGCTCGTTTGAAGACCGCCTGCTCGACAGTCGCGCGCGACCAGAGCATCTGCGCCGCAGCTTTGTACTTCTGGTATTCGAGCAACTGATTGACGAGATCCGAGCGCGGATCCTCTTCTTCTTCCGCAGGGGCAGAAGGATCGCGCGGCAGCAGCATCTTCGTCTTGAGCTCGATCAACGTCGCCGCCATGACGAGAAAATCGCCGGCCACGGCGATGTCCAACTCCTGCATGACGCGAAGGTAGCGCAGGTATTCGTCGGTGATGCGCGCGACCGGAATGTCGTAAATGCTCACCTGTTCCTGCCGGATGAGGTGCAACAGGAGATCGAGCGGGCCTTCAAACTCGCCGAGCAGAATTTTGAGATCGTCCGTGACGTCGTCAGCGACGATCCGCGGCGCCGCGCCGGCGACGTTCAGCAGTGCAGGACGCTCGTCCGGTGTATCTTCACTCATAGCTAACGAGAGATGCCCAAGCGTTTATAGACGTCCGCGAGCGTCGCGGACGCAATCGTGCGGGCCTTGGCCCGGCCGCGTTCCAGCAACGCGTCGAGTTGTTCGTCAGTGATTTCGTTTACGCGTTGTTGGATCGGACGTAAAAACTCGATCGTCGCTTCCGCCAGATCACCCTTCAACTGCGCGTATCCCTTACCTGCAAAGTGCTCTTCAACTTCCTGCTGCGACTGGCCCGTCATCAAATGATAAATCTCGAGCAGGTTATAGATTGCCGGACGCGACTCGTCGAAACGAATCTCGGTGCCCGAATCAGTCACCGCTCGCTTGAACTTCCGCCGGACCGTGTCGGGATCGTCCATCATCAGTATGCGGCTGTTGGCGTCGTCGTCTGACTTCGACATCTTTTTCGACGCATCGGACAACGACATGATACGGGCTCCGACTTTCGGAATGAACGCGTCCGGAATACGAAACGTCTCGCCGAAGTCGCGGTTGAAACGGATCGCCAGATCGCGCGTCAGCTCCAGATGCTGCTTCTGATCGTGTCCGACGGGGACGAGGTCAGTGTGGTAAAGCAAAATATCGGCGGCCATCAGGACGGGATACTCAAATATCCCGACGTTCACGTTCTCCTTCTGCTTCTTCGCCTTGTCTTTGTACTGAGTCATCCGTTCGAGCTCAGAAACGCGCGCCACGCAGTTCAAGATCCACGTCAGCTCCGCGTGCTCCGACACGTCTGACTGAATGAAGATCGTGGAGACTTCCGGATCGATGCCGACGGCAAGATAGATGCGAACGAGGTCCCTCGTCTTTTCGAGTAAGTGTTTCGGATCGTTGTTGACGGTGAGCGCGTGAAGATTGACGATGCAGAAAAAACTCTCGTACTCGTGTTGCAGCGCAACCCAGTTTTTCAGCGCGCCCAGGTAGTTCCCAATATGTACATTGCCGGTTGGTTGAGCACCGCTGAAGATTCGCTTGGTCATTTTTCCAGGCGCCTAAACTCCCAGGTAAAGTAGATAGTAGACGATCTCGATAACCGGCCTGATGATGATCCTGGTGAAACCCATCCAGATAAAGAGCAACAGCAGGATGTAGCCATACTGCTCAAGGAACTCGAGTAAAGGTCTCATGCTGGGAGGCAGGAACGTATCGAGGACCTTGCTGCCGTCGAGCGGAGGAAACGGCAACAGGTTAAAGATCGCGAGCGACACGTTCATGATCATCAGATAGTGCAGGAACAGGTGTACCGGTTCCTCCAGCGATCCGGGCTGCGGGTCAATGAAGCCGTTCATGTACATGACCTTCAGCACCGTAAACGCAATCGCGGCGATGAAGGTATTCGCCATGATTCCCGCCAGCGAAACCATCACGTTCGCCAGGTCCTTATTGCGCCAGCGCAGCGGGTTGACGGGCGTCGGTTTGCCCCAGCCGAGCAATGGGATAGAGGCAAACGGGCCACCGATACTGCCAAAGATGAAGCCGGCGATCGGAATCAGCAGCGTGCCGATGGGATCGGTGTGGGCGACAGGATTGAGAGTGACGCGTCCGAGCAGCCGCGCCGTGTCGTCGCCAAACTTGTATGACATCCACGCGTGCGCCGCCTCGTGTGCCGAGATCGCCAGCAGCAGCACGACCATGTAGATCACCAGTTGTGGAATCAGTTGTTCGGGACTCAATGAACTACTCGTATCTACAAGTTGCAGGGAATGTCAGAGAGGCCAACTTAGCATTCCGCCAAATCACTGTCAAAAGCCTCAATCAGTTTCAGTTAAAGCGGTAAAAGCGTTCCTTTGATCTGCGTCGCCAAACTGTAAACCGAATCGATCGACACCACCGCCATCTCACCGGACGCGCTAAAAGCAAGACCGATGAGATTGACGCCCGCCACGATCAATTTAGCGTCAGTGCCGTCCGGCGAGATGCGCACGATGCCGCGCCGGCCGCGGAATGAAGCAGCGACGTACAGGTTACCTTCGTTATCAAACGCGAGCCCTTGTGGTCTTCCCAAACCCTTGAAGAAGACGTCGACCTCGCCGTTGCGATCGATTCTCCAGACGCAGTCGAAACTGGTCACGGTCGGTCCGGTAACGTAGAGCGAATCGTCAGGCCCGAAAGCCAGGTGAAACGCCGAGACGGAAGGCTCGATCTGCACCCACGCTCGTTCTTCGCCGATACCGTTGACCTTGAAGATCGTTCCGGTCCGATCTCCGACGTGCATCACACCGCTTGTATCGAATGCTACGCCGGTGGCGACGCCGAGGTTCCTCGCAAATGCCACCGCCTCTTTGAACGGCGTCACTCTGTAGGCCACGCCTTCGAGTCTGCTCGTGACGTACATCGTGCCGTCCGGGCCGAACGCGATGCCGGTCGGATTCGGAATGTCTCCAGAGTACTCGGAAACTTCCCCGCTGATGTCGATACGAAACAACGTCACCGGCAACTCCTCGCCCCGCGATCCTGAACGGGTCACGAAAAGCGCTCCGTCGTCCGGGTCGAATGCCGGATTGGCCACCGGGTGAAGATCGCCCGCGAGCTTCCTGGCGATTGTCATACGCGCGGGCGCACTGAAGTCGTTGCCATTCTGCAACCTGACGTTGACCGCGCCGCCGTTTGTCTCCGGCACGATTGCCAGCACACGGTTGGGCGCAAGCGCGACGATCGGCGCCGTCATATCGCCGACAAGAACCGCGCACATGGCCGGATCGCTGGTGTCGAACCCCTCGCAATCGATGACGATCTCGCCGCCCGCGATTCCGTACGGTGGATCCACCATCACGATTTTGCCTGCACTAGTCATAAAAAGCGTTCATCATACGCTGCACCTGCGTCACTCACAAGAACCGCTCCGGGTGGCGTCCTGAAATTCGGAATTATCCGTTTATCCGTGTTCGCTATGAATGCTGGGTTAGCTGGTGTTTCGGATATAGGAAGAACACGGATTACCGCTATGGTATAATTTGCCACCGAACAGGAAGGAAAAGACCATTACCAGCGTTCTCGGCAATACCCTTGGGTTAAAACCAAATCAATTGCGGCGCATTGAAAAGCTGTACACCCGGCGCATACCTCCGAACCAGATAGTGACGCCTGAATTCGCCCGCCAGTTGAGCGAACTCTCACACGAGACCCGCCGCCAGATTGGAGCACTCATCGATCGCAAAGGTCACGTTCAGTACGTGATGGTTGGCGACAACAAAGGCATCGAGCTTCCTGATTTCAAACGCGTCCGCGTCGCCTCCGGCAGGTTTCGCGGTCTTCGCTGCGTACACACTCATCTGCGCGGCGAGCCGCTTACGCAGGACGACTTAACCGACCTCGCACTGCTGCGGTTAGACCTGATGGCCGCAATCGACGTCGAATCCAGCACGGGACTGCCGGGCATGGTCCGCGCCGCGCACTTGCTTCCGCTTCACTCCGGCGAGCTCGACAACGGAACGGCGCCCGAGTTGTACGCCTTCCTTGAGCCCAAAATGGCGTCGCAGCTCGACTCCGATTTCCTGGAACTGATCGAGTCTCTCGAAGACGAAATGGCGCGCAACCGCCGCACGGCACGACGCGCGGAAGTACGCGACCGCACGATTCTCGTCGGCGTCGCCACCGGTTCACTGGCCGACGCCGAAGAGTCGATGGCCGAACTGGCGGAACTTGCAGCGTCCGCGGGCGTCGTCGTCCAGGACCGCATCATTCAACGTCGATCAGCCATCGATCCACGCACGGTGCTCGGGCGCGGCAAACTCGACGAACTGATCATTCGCGCGCTCCAGCTCGGCGCCGACATGCTCGTCTTCGACAGCGAGCTATCGCCTGCGCAGGTGCGTTCGTTATCCGAAGCGACAGATCTGAAAGTGATAGACCGTTCGCAGTTGATTCTCGACATCTTCGCCCAGCGCGCACAATCGAAAGAAGGAAAAATCCAGGTCGAGCTGGCCCAACTGAAATATCTGCTGCCGCGGCTGATCGCGGGCCAGGATTCGGCGTTCTCGCGTTTGGCGGGCGGCATCGGCGGACGCGGGCCGGGTGAAACGAAGCTCGAAACTGATCGCCGCCGCGTTCGCGATCGCATCAATCGTCTCGAGCGGGAGATCGAAAGCCAGCGACAACGCCGGCAGGAACGACGTAAGGGACGAACACGACACGGCTTGCCGATCATCTCGATCGTCGGTTACACGAACGCCGGCAAGTCGACGTTGCTGAACGCGCTGACGCAAAGCGCCGTACACGCGGAACAACGCATGTTCGCGACCCTGGATCCGACTTCGCGAAGACTTCGTTTGCCAAGAGAACAGGAAGTCATCGTCAACGACACCGTCGGTTTTATCCGCGCGCTGCCGCCGGATCTGATTTCCGCTTTTCGCGCCACGCTCGAAGAGATCGGAGACAGCAACCTGCTCATTCACGCGGTGGATGTTTCGAACCCTCGTTGGCTGCAACAGATTCAGTCAGTAAAGCGCATACTCGCCGAGCTCAAGCTCGCAGAGATTCCGTCCATTCTGGCGCTGAACAAATCAGACCTGGTCGAGCCGGAAGTTCTGGAAGGCGCTGTTCGTCAGGCGCGGCAGGTGGATGGCGGCGAGACGGTTGTGATTTCTGCGATAAAACCGGCGACGCTCGGTGTTCTGTTAGATAAGGCCGGCGCCATGTTGGCGCGAAACCTGAATGCTGAACCAGCGGGACACGAAGACCAGCCCTCCGCGGCTATGTCTCGCATCGCATAATGGGACTTCGTCCACGCTTCAAAACTCCGTTCAGTCAGGCGCGCGATAAGCTCCTCGCCTACTTGATGCGCCCGCTGATGTTTTTCAAACCGCGTACCCGGTTTCTCATCGCGTGCAGCGTGCTGGTCCTGCTAACGACGGTCCTCCTGCTCAATCCTCAATTATCGACTCTCAACGAAAACTACAAGGAAGGCGAGGTCCTTAACCGCGCGATCGTCGTGCCGGCCGATATCACGACCGTCGATCTTGCCGAAACTGAGCGGCGCAAAGAGGCCGCGCGAGAGTCGACACGCCCGATCTTCAATTTCGACTCGACGCGAGCTGAAACGTCCGTGCAGAGTCTGTACGCAACCTGGGACGAACTAAAACAAGAGATCGCGCCGAATCAAAATCGCACCGAAGCCGATCTCGACCGGCTTGCGTCGATGATTCGTGAGATCAGCGGCGGCTATATCTTCGACGACGGCGACGCCGAGCGTCTCCAACGGGACATCATCCTGGTCGACGGCCGAAAGCCCGCGACGCAAATGATAGTGCCGGCGCCTTTGACGAGGATGGTCGCACTGTCGACCGCGCGCCGCACTCTCGAAACACGAATACTCACGCTTTCTGGCTGGGCCACGGACCAGCGTACGTCGCTCGTAGCGGCCCTGGTACCGCTTATCCGTCCGAACGTGATCTGGGATGAGCCCGCCACGACCGCGGCGCGTGAAACTGCCGCAGGTCAGGTCTCGTCCGTCGTCATTTCTCTCAAACGAGGGCAATTCCTTGCGCGGGAGGGCGACACCGTTACGCCTGAGACGCTGGCCCAAATCGCCGCCATCAAGACCACTGGCCGCCACGAAAGGCCGTGGCAAAACTTCTTCGGGCTGCTGCTCGTCGTTATCGCTGTCTACTGGGCCGCCTGGAAATTTGCGGAACATCGCACCACGAGCAGCGCTGTCAATCTCAGCAAGCACAAGGCGTTTGCTCTCGTCGGCTCGGCAATTCTGATCCAAACGGCGTTGATGAAGGTCGGCTTCATCTTTGGCGAGAGTGTCGCAGCCAGAATGCAGGCGCCGTTCAACGATCCGGTGATTTGGAACTTCGCGATTCCGTTTGCCGCCGCGGCACTGCTGGTGGCGATGCTGGTCGACACGCAACTCGCGTTTCTCGCCGGAATGATCACGGCGCTGTTCGCCGGACTGCTCGCGCCGAACGGAATGCAAAAAGCCCTGTTCGCGATGATCTCGTGTTCCACGGCGATCTACGGAACGGGCCGCTATCGCGAGCGACAATCAGTAACACTGGCCGGACTGCTCGTCGGCGGAGTAAACGTGGTGATGGCGCTGGCCCTCATCGCGTACGCGCAACAGCCGCTCACGTGGAAAACGGTTTTGATGGCGATCGGCTGCGGCATTGCGAGCGGATTGTTGACGGCCATCTTCGCCGCCGGCGGCTTGCCGATTAACGAGTCGTTGTTCGGTATTCTCACCGACGTCAAGCTGCTCGAGCTGTCGAATGCAGATCTGCCCGTGTTGGGCCAACTCGCATTGCGCGCGCCGGGAACGAACCAGCACTCGCACGCGGTCGGTCAGCTCGCTGAGGACGCGTGCCGCGCAGTCGGCGCAAACCCGTTGCTCGCGCGTATCGGCGCGCTTTATCACGACATCGGCAAGCTCGCTGCGCCCGAGTATTTCGTCGAGAACCAACAGGGCGACAATCCGCACGATCGGCTGCGTCCTTACCAGAGCGCGAAGATCATCACGAGCCACGTGACGTACGGCGCACGGCTCGCCAAAGAGATCGGTCTGCCGCAGAAGATCGCCGACTTCATCCCGCAACATCACGGCACGCGAACGCTGCACTACTTCCTTCGCAAAGCGCAGGCGCAGGCAAAGCCGAACGAAAAGATCGACGAAGCTGACTTCCGCTATCCCGGGCCGAAGCCGCAGTTCAAAGAGGCGGCCATCATGATGCTCGCGGACTCGTGCGAGGCAGCGGCCCGCTCGTTGGCGCGTCCGGATCCGGAGAACATTCGGGCGATCGTGATGAAGATCGTGGACGCGGTCATCACTGACGGCCAGCTCGATGAATGTAACGTGACGTTGCAGGAGTTGACGACGATTCGTGAAGCGATGATCAGCGCGTTGACTGCGATCTATCACGCCCGCATAGACTATCCGGGTTTCAATCCACCGCTCGCTGGTCCGCTGCCGACACTACCCGCCGGCGATCTCGACAGCGAGGAGCGCGGCGTTAGTTACAGCAAGCCTTCCGAAATTCCCATCAGCCGCGGCGGCGAGGTCGAAGACGAAGCCATCTCGCGCAAAGTCGGGAACCGCTAAAACTTTCCGCGTAATTTCGAATATGTAATTGGGAGATCTTCGGGAAGGACTCTGGTTTCGGCGACCGTCGTCATGAAATTGGTGTCGCCTGACCAGCGAGGCAGGAGGTGAATGTGCAAGTGGTCCGCGATGCCCGCGCCGGCAGCCGCGCCCAGGTTCATTCCGAGATTGAATCCCGCGGGCGAATAAACCTCACGCAGCGCCGTCTGTGCGCGTTTCGCCAGATCCATCATCTCGTCCGTGATCTCTTTCGCCGTCGAGTCAAACTCGCTCGTGTGCAAGTAAGGCACGACCATCAGGTGTCCCGAAATGTAGGGATACAAATTCAGGAGAACGAAAGCATGCTCGCCCCGATGGAGAACGAAGTTGGATTCGTCGTGCTCGACGTCGCCCGCGATGCGGCAAAAGACGCACTCGTGCGCCTGTGAATCAACCCCCGACGCTATATAACGGGAACGCCAGGGACTCCACAATCTATCCAATCCAAAACACCTCGACTGTTTGCTGCTTAAAGGATGGGCGGCTGACGGTTCTCCTCACCCAACGGGCGCGAGGAGCCTGGCGCTGACGCCGGCGATCGGGAATTGTCGTCGTTGATGAGTTCTTTCAGTTCCTTGCCGGGTTTGAAATACGGCACGCGCTTGGCGGGTATGCTCACGGGATCGCCCGTCTTGGGATTTCTGCCGCGCCGCGCCCCACGCTCGCGCACGCGAAAACTGCCGAAGCCGCGCAATTCGATCTTCTCGCCGTGATTAAGTGTTTCAATGATGCTTTCAAATACAATTTCGACCAAACGCTCCGCGTCCTTCTTGGTAAGCTCCGCCGCTCGCGCAACGTCTTCGACGAGTTCTGCTTTAGTCATGCATCACCTCGGTTTTATGAAATCGAAGTTTTAAATTAACGTCTTGATAATAGCGAGGTTAAGTTACTCGTACACTAACAGAAAATGAACGCGTCGGGCAAGACTCAGCCTGAAAGGACCGCGGAGGTGAGAAATGGACCAGGGACTATTCGTCCCCGGTATCCGGTTTATTCAAGCCGAAATCGGCAAGTTCGCCCAGTGAGGCCATTCCCCCACCTGCTTCTGACGAATAGATCTTCGTGTCGACGATCGGTTCGTCCTTGCCCACGGCTCGGGCCGAAAGACCAATCTTCTTCGTGTCGGGATCGATGCGCAGGATCTTGAAGTCCATCTCCTGTCCCAACTGAACGACGTCCTCCGGCTTGGCAATGCGCTCGTCCGAAAGCTCGGAAATGTGACAAAGACCTTCGAGATTGTCGTCGAGCTCGACGAAGGCGCCGAAGTTCGCGAAACGCGCCACCTTGCCGTGCACGACGTCGCCCGGTTTGTGCTCGTTGGTGAATTTCTCCCAGGCGTTCGGTTCGAGATCCTTGATGGACAGCGACAGGCGGCGGTTCTCGCTATCGATGCTCGTGATGACCGCGTCGATCTCCTGACCTTTCTTCAACACCTCGCTCGGATGCTTGATGCGGCGCGACCAGGAAATGTCTGACACGTGAACCAGGCCGTCGACTCCGTCCTCGATCTCGATGAAGGCGCCGAAGTCGGTCAGATTACGCACCCGGCCATGGACGCGCGTGCCGACCTGATAACGTTCGTGCAGCGTCTGCCACGGGTTCTCCTGCACCTGCTTCATGCCGAGACTGATGCGACGCGCCCGAGGATCGACGCTGAGCACTTCGACTTCAACGGTGTCTCCCGGATTCACGACCTTGCTCGGATGCTTGACGCGCTTGGACCAGCTCATCTCCGAAACGTGGACCAATCCTTCGACGCCGCTCTCGAGTTCGACGAACGCGCCGTAATCAGCCACGCTCGCGACGCGTCCGGTCACTCTGCTGCCGACCGGGAAGCGTTCTTCGACGCTGGACCACGGATCGGGAAGCAGTTGCTTGTAGCCGAGCGACACGCGTTCCCGGTCGCGATCAAATTTGAGCACCTTGACCTGAATCGTGTCGCCTACCTTGAACAACTCGTTCGGGTTCTGAAGCCGTCCCCACGACATGTCAGTCACGTGCAGCAACCCATCGACGCCGCCGAGATCGACGAACGCGCCGTAGTCAGTGAGGTTCTTGATCTGGCCCTCGACGACGATGTCCTCTTCGATCTGTTGCAGTGTCTGGTCCTTGCGGCCGGTGTTCTCCTGTTCGATGACGGCCTTGCGGGACAACACGACATTCGAGCGCTTGCGGTTGAGCTTGATGACTTTCGCTTCGATGATCTGGTTGCGCAGACTGTCGAGGTTACGCACGGGACGAACGTCCACTTGCGAGCCCGGCAGAAAAGCGGCGATGCCGTCGATGTCGACGCGCAAGCCGCCCTTGATGCGATCGATGACACGTCCTTTGACGTTTGTGCCGTCGCGATAGGCTTTCTCGAGATCGTCCCACGCTTTCATGCGCACAGCGTCGGCGCGTGAAAGGACCGGCAGTCCGTCGGAGGTTTCCATGCTCTTGACGAGCACTTCAACTTCGTCGCCGGCTTTGACGGTCAGTTGTCCATTTTCGGTAAACTCGGCCGGGTTAACGATGCCTTCCGATTTGTAACCAAAATCGATGACGACTCCGCGTTCGCTCAAACCAACGACGGTGCCGCGAACGACTTCGCCTTCTTCGAGTGTCGCTTGTTCCTGTTCGAACTGATCGAGCAGTTGTCCGAAGTCCACGTCGCCGCCGGAGCGTGATTCATCGGCGTCATCAATATCGGTTGTGTGGGTTGCGGGTGCGGGTTGAGAAGCCATGACGGTTTTTTGCGGCGCAGTTTGCGACTCGCCGGAGGTTGAATTGGTAGCCTCGCTGTTGTTCAGCTTGGGTTGTTCACTAGACATGAATACTCCTGTAGTTCCCCGGTACTCTGAGCGCGTGGCAGATCATATCGCGCTTCACTGATCCCAACAATCAGCGCAGGTCTTCGCTGATTGTCGGACAGTGTTCCAGCGGCGATTTGCTTGAATGACCTTGGCGTTGTCGGGAGTTGAAGCTGGCGAGGAAGCGAGCCGTTTTGGATTTGGATTTGTCGATCTAATCTGTTTCGATTACCGCCCTGCCGTAGTTATCCCGCTTGGTCCGACAAACACCCGCCGCCTTCTTACCGGGTAGGGCGGCAATGTACACGCCAGTGTGAGCGCATGTCAAGGCAACAACGAGGTTTCTGCGACTCTGCAATGAATACAGAGTCACAGAAACAAAGTTGTCACACAGATGCAATTATTGCACGGATGAAACGGTGTCGGTCATTCGCGGAACTACGTAGACACCCGCGGAGTGGGAACCAACGAACAGCACGTTTTGATTGTGAGCATCAAACGCGAGGGCCCAGATCCGCTGGCTCGGTAAGCGCCGGCCCTTCGGATCGATGCGGCCCCACGTGTTGCCACCATCGGTCGTGCGGAAAACGCCGCCGCCGATTTCAGTTTCCTGATACGCGTTTCCGACGAATACCTCGTCGCCGTTGCGCGGGTTGATCAGGATACTCGTGAAGTCGCCGAACGGAAGATTGCCGCCGCGTCTGCTCCAGCTCTCGCCGCCGTCGTGCGACATGAACAGCGCCTGCTTGGTGCCAACATAAACACGATCCGGCCGCTGCGGATCCTGCGCGACGACGTTTACCGGAACGTCGCGAGGAATGCCGTCGACGTGACGCCAGGTCTTCCCACTATCCTTCGATACGAGTAATCCGGACTGTGGCGTACCTACCCACATTGTCTCCGGATGGCGCACATCGGTAGCGATGCACGTCGTGCGCGGATCGATCGTGCCGTAAGAGAGTTTCTGCCAACCCTTCGCGGGATCGAGACTGCGATAGAGACCGCTGTTGGTAGCAGCGAGGAAGCCAGGCTGGCCTGTTTCAGCGTCGACAGTATGGACCAGAGTATGAACCGCGTCCGCGATAATCAGGTCCGACTTCTCGCTGGTCGCTGGGCCATTGCTCCCGCCCACGCCAAGCACGGCGAGTGTAATCACGTCCAGTTTTCCGGTAACAGGCAGATGGCGATCAGTCTGAAAGCGTTTGAGTGCCGACGTCGTCGCAGCGCCCGCCTTGCCGTCCGGTTCGCCGAGATTGTATCCAAGCGTAGTCAGCGCTTGTTGAGCGGCAAGGACCGTTTCGTCCGGTTTTCCAGCCGGTGTCCGGCGTCGCGCCGGCACGGGTGCAGGCTGCGACTTCTTCGCGCTTCTCTTTGGTACAGGCGCCGCTTTCTTTTTCTTTTCGGGAGTGGTCGGGGCCCACACAGGCGCCCACGATGTGCCGCGATCGAGCGAGCGATACACACCGAGGTTCGTTCCCAGGTAGATCACGTTAGCGTCGCGCGTGTCCTGAACGATTGAATAAGTGATCAGACGCGAAGGCATGCTGCGCATCGACGGACGCCAACTCTCGCCGTTGTCGTTGCTGACAAAGAAGAACCCGCCGCCAGTGGCAGTATTGATCGTCGACGCATAGATGCGATTCGGCGTTTCCCTGTCGGCGAGAATCGCATTTGCGAAACGGCCGCTGAAGCCGCCATTCGTCGGCGTGAACGACTTGCCGCCATCGGTTGAAACCATCACGCCGTAATTGTTCGTGCCGATGTAAACGACGTCTGGCCGCGAAGGATGAACGGTGATCGAGTTGATCTCGAGCTGGCGCGAAGTTGTGACCATCCACGAGTCGGCGTCGCCGCCTTTATCTGAACGCCAGAATCCTTCAGTCGTGCCGGCGAATACGACTCCGGCCACGGACGGATGCTGAAGGATCGCGCGCGTGCGGCGCGACTGCGAGGGAATGCCCTGCACCTTACGCCAGTTGTCACCGGCGTTCTTGCTCTCGTAAATGCCGCTGCAAGCAGAGGCAATGATGTGATTCGGATCGCGCGGATCGATGTCGATCGCAAAGATGTCGGAATCGTCGATCATTCCTTCGCGAATGATCTTCCAGGTTTGGCCGCCGTCGATTGATTTGTAAGGCAAATAAAAGGTGCCTGCATAGATCGTGTCGGCGGTGCGCGGATCGATTGCGAGCGACTCCACGTGATGCAGTCCGTGGACGTTTTTGGTCGGCAATTCGCGCCACGTTTCGCCTGCGTCTTCAGAACGGAAGATGTTCGTGTAGGTGCCGGCAATCAACACATCGCGATCCGAGTCCGATTGTGCGAGTGAATGAATCGCCTGGTTCTTGAGCTGCGCGCTCTCGCGCCACGTCAGGCCTCCATCAGTCGACTTGAAAAAGCCGCCCGGAAGGTCGTGGCGGTGCGCCGCCACGTACAGCACTTTCGAATCGCGTGGATCGACGATGATGTTATCCACGAAGAGACGCGGTTTCCCGAGATTGTAGAGCAGCCGCCACTGCTTTCCTCCGTCTGAGGAGGTATAGATCTGGCCGTCGAGAGTACCAAAGTAGAAGCGATCGGGATTCGAAGGATCTACGACGAGTGCGCGAACGTCGCCGCCTGGAGGGCCGGTGGTGCGCCAATCGTTGGAATAGAGTGCCGGATCGGTACCGTTTCCGGCCGCCAGCATGACGGCCGTATTTGACGTCAAACTAAGGCAAAGAAGCGTTACGAGGACGAGGGGGAGACGTATAGCAAATATTTTCATCGTTATTTCATCCAGGGCCTGAATCGTCCGGAGCACGTCGCTCACCTTGGCGACTAGTTTATTACAGTTTTCATGCTTTGTATCTTTAAAGCTGGGGGCGAACGGTAGGATGCCCTGCAACAGCGGGTCCGTTGTATAAACTGAAACGCAGCATAAAACGCGGAAAAGAAGGCGGGCGATGTTCCCTTGTAAGAGAACATCGCCCGTGTTTGTTGAGGTTTGGCGGCAGTTAAGCAGCCAAGCCGCTAGTTGTTATTCATCGCCTCGGCCGCGACGGCGTCGCGGAGCACGTTTGCACTCCGGACATGGCGAGACGGCGCCCGTGGTATCGACTGCGGGTGCATCAGCGCCCTGCGGCACGATCCACAACTGAACGGTCAGGTCTGCACGGCATCCGCCGTCCACGACCGTGATACGTCCAGCTTCGATTCCGCGCGTATTGACGAGATAGTCTTTAGCGCGGTCACCGCGGGTTTGACCCTCACCAGCGCAACTACCGAACACGATAATCGTGGCAGTTGAGCCTGGCTCGTTTTGCAGTTGGATGGCGTAGTTGTCGAGTCTGGCCTTCTCATCGTTGAAGCGAATGTTGCCATACTCGTCGAACCTGCGTGCTTCCGGCTTCGGCGGCTTGACTTGCGTGCTGCAAGAAGCCGTTGTGGAGCACGACGGATCCAAGCCACCGAGACTAACAGTAGCTGTTACGGTCTGTCCGCCCAGTCCGGCCGTATCAACTGTGATGCTCGACGTTCCCTGACCGCTCGTGATCGTTCCGGCGGAGACTGACCAGTTAAACGTTGGGGTAGGCGCGCCTTCCCCAGTTACGGAAGCGGTGAACGTGACCGGCTGACCTACGTCAACTGAATCCGGACAGCTCACGGTAACGTTCGGGCACGGCGGCGGCGGTACGCGGCAATCAGCACACTCGGCGACGGTTACCGTAGCGGAACCGTTGGCGGTGTGTTGGTTACCGTCGTTGACCTCAACAGTCGCCGTGTAAGTTCCATTGGCGACGCCGGTGAGATCCCACGTTACCTGCCGGCCTTCGCCGGTCAAGCGGCCACCGGTGACGGACCAGGTGTAGAGCAACTGGTCGTTATCCGGATCGGTCGCATTGGCGGTTAGCTGAACTTCGTTTCCAGTCGGCGTGCAGGTCGCCGAAACAGCCGGCGGCGTGCAGGGCCGAGTGATTGACGTCGTCGAAGCGGCGACACTTACCGTTGGTTCTCGGTTCGGGATCGGGACCTCTCTCGAGTTGCGTCGTCCAATCCAAAACTGCGCGATGAAGCCGTTGGGCTCTTCTGAGAAGATAAACCCGTTTGGCAGGCCCTGTGCCGTGACTGGGGCCGAAGTGCCCGGAACCACGACGAGACCTCGTCCAACCACGTTCACGTTCGTGATCTGTTGAACTGGAATGGTGAAATCTGCCGGTTCAAAGTGATCCTGGTCCTGTTGGTTCAGGTGACGCCGCCAGGCGAAACCAAAACCGAACCAGCGGCGCGGATAGATCTTCACGCCGGCGAGTGCGTCGACCGGATTGTTATTGAAAGCGTTGGGCGTGCGGCCGCCAAGGTAGTTGACGGAGTTAACTTCGAAAATCGGCTGGAAGTGCTCGTTGACCGGAAAGTCGAAACCGACGCCGGCAATCAACTCATCCGGGCGATCCAACAACACGAAATCACCGCCGAGGCCCTTCGGATTGCTGTTCAGGATGTAACCACCGTTGGCCGACACGTTCACGTGCTTGCCGAGGCGGCCATCGACGATACCGACGACGCCGAAGTCACCCAGGTCGCCGCCCGGGCCCGCGCCACGCTGCATTTGGTTGAAGCCTGAGAAATCGTCAGCTTTGTCAGGATACCAGCGATAGAAACCGAGCACTGCGACACCGAGCGGATTGTTCGGCCCGGTGAAGCGAACCTTGGCGCCCACGACGAAGTTATTAAAGCTGCTCTCGCCGTAAAGCCGATTGATAAACGGAGCATCCGCCAGGTAGGTCGGCGCCACGGTAAACGTGGTCGGGATTCTGATCGGCAGCGTCAAAGCCGTTGCCGGCAGCACCGTCGTTGCCAGCACGACGCCAGGCAGGATACTTCCTACCGGCGAACCGATGCCCGGGAAGTTGTCGGCTGAACCGAACGTACCGCTGTTGGGCTGGACCACCGGCGGTCCAAGCTGCGCGTTGAATCCCGGGAAGCCGAACTGCTGGCCAATCTGACCCGGAGTCAAACCGAACGTGCCCGCCGATCCACCCACGAACGGGAACTGTACGAAGGGCTGATTATTCACCGGACGAAACACAGCGGTGTTAGCCAGCGTCCCTACCAGTGGACCAGACGGCGATAACACTACTGCCGGTCCGCTGCACAGCGTGGTACCGCAAAACAGCTGCGAGTTAGGCAGATAGAAGCCGGATAGATTTTGCGGAGTGTTTATCTTGACCCCGCGGTAGCCGTTCGTCTTGAAGAAGATTTCCAGGTGGTCGTTGACGCCCACGTTGAAGCTGAGCGGCACGTCGACGAAGTCTGCGTTTCCCGGATCACGATCGTAATTGCTGTAGGCGATGCTGAACGTGAACTCACCACGACGCAGAGTTGAACCGTCGTAAATAGTAAAAAGCCCGGTTGGCCCACCCTCAGGACCACCGGTGCCAACTGCTGGAGATTGATTGCGCGGATCTCCCGCCGACCTAATAGTCTGTGCTGATACTGCGGCACACAGCACCAACGTAACGAGCGCAGCTATAAGCGCCCTGCTTGCGAGTCTCATCGCATTCCTCCTGCGAAATGAGTAATAAAGAATTCGATGTAATAGCGCCGCCGTATTCGAACCATAGCCCAAAACGCACCATTGTTCCCCGCGGTGGCCCCAACTACACTCTGTCAATCGATTAGAACCGCTTGGACCAACTTCATCCTGCGGCGACGCTCGGATGCGACGCAAACAGAGTACTTCGACCTTTCTCGCCGTACTCCAAATTCAGCTAATTCGCTTTGCCCGAGTTGTTCCTGCTTGTTCATTTCTTATAGGAAATGAACTACCCCTTGTCAATGATTTCGTCTCTCAAACCGTGTCTTAATTCTAGAGAAATCGTAACGCTGGTCCGAGTCCTAAATCAGCCAGACCATACTCTAATCAAAAATGGAAATCAAGCCTTTTTCATGACTTAGCGCGTATATGATTATGTTTTTTCGGTCACGCATAGAAGCCTCTAATGCGTGTGTCGTAGGCCACACGGTCTATCGCCAACATGTACGCCGCGGTCCTGGTATCCACCGAATGACGGTCCGCGTAACGACACAGATCGTTGAAGCTCGCGACCATCTTGTCCTGTAGCCTTTCGTTCACCACATCCTCACGCCAGAAATACCCCATCCTGTCCTGGACCCACTCAAAATACGAGACCGTGACGCCGCCCGCGTTCGCCAGAATGTCCGGGATCACAAAGATCCCCTTCTGGTGAAGGACCTCGTCCGCCGCCGCCGTAGTAGGACCATTCGCCCCTTCCGCCAGCACTTTGCACTTTATCCGGTCCGCATTCTGCGACGTGATCTGGTTCTCAGTCGCCGCTGGGACCAGCACGTCGCACTCCAACTCGAGCAGCTCCTGGTTCGACACAAACTCAACGCCCGGATACTCCTCGAACGAC
>DASRIM010000362.1:0-17227 GCA_035649995.1 Pyrinomonadaceae bacterium | reverse complement strand
CTCGATGAACGCCAGAACGAGATAATAATCTTTGGTGAAGAAGCAGAACGCACGTGGAAGAAACTGCAAACGCTTCTTCACGGCGACGTCTGAAACCGCGTGTCAGCCACACCGCAAAAACCTCGAACGCGAGATCCGCTGTCGGAGCAGTGGATAGACCTGTGACTGATCGCGGGCATGCGCGTCGTGTTGGCGACGTCGGCGCTGCTGGTCCTTCTGATCGAGTCGATGGAAGCGAGAGTATGGGCCACGCCGGTCCATCTGACGCTCGCGCTGTACTCGCTGTACGGATTGCTCGTGTATCACTTATCGGTCCGCCGCAATCCGATCGTGGCGCACAGGTTCATTCCGTGGCTCGACCTGCTGTGGTACCTGCCGCTCGTCATTCTCACCAGCAGCACGAACGGCATCTTCTACTACTTCTTTTTCTTTTCGATCATCGTCGCTTCGTTTAGCCGCGGCCTCAGCGAAGGTCTGCGCCTGACGCTCGCATCAGCCACGCTTTGCACGCTGGTCGGCGTGGTGGTGCCCGCGGAAAAGGCACTGGAGATGAACCGGTTACTGCTCGCGCCGATCGGGCTTTTGATCTTCGGTTACATCATCGCCCGCTGGGGCGGTTATCACACCGAACTCAAAAACCGGCTCCAGCTTCTGAAAGACGTCACGATTTTTTCGAATCCTCGTTTCGGAATCGATCGGACCATCAAAGCCATTCTCGAAAGCGTCCGCGACTTCTACGACGCCGAAGCATGCGTCATGGTAGTTCCCGGCAAGCCCGGCGACGCTGAAAGCTATCAGATGTATCGCGTGGCCCGCGGGATCCATCCGAGTCGATCCGCGCCGCCGGAAATCGGGCGCGAGGCGGCCGCGCAGTTTCTCTCGCCTTCGTTGGAACACGCAGTCATCTACCGCAAGAACCACTCGTCTCACGCGCGGCTGTTCGACGTCAAGAATCGTGTGTTCTCCGAAGCTCCCGCGACGACCGGCGACAAGCTGGCCGGAATGCTCGACGCGCAACGATACCTGTCGGTGCCCGTCTACTATCGCCATCAGGCAGTCGGGCGGCTTTACATAGTCGACGGTCCAACGAAGATGGACGGAGCGGACATGGAGTTCATGTTGCAGTTGATGGACCACGTCACGCCCGTAATGGAAAACATCAGGCTGATCGATAATCTCGCTTCGGATGCCGCCGAAACGGAGCGTCGCCGAATCGCGCACGACATTCACGACAGCGTGATCCAACCGTATCTCGGCATTCAGTTCGGGCTCTCTGCGCTGGACCAGAAATTGGAAGGCGGAGACGTGGCCATCCGCGCCAACGTTCAGGAACTGCTCGAGCTCACCAGACACGAACTCGCCGAGTTGCGTCGTTTTGTCTGGGGACTGAAAGCCGGCGAAGAACGAATGGACGTGCTCCTGCCTGCTATCGAACGCTACGCGGAACGGTTTTCACTAGTGACGGGAATCACCGTTGACGTGGAAGCGCACGGCAAAGTGAAAGTGAACGATCGCCTGGCGGCGGAGTTGTTCCAGATCGTTGCGGAAGGGTTGAGCAACGTGAGGCGTCACGCTTTTTGCCGTGACGCGCGCGTCGAGATATCGTGCAAAGAAACTTCCCTGTTGCTCCAGATAAAAAACAGCAGACCTCGCATAGGCGGAAACGCGGAGACTGAGCGCACCGAGGCCCATGACGGCAATCGCGACTTTCGTCCACATTCGATCGCCGAGCGCGCGGCAGCGCTGGGTGGCGAAACGCAGGTTTTCGTCGACGAAAAAGACTACACGGTCGTCAGCGTTGGAATACCTCTCTAGCAATCGGTCTATATCATTTGACGATTGAAAACGCGCGAGGATCTAAGGGAATGTCTGATAGGACTTTTTCTACGATTAGGCGTAGTATTTATCCTGTTATGCCCGACAAGCCGATTACTATCATGATAATCGACGATCATGTCGTAATCCGCAGCGGTTTACGCATGTTGATCGAGCACGACCAGCGCATGCGTGTGGTCGCCCAGGCCGGCAACCGCGAAGAAGCGCTCGAACGCGCAGCCACCGAACACCCGGACGTGATCATCCTCGATCTGCTCCTCGGCGACGACGACGGTCTCGCCTTTCTTCCCGAGCTCTGCCAGACAAGCCCGAACTCGCGAGTGCTTGTGCTGACCGGCGTGCAAAACCCGGATGCGCATCGTCGCGCCATACGGCGAGGCGCCATGGGAATCGTCCTGAAAGATCACGCGGCCGATCAGCTTCTGAAGGCGATCATGAAGGTTCACGAGGGAGAAGTCTGGATCGAGCGCTCGATGATGGGCAGCATGATTCAAGAGTTTACGAAACCGGCCATGCCCGACCCGGAACTCGCGAAGATCGATTCGCTCACTGATCGTGAACGAGAGGTCATTGCGCTGGTCGGCGAGGGGCTGAAGAACAAGCAAGTCGGCGAAAGATTGTTCATCAGCGAGACCACTGTGACCCACCATCTGAGCTCTGTTTTTTCGAAACTCGACGTTTCCGACCGCCTCGAGCTCATCATTTACGCGTTTCGTCACGGTCTGGCAAAAATGCCCAAGTGAACGTGCTGATTTGGGCGCTTTCCGCACTCTGTAACCCCCTCCAAACTAAGCAAATAAAAGACTTAGCTATATGGCAGGATCCTGCCATATACCTCCTTCCGAAAACTCTGAATTCCTGCCACGTAAATGGGCAAAGACCTCCGTTGTCACGATTTCGTAACAACTTGATAATTCAAAAGCCGAAAATCCAAACCTGGCTCTGACTAAGCTATTTTGAACAAAAAGAGTTCCGGTTAAGGGGCACGAGGATGGCGGTTGCTCCGCCGCGGCATCCTGGTGCCAATGGGAGGCTGAACTGTTAAGCCTTGCGACATGCTCCGTCGTGGCGTTCAGCTCTCCAGCCTCCTGTTCCTGGTTGGTCCACACGCGCCCAGAGGTGTGGACCACCTTTGGGGAATTGGTTTTGACGCCTGCGAGGTCGGTCTAGCCTCACGGGAGATTCGTCTTCACTGGAAATCACCTCCGCCCGCCGAGCAACAAGCGGCCGGCAATACAAAGACTAGATCATGGCTGGGGTGCCCGGTTTAAGACTGGACGTGTGCTCTTGGCACTCGCAATAGATGCGTTTCTGTAATCGCCCGACAAACGCTTAATGACTGCGCTGCGAAAGTTGAAAACGGTGTCCGGCCGCTTGCGTGAGCTCTTATTGGGCCGGGCACGGTCGCCGCTCGCTGAGGAAACCGTTGAGAGAAGTTTGCTCGTCGTCGATGACGAAGAGTCGATCTGCTTTTCGATGAGTGAGTATTTCTCGCAACACGGATTCAAGGTCGACACCGCGCGCGAGCTGGAAGAAGCAGAGGGCCTGATCAAGGCTACTGACTATAGAGTGATCATTCAGGATCTGCGACTCGGACTGAAACGCCATCCTGATGGTCTCGACATTATCAAGCTGGTCCATAAGCGAAATCCGGAAACGCGAATCGTTGTGCTCACGTCGTACGGTTCGCCTGAAGTAGAAGAAGAGGCGCGGCGGGCTGGAGCAGATGCTTTCCTGCGAAAGCCCAAGCCTCTGTCGCAAGTAGCTCAGGTGGTGCAGGGTCTCATCGAATCGCCTCGTACGCGCACGGTGCGGGCGTGACGGTGATGACCTTGCGCCGTGGAAGTCACCGCAGGTTCACCCGGGTGCTGGAAATGAGAGGACGGCGCCCGAGAGTTCAACCCGACGCGGTGCTTCCAAAGGGGGCCCGGCGCCGTCCGGGCCCTCCGGTATCACAAACGCATCCGTGTTTTCTATCTGCGTAATCACGGATGTGGTTCAAAGCTCCCCAGCAGATTACTGCCATCACAAAAGTCAACGATCCTGCCCTCAAAAATCGGCAGCTTTGTGCGTTGTTGCCAAAAAATTCCGCTCCTAGAATTCACCCTCCTCTCCAATTGAGCCCAGGTAGGTAGTTATGAAATGCAAGACTCTTTCAACGTCCCAACCTGAATCTTCACGTTTCAACAACCCCCTGCTTGAAACAAACCCTGTGCGGACTTCGCGCCCGATGGCCGCATAAATACCTCATGCACTACCGGTAAGTTCGACTGGTGTTACGCACCCGCGGAGGAGCCGGCCTTTCAAGGAGTAGAATCAAATGAATAGCTCTATACGAACCCGACTCGTCCTCTCTCGAGTCCACCTGAGGACATTCTTGTTGATCGCGGGTGTTCTCTCCCTTTTGATCTGGAGTCTTAGTGGCTCTGCCACCTCCCGTTCCGGATCAAACAATACGACCGGCAACAAAACAGCAGCGACCTCCCAGCCCGATACTGCGAATGTTGCCAACAGCTCGATTCCCACAATGATGGCGCCTTTCAAACCCGCTTCGGCGGACCTCAATCAGGTCCGCAACGGCGGCGTCGGCTGCGATCAAACAGTACCGAACTCATGTGACAACCCCGCCGACTGGGTCAACGGAAACGCCGGCGCCTCCAACGCCCACTACCAGGAAGGTCAGTCGATTCCATATCGTTTAGTGATGCAGAATCTGACTGTAGGCAATCACTCGGTAGTCATTGAATGGGACGTGAAGCACAGTAACGCGAACGCAATCGACTTCATCACCCACTACCAGCGGATTAGTGAAACCGTCGAACCGTGCGGCCCGGCAAACCATCCGGAAGACATCGTGCCCGGCTGCAATCCCGCGAGCTTTACGACGTTTGATATACCAGCGCCAACGGGCGTCAATCCACCGGTAGTCGGCGCGTCTGCAACGTTCTTTAATTTCCTGGCTCTGGCCCAACGGCGGATGACGATGTACAACGGAACCATCAACAGCATGGTTTACACGAATCCGCAGGGCGACTTGTCCTTGGCTCAATCGTCCACCCGCATCACCGTTAACTTCACTGCTAACACCTCGACGGTCGTGATGGCGTGGGGCGGACACATCGCGAGGGCCTTAGACTGGGGCGCGGGCAATTCGGCGAGCGGCATCAGCGGTTCGCCATACCATACTCGCCTGATCTCCCTCGACGGCAGCGGCGGCAATCAGGATCGATCACTGTCGGCAGCCGCCGTGCAAGCGCCTCCGCCGTGCGCTCTCACGAACGACAACATCGACGTGTGCGACCTTCCGGCCGTGACCCATCACGCGCTTCAAGGCGCCGCGAACGCAAATTTGACCTACTCGTTCCAGATTGTGAATAGCGGTGGCTCGAATGCCTTCATCAGCAACTCCGACACCGATCCTTCCGATGGAACGATCTCGGCCGACGTCACGACCAGCGGCGCCGGCTCTTACACGATCACACTTAACGCCTCAAACGCCGGCGGAAGTTCGTCCTGCCCCGCGACTGTGCGCGTCCATCAACAACCAGCCGCGGCAGCAGGAACAAACCAGGAGCAGTGTGAGACCTCCGGTTTCGCCTTTCAAACGAATGCCTCGTCGACTGTGCCAACGGGCGGAAGTCGTACGTGGACGATCGACGCCGGCAACAGCACGACCACCGCGAGTATCGTCAACCCAAGCGACGAGGATCCGGTGATCACACTCAACGGCATCGGCACGGTAAGAGCAGTGCTCACCGTTACCGGACCATCGTGTAACGACGCAGTTAGCAGCGTCGACCTGACTGTCTCGGCGAAGGCTAACGCCAACGCCGGCGCGGATCAGGAAGTGTGCGCGGCTGATCCGGACGTGACACTGGCGGGTAGCATCAGCGGCGCCGCGTTGAGTGGGACGTGGAGCGGCGGCGGAGGCACGTTCAATCCGAATGCCAACACGCTGAACGCCGTCTATACGCCGTCAGCGGCCGAGATCGCCGCCGGTTCCGTGACACTCACGCTGACGACAAACGATCCGCCGGGATCGTGCAACGCCGCCACCGACACGATGACGATCAAGATCAACCCGAATCCCTCGGTGGAGATCAGCCTCGAAGATGCGTGCGCGGGGACGGCCCATCTGCACGCAACCGTCACTGGAGGCACCGCGCCGTACACCTTCTCATGGAAGAAAGACGGCGTTGCGGTGGGCGGCAACTCCGCGGATCTGGCGCTGACTGGACCAGGAACTTACACAGTTAGCGTCACGGACAGTTCCGCGACGTCCTGCCCAAGCAACACAGACACGTTTGTGGTCTGTTACACGGAAGGGCCGGTTGCATCAGCTCCAGCGGTTCAGGCGCAGAAATCTCTGAACGCGGCCGTCAGGCCACGATCGGAAGTTTCGGTTTTCCTGGCACGTTTGGCGTTGATGATCTACTCGGGCTTTGGATTAGTGACTCTGTAAATCGCCTTCGCAGAGCTACTGTTTCACGAAGGGCGCCGGCGGAAAACACCGTTGGCGCTCTTCGTTTTTGCAGCGTTCGCTTGCAACAACTGAGCGCTGGCGAGCAGTGACTGCCTCCACTGTCTACGTGTAAGTCCTTAACTATTCGCGTTTAAGTCATGGCTGCCTCATGGCCTGGTCTTTGCACAAGGGGATCGTCTTTCTATATCCGTGTTCCTTGTGCGGTGGGCCAAAGTGTTCCTGCGGTCTATACGAAGCACGGATAAATCCAATTCCCGTTTGCTGACGTTAGGAGCCCAGAGAATGTCTGCCCCTAGATACTCCCGTTTACTCACCTCTATTTTTATAGCGCTCGTCATTTCAGTTTCGCTGGCGACGATCGCCGGCAGTGCGACTACCACCACTCCGAGTTCGAGCATGGCGACGGAACGACGCGGCCACACGGCGACGCGTCTTCAGGACGGCCGCGTGTTGATCGCCGGCGGTGAAAACTCGACCGGTGTTTTGAATGCTGCGGAACTGTTTGATCCCGCGTCGGGAACGTTCTCGGCGGCGGGAAATCTCGGCGCCGCGCGCGTCGATCACTCCGCTACGTTGCTTGCGGACGGGCGCGTGTTGATCGCGGGCGGCCGCAGTGGTGCGGGGTCGCTGGCGACGAGTGAGATCTTCGATCCGGCCACCGGAAGTTTTTCGAGTGGTCCGTCGATGAGCGTTGCGCGTGCAGGTCACAGTGCGACGCTTTTTGCTGATGGACGTTTGTTTGTGGCGGGCGGCGATGCGAGCGGCAGCGCTGAGATGCTCAACTCCGCGGGGACGGCGTTTGTGGCAGTGGGTGCGATGAGCGGAGCGCGCTCGATGCACTCGGCGGCGTTGTTGAATGATGGCCGTGTGTTGGTCGTCGGTGGACGCGACGGCAGTGGCAACGCGCTTGCTTCGGGAGAGATGTTCGACACTACGGCTTCGACGTTTTGGACCATTGACGGCACGTTGAAGTTACCGCGTGTGCGTCCGCATTTGCGTGTTCTGTTTGACGGCAAGGTCCAGATCATCGGCGGCAACAACGATCGGTCGATGGAGATTTACGATCCGCTTTGGGAAGGTTTTGGAGCTTACGCGCACGTGCTTCCGGAGAGCGATCCGTGCGCCGGTCTGCACGGTCAGATTCTCGCGTCGCAAACGCGTGCCGCGCTGTTTCATACGGGCGCTGCGGATGCGTTGTTCGATCGTTCGGGCCATACGATTTCCGAGCTCAGCGGAGAGGCGTTAGTGGTTGGCGGTGTGAACGGTGCGGGTGCGTTTCTGAGCTCGAGTGCGGTGTTGTCGAGCTCTGCGGCTGCGATCACGACTGACAAGTTGGATTACGCTCCGGGTGAGACTGCGATCATTAGCGGGCGCGGTTTTCAGGCTGGTGAAGTTGTCAGGGTCAAGATTCACGAAGATCCGCACACGGCGCAGGAGAGAGGTTTCGACGTCACCGCCGATGGTAATGGAAATTTCAGCGGCGAGTATGTGGTGATGGATTACGACCTGAACATGAAGTTCATCGTCGGCGCACGCGGGTTGACGTCCGGCATCACTGCACAGACGACGTTTACTGACTCGAACAACTTCAACGTGACGCCGCTAACGCAAACGGTTTCGCCGGGTAGCACGAATACTTTCGTTTGGACGTTCACGGCAACGAATGCAGGTAACGTGCAAACCACTACGTTTACGATTCCGGCTGGTTGGACCGCGCCGCAGATTGGTGCGGGGCCAGGTCAGGTTACAGTCGCAGGTGTTGGACCAAGTCCGTGTAATGTTTCCTTGCAGAACATTAGCGGCATGGTCGTAACCATTCGACAGTCTCCGCCGGCGCCGGCGACCGGTACGTGCGCCAATAACACGAGTTTCACGTTGACTTACAGCAACGCGACGGCGCCGTCTCCGGCTTCAACTCAGACGTACACGTTCGACAATCAGCACGGGCAGGATCCGCAAGTGACGGTTAATGTTCCGGCGGGGCCGACGAAGCTTGCGTTCACGACGGGCGATCATAACGGGACTTACGCGCAGTGTTTGCCGGCGATCAGTATTCAAACGCAGAACGCGAGCAATGTTGCGACTAACGTTACGAGCAATACGACCGTCAATCTTGCCAGCGGGAATTTCGGCGCTGGAGGTGCTGGTGCGTTCTACAGCGACAGTGGTTGTACGACGCCGATCACGAGTGTGCTGATCGCTACCGGCAACAACTCGGCTAGTTTCTTCTACAAGGCGACCGGACGCGGCGACGGCACGCACGACATCACTGTTTCCGCAAGCGGTCTGACGAGCGCTACTCAAACGCAAACGATTAACGCTGCGTTGCTGACGATCACGGCGAGCAACAAGACGAAGACGTACGGCGACAC
Source organism: Pyrinomonadaceae bacterium (assembly GCA_035649995.1). Taxonomy (GTDB): domain Bacteria; phylum Acidobacteriota; class Blastocatellia; order Pyrinomonadales; family Pyrinomonadaceae; genus PSRF01. The sequence goes on along the minus strand of DASRIM010000362.1, from coordinate 8,536 downwards.
CGTCGTCTTCGATGAATCCAGTCCATCAACTGACTTCTCTGTCGCTGGTCTCGTCAACGCCGACACCGTCGCCAGCATCACCCTCACCAGTACCGGCGCCGCTGCTACAGCGACCGTCGCAGGTTCGCCCTACGACATCATTCCGAGCAATGCCGCCGGCACCGGTCTCGGAAACTACAGCATCAGCTACGTCAACGGCTCGCTCACCGTCGATCCGAAAGCTTTAACGATCACGGCCAGCAGCAAAACCAAAACCTACGGCGACACGGTCGTGTTCGACGAAACCACTCCATCAACCGACTTCTCAGTCGCCGGTCTCGTCAACGCCGACACCGTCGCCAGCATCACCCTCACCAGCGCCGGCGCTGCCGCCGGAGCACCCGTTTCGGGCTCGCCGTACAACATCGTTCCCAGCGCTGCTGTCGGAACCGGCCTGACGAACTACAGCATCACCTATGTCAACGGCTCGCTCACAGTCAACAAAGCGTCCCTGACGATAACCGCGTCGAGTCACACGATTATTTTCAGCGATCCAGTCCCGACGATCACCGCCAGCTACAGCGGCTTCGTCGCCGGCGACGATCAAAACGACTTGACGACTCAGCCAACCTGCTCCACCACTTACACCGTCGGCTCGCTCATCGGCACCTACCCGACGAAGTGCGAAAACGCCGTCTCCGGCAACTACAACATCACGTACGTCGACGGCACAGTAACAGTATTGACCGCGTGCAGCGCCTTCAACGGCTTCCTCTCCCCAATCGGCGGCGCAGTCGAGCTCGGCACAGGCGGCAGCTTCGCGAACCCCGTCCGGTCGTTCAAGCTGAACAGCACGATCCCCGTGAAGTTCAACGCGATCTGCTTCGGCCAACCACTGGTGACCGGCATTCACACGCTGCAAGCAATCAAATACAGCAACTCGACAACGTTCGAAGATCCGATCGACGCAACTCCAACCGATGCGGCGACAACCGGCAACCAGTTCCGCCTGACCGGCACGGAGTGGCACTTCAACCTGAGCACGAAAGGTCTCGGCAACACCGGCCAGGGCACGTGGCTACTCCGCGCCAGCCTGTTCGACGGAAGCACCTACACTGTTTGGGTTTCGGTGAAGAAGTAGGAAAGACGAATCCGTGTGCTCACCACACCTGGGCACACGGATCAAACAAACATTCGCAGCACAACCCACGCAATAACGAGACTGACGAACCCGCCAGAAAATGTAAACGCCCGCTCCGCAGGCTGACTCTTCCGCTGCAAAAGCGCGCGCATGATCACCACACCGCACTTCCAACCGTCGTGCTGATAAAGCGGCAGAAGGTTCCCCGCCGCGAGCAGAAGATTCAACCAGCCGAACATCGTCCCATACGCCATCAACCCGGCAGCGACATTGAAGATGATGCCGCCCAGATGGACCAACAGTTGCTCGCGCGCGGATCGTTCCTGCAACGCGCCACCGTCAAGCATCACAAACGATCCGACCGGCAGCAACCTGAAGCTCAGACGCACGCCGCCAACACGAACCGCAAACAGCGTCGGGCCCATTCCCAGCCCGACCTCCGACGCAGCCACGCCACAGCGCCTGGCCGCGGCGAGGTGCCCCAGCTCGTGGAGCACCATCGCGGCGGCGGCGAAAAGGAAGAGAGACAGTATCAGGAACATTCAGGCACCCGAGAGATTCAACCCCAGGCGCCTGTTGTTCAACCCACGTGCCCAGCAAAAACGTCGAATTTTGTTAGGAAACTGACAACAGCAAACAGATGAGTGACGAAAAATGTGACTGGGAAACGGACAAATTCCGGCGCGTAAACTAAAACCGCGCCTCGATCAGATCGCCAAACCGTTTCCCATGTTTCTCGGCAAGTTGAGGATACGTGGCGTGCTCGGCGCGCAGACCTTTAACAGCGAGCGCGCGTTCGACGGCCCTGATCTCGTCCTCGCTTCCTTCGATCTCCATGAAGAGACCGAACGGAAGCTCGTCGACGACGATCTCAGCTTTCCCGAGCCGCCACGTTTGCCGGCGCTTTTCGTAAACGAGCGCGCGTGTGAAACCAAGCGCGTCGAGAATCGCCTCCATCGCCTCCGGATCGGCGACGACCGTCTCGTCTTCACGCTGATGCTTGATCGACGAAGGCCCTGGAAGACGTTCCTTGTAAGTCAGCAACGCTTTCTTTCCAGCCCGCCGCAAACGCAACACCGAACTGCCAAGCTTCAACGCACCGCCGCGATACAGCGTATTCTCCTCAAACTCTTCGCCACGCCTGCGTGCGCCAACTTCCTCGAGCCGCCGCAACACATCATCTCGCTGCCGTTTCGTCAGCCGGTACTTTTTCTCGATCTCGATCATTCGCGTCAAGCCTGTCGCATCCAGCGCCACGCTTCCGGCAGCGAGGCCCGCTTGCCATACATCAACATGCCGACGCGATAAACACGCGACGCCACCCACATGATCAAAAGCACGCTGCTAAACCCAATCAACAGCGACAACGCGATCTGCCAGAACGGCGGCGTCTGCGTCACAATCCGCACCAGCATCGCGACCGGCGCGGAAAACGGCAACATCGACACCCAAAACGAGAAGTTCGAATCCGGGCTGCGGCTCACCGGCAGGAACAGATAGAAACTGACGACGAGAATGAGAATGATCGGCATCGCCAACTGCCCGCCTTCCTGCGCCGTCGTCACCATCGATCCAACGAGCGCGTAGATCGTGGCGTAGATGAAGTAGCCGAGCAGGAAAAACAATCCGAAGTAGATGTAATGCGAAAACGGAATCGACGGAATACTGGCGTTAACTCCGCGTGACGCCAAAAGACTCACGCCATACAGCGCGAACGCCGCGAAAGCGGTGGCCCAGATACACAGTTGCGTCAGCGCCACCAGCGACACGCCGACCAGCTTGCCCATCATCAACGTGAACGGCTTCACGGACGAGAACAGGATCTCGGCGATGCGCGTCTCCTTCTCTTCGATGACCGCGCCAAGGATCACCTGCCCGTACATCAGGATTGCCAGGTACATGATGAATCCGACGCCAAACACCAACACGAAACCGCCGCCGGAGTCGCGCTCCTCACCCGTCGCGCCTATCTTTACCGATTCGAGCTCGACGTTCTTGAACAGGTCTCTTCTGGTTTCGAGATCGACCTTCGCCTCCACCAAACGCTGCTCGCGCACAGCGCGATTCAACGACGACTGAAGCAACCGTCTCGACAGCTCGTCGCCGGGATTGTTATTGAAGAACTCCGCCTGCCCGGAAGTCAGAAGGTCAGGCGGCAGGATCAGGTAACCGTCGAGATCCTTCGCGCGCAGGCGGTTAGCCAGTTCGGCCCTCACTTCCTCAGCGGAGCGGCCTTCTACTTTCACTTCCGTCAATTGGAAGCTCTTCGATCCACCGAACTGCCCGGCGTTTCGCGGACCACGGCTCGCATTCTCCCCGGCGGCATTGGGAGCTGGCTGTTGATTGACTCCTTCAGTCGCCTCCTCCCCAAGTACGGCAGCTTGCAGCGGCGCGTACATCTTCCCTGTCTGGTCCACGACCGCCACTCGCAATGGTCCACCGGCCTCAATGTTGAGAATCAGCGCCGGAACGATCCCGAAGAGCGACATCACGAGGGGCAAAACGATTGTCGAGACGATGAACATCTTCGCGCGCACGCGCTGCATGTATTCGCGTTTGACTATGGCCAGAAACTTTCTCATTCGTTGCCCGTGACTTTCGTGATGAAGATATCGTTCAAGCTCGGCTCGATCATCTCGAACTTTCCGATAGTCGCACCGGAAGCGATCAATCGATGCAGCAACACCTGGGCGTCAGCTCCCTGCGCGAGCAGCGCCTGCGCTTCGTCCGCGTGTCGCACGACTTTGCTCACCAACGTGGGATCGTCCAACACTCCGTCACCGCCTTCGCAACGGACCGCAACCGCGTTGCGCCCGAAGCTGCGCTTGATCTCGCGCAGACTGCCTTCGAAGACTTTTTCCGACCGATTCAGGAGACAGATGTCGTCGCAGATCCTTTCCGCCACTTCCATCTGGTGCGTGGAAAAGATGATCGTCTTGCCGCTGCGTTTAAGCTCCAGCACGATCTCTTTCAGCAGCTCGACGTTCACGGGATCGAGCCCGGAAAATGGTTCGTCGAGAATCAGCAGTTCGGGGTCGTGAAGCACCGCCGTGATGAACTGTATCTTCTGCTGCATGCCCTTCGACAGTTCCATCGATCTCTTGCTTTTCCATTCGGAAAGTTTGACGCGGGCCAGCCACTCGTCGATCTTTGTCTCGACGTCCCGGCCGCGCACGTCTTTCAGCTCCGCGAAGAAGCGCAATTGATCGACGACTTTCATGCGCCGGTAAAGCCCGCGCTCCTCCGGCAGATAACCGATGCGGTTCTGCAACTGCGAATCGATCTTGCGGCCGAACAATTCGATCGTGCCTGAGTCGGGCGCCGTGATGTTGACGATCATCCGAATCGTCGTCGTTTTGCCCGCGCCGTTCGGTCCGAGCAAGCCAAACACGCGCCCCGCCCGGACCGCGAGACTGAGATCCTTCACGGCCGTAAATTCACCAAAACTCTTGCGCACGTTATCGAGCTTTACTGTGACTTCGTTAGCTGCCATTTGTAGAGGGAAATCCAAAGTTTCGGTATTTGCGGGGCCGTAATGCAAATAGGGGATTGCGCAACAACCGCATCTGGTACATAGTTATACCTCGTCACCCCGCTAGTCGAAACCCTATTAAACTATGGTTGGAGTCCGCAACTGTTTCCGGTCCGCAAAGTATCCGCTGTCTGCGTGTGTCCTGAAGCTCAGTCTGCTGACGATATGTTTGCTGACACTCGGCTCGGCGGCCCAGGCGCAGCAACCTCAACCACAACCAACGCGCTCCCCTGACGACGTTGTACGCGTTTACACTGAGCTCGTCCAGACGGACGTGATGGTCTTCGACAAGCAGGGCAAATTCGTCAAAGATCTCACTCGCGACAACTTCGAGCTCCGCATCGACGGCAAGCCGCGCCCGATCGAGGGGTTTGAAGTTATCACAGCCGGCAGCGACGAGGAGAGTCAACTCGCGGCCGCGCGCGGCGCCACCACCGTCAACACCAAAAGTCCAGTGCCGCTCGACCGCGGCCGCATCGTCTTCTTCTACGTGGACGATTTTCACATGACCGCGGCAGACTTCCCGATGGCCCGAAAAGCGATCTCCCAATTCATCGAAAAGGAGATGGGCCAGAACGATCAGGTCGCGATAGCCTCAGCCACCGGACAGATCGGGTTTCTACAACAACTGACGAACGATCGCACGGTCCTGCGGGCGGCGGTGGGCCGGCTCAACCCGCGAGTGTACTCAGTCCGCGACATGGATCGCCCGCCGATGAGTGAGTACCAGGGCGTGCTCATCGAGCGCAACGATAGAGACGTCCTGGATTTCTTCGTCTCTGAAACCATTCGCCAAAACCCGGGAATGTCGCGCGAAACTGCCGCGGCGATCGTGCGCGGGCGCGCCCGGTCGATGCTGGCCCAGGGCGCCATCTTCAACTCGCATACGTTGACCGGACTCGAGAATCTCATACGCACCGCGAACAAACTGCCCGGACGCAAGGTCGTGTTCTTCCTTTCCGGCGGGTTCCTGATCGAGAATCGCGAAGGCAATGCTATCTCCAAAGTCCGAGATATCACGAATGCCGCAGCCAGGAGTGGCGTCGTCATCTATTCGATCGACGCGCGCGGGCTGGTCACGGGCGTGCCGGACGCAGCCTCCGACGTCGCGTTCGATCCGAGCGCACGTCTCGCTCTCTCGCAGCATGGCGAATTGACTGCAACACAAAACGGAATGTACGCCCTCGCAGCCGACACCGGCGGCAAAGCGATATTCAACACCAACGATCTCTCAAAAGGTTTCGCGCCGGCGATGCAGGAAACGTCGGCGTACTACCTGCTCGCGTGGAAGCCCGACGCTGAAGCTCAAAAGCACAAACGTTTTCGCAGCCTCGAAGTCCGCCTGGTCAACCGCTCGAATCTGACGGTGAGAGTTCGCAAAGGATTCTACGACGTCGATCCCGAGCCGGCGGTCGCATCGGCGAAGCCGGACGCGAATGCGTCGCCCTCTCCTTCGGCAGCGAATAAAACTGTTCCCGCAAAGTTGCGCGACTCGATCGCGGCGCCCTATCCGGAGAGAAGTCTGCCGATCCTCATGAGCGCCGACTACTACGACGTCGCCGGCAAAGGACCAACGCTTGCCACGTCCATTCAGATTCCCGGTGAGTTTCTGGTGTTTGGTCAACAGCCTGACGGAAAGACACAGGCAATCGTGGACCTGAGCGGCGTTTTCTATGACGACAAAGGAGTCGCAAAGACGAGTTTTCTCGAGCGCATCATCGTTACGGAATCCACCAAGCCGCAGCGCGACATCACGTTCACCTATCCCGCAAAACTCGGACCGGGGCTGCACCAGGTGCGGGCCGCGGTGCGCGACGAAAAGAGCGGCCGCATCGGCAGCGCGCACGCGTGGATGGACATACCCGATCTCACCAAGAAGCAGTTGACGATGAGCAGTTTGCTGCTGGGTGAACGCACGCAGTCGACGGTAACAAACGTTTCCAATTCGGAAGGCTATGGTCCAGTAGCGCTAAGCGCGAGTCATCGTTTCGGGCGCGAGTCGACGATGCGGTTTCTGCTGTTCGTTTACAACACCGCGCTTGCGCCGGCCGATCAGAAGCCCGACACTGCGGTCCAGGTCCAGGTCATACGCGACGATCAGCCCGTGATCACAACCGCGTTGAGAAAGATCAGCGCTGACGCCGTCACCGATCTCACGCGCTTGCCTTACGCTGCGGAGATTCCGCTGAGTGGACTGCAACCCGGACGTTATCTGCTACAAGTCTCGGTCATCGACCGAATCTCCAAGCAAAGCACGAAGCGACAGACACACTTCGAGGTTTATTGATCCTCACTCGTGACCACTCCGTGGAAACCAACGAAACAGCAACTCCTCGCCGCTACCGACAAGACTGTCCCCGACGTCATCGCGCCTGACTTGCGCGTGCTCTTTTGCGGCATCAATCCGGGTCTTTACACCGCCGCGGTCGGTCATCATTTCGCACGCCCCGGGAACCGATTCTGGCCCGCGCTGCACGCCGGCGGGTTCACCGATCGCGTGTTGTCGCCGTTTGATGAACGCGAACTGCTGAAGAGTGGTTACGGCATCACCAACGTCGTGCCGCGCACGACCGCATCGGCTGACCAGTTGACGAAAGAAGAGATCGTCGCGGGCGGAGAGCAGTTGCGGAAGAAGGTGCTTCGCTTTCGTCCTCGCGTACTTGCGGTGCTGGGCGTCGGCGCGTATCGCACCGCGTTCAATCAACCTAAGGCAACAGTGGGCCGTCAGAACGAAATGATCGGCAGCACGATTGTTTGGGTATTGCCGAACCCGAGCGGCCTGAACGCCAACTACCAGCCGGCGCAGTTGGGCCAGTTGTTTCGTGAGTTGAAGGAATTCGTCGGTTAGCCGTTTACAGGTACGACAGCCACCACTCGCGTCTTCTGGCTTTCACTCCCGCAAACCACTTGCAGAGCGGATACAAAAGCAACACGCCGGCGATCCAGCAGAGATAGACCACGCCGAGATTGAATCCAACGCTCTCGGGCGGCCTGCTGAACGCGTCAACTGGAGACTGCATCAACCATCCGACCGGCTTGCCAAACGCCAGATGAAGCAATATCGAAATGACGTGCGCGGTCAGCCATTGCAGCAAGTAGAAAAACAGCGGCACGCGCCCAAACGTCACGAAAAACCGGCGCACCACGCCGCCGCCGGTCAGTCGAGACTCGAAAAGCGCAAGCGCAAGGATTGCCGGACCAAGCGTCATTAAAAGAAACAGAAGCGACGGCGGATACTTCGTAGTATTCAAAAACGAAAGCAACGTGAAGACGCCGCTCGATTGTTTAGACCACGGTGACGGATCTCCGTAAACATTCACCGCGCGAAGAATCACGAACAAGGCCGTCGCGATTCCGCCGATCATCACGAGCCAGCGCCGCCGTCTGTGCGCGTCCAGGCGATAGAGCGCGCCGAACGCGTAACCCGCCGCCATCACGCCGATCCACGGAACCAGCGGATAGATCACAAACACGACCGGGCTCGGAAAACCCCAAACGGGTATCGCTTCAAACGGCTGATGGAGGAGTATCCACAACTTACCGCCGAGACTCGGCAAAGGACTCTCCGGCCCGCGCCAGCTCGCCGCCTGAAAGCCGTCAAACAGGTTGTGGATCGCGATCATCGCCAGCCCAAAAGCGCCGGCAAACTTCACCGGCAAGTAAACGAGAGCGGCGAGCACGATCATCGACACTCCGATCACCCAGATCACCTGCAACATGCCGATAAAACGAATGTCGAAGTTGAATGTGACCAGCAGCCTGACAACCGTCACTTCGAGCACGATCAACCAGAGCCCGCGCGTCACGAGGAAACGCGACAACTCGCCTTTGCTTTTGCCGCGCGCAAACTGCAAGTAAGCGCCCGTGCCGGCGAGAAACACAAA
>DASRIM010000361.1:0-4016 GCA_035649995.1 Pyrinomonadaceae bacterium | reverse complement strand
CGTGATTCACTTCGGCACGCACGGCGCGCTCGAGTTCATGCCCGGCAAACAGATCGGATTGTCAGGCGAGTGCTGGCCTGACCGGCTCATCGACGAGTTGCCGAACTTCTACGTCTACAGCGTGAACAATCCTTCGGAAGGATCGATCGCGAAGCGGCGTTCGTACGCCGAGTTGATTTCGTATCTGACGCCGCCAATCGAAAATGCGGGCTTATATCGAGACCTGGCGGGTTTGAAGGATCTGGTTATGGCTTACCGGCAGTCGACTAACGAAAACGAGCGCGAGAAGCTGTTTCAATCCATCCAGGCGCTCAGCACCGAGCTTCATTTCAACCGCCCATAATCCGCCGCCTGAACTCCTTCGGATCAACGCGGTGTATAAATTCTTCAACACCGTCGATCAAAATGACGGGGATGTCATACTTATATTTCTTTAGCAGCTCTTCATCAGATTCGATATTCACGACTTCGAGCGTAAAGCGATCGGAGCAGTTCGAATTTTCAATGGCGGTCTTCGCCTCGTCGCAGAGGTGGCAACCGGGACGTGAGTAGATGGTGACGCGGGTCTTTTGCAACTCGCAAACTCCTAATAACTTCTTGCCAGCTTATCGAGAAACAGGGTATAAATAGCACGCCGACCACATTATATTTTGTTTGATAGGTGCGGCGCTCTTCATGTTTAAGCAAAAAATTCGCTTCGCTGCGCAGAGAGTGATCCCTGTTCGAGGGGGAGTTGTATAATCTTCCTCTCTGTTAGTGAAGTCGAAGTGTACCTACGGGAAGTTCGCAACGCCTAGCAATCAGGATTTGATTTAGACGGAGGTTTCGACTTGGATAGTCAAGCCGATCAAATCACGCCTGCAAGCGCGCCAGCGGTCAGCGCCTCGCCGCGGGCGGCTGCACCGGCGAAACCAGCAGCGGCGACAACGGTGGAAGCATCCGACCCCCCGGTAAACAAGATGCGACGACGGATCGTCTGGGCCACCGTCGCCGGTGCGCTCATCACGTTCTTCCTCATGTTCGTGCGGTTCTTTCTGCCGCGGTCCATCCTCGAGCCGTCTCCGACGTTTCGCATCGGATCGCCGAACGACTATGCGCTGGGCGTCGATACCAAGTGGCAGCAGCAGTATCGCATCTGGGTGACGCGCACCTCTGACCGGTTGTTCGTCATTTATGCTGTATGCACCCATCTCGGCTGCACACCCGACTGGAAAGCGAGCGAAAACAAATTCAAATGCCCGTGTCACGGCAGTGGTTACGACAGCGAAGGCATTAACTTCGAAGGACCCGCGCCGCGTCCGATGGACCGCGCGAAGGTAACGCTCGATCCGGAAGGTCAGATCGTAGTCGACATCGGCACCCTTTATAAATGGCCAAAAGGCGAGCCGACCGAGTTTAACGAAGAGGGCGCATACATCAGCGTTTAATTCCGAGGGATGAATCGTCGTGGCAGATAGTCCGGATCCAAAAGAACCCAAACAACTTACCGCGGGTGAAGAAGGCGACAAGGGCCTCGTGTCGAGGGTCAAGGAAGGCGCGGGCGCGCTGAAAGAGCGCGCTATCGAAGAGGCCAAAGGCTACTCCAATCCGCAGGACACGCAGCTCTGGAAATCGATCTTTCGCGTCTCGCACGATCGTTCCGATCCGCGAAACCGTTCGCTGGCGATTCTTTCGAACGTCTTCCTGCACCTTCATCCGGCCAAGATCAATCGCGACGCCGTGCGGTATCCCTTCACCTGGGGCATGGGCGGCATCACGTTCTATCTTTTTATCGTGCTGACGTTTACCGGCGTCCTCTTAATGTTTTACTACCACCCGACGAAAGCCGACGCTTTCCGCGACATACTTTACCTGGAACATGACGTTCCGTTCGGTAAGTTGTTGAGAAACATGCATCGTTGGGCGGCGCACCTGATGGTGATCACGACCTGGCTGCACATGTTCCGCGTGGTGCTGACCGGATCATACAAGCGCCCGCGTGAGTTCAACTGGTGCGTCGGCGTCGTGCTGTTGGTGCTGACGCTGTTGCTGTCGTTTACGGGTTACCTGCTGCCGGACGATCAGCTCGGTTTCTGGGCGGTCACAGTCGGCACGAACATGGCACGCGCCACTCCGATGTTGGGTCACGACGGCCCTTTCGGGCCTCAGCTCGGCATGACGGCTTATAACGACGTGCGTTTCGGTTTGCTCGGCGGCTCGATTGTGGACGCGAATGCGTTGTTGCGTTCTTACATCTGGCACTGCATCGGCATTCCGCTCGTGGCGTCGATCTTTATGGCAGTCCACTTCTGGCGTATTCGAAAAGACGGCGGCATCTCGGGACCGGCGCCGGTCGTGCTCGAATCCGAAATGAAGGCAATCGCAAAGAAGAAATAGTTGATGAAAAGATTCATTAACAAATGGACCATCTGGGGCGCGCTGCTGCTGATCGCCGTTCTCTGGGCGATCAACGTCCACGACTGGCACCAGCTCTGGAAGATCTCTTCAGCGCCTGACAACGTTCCGATTGTAGCGATGCTGTTTCTGGTCCCGTTTTTCACGTGGCTGGGGATCAAGCAGGCAGTCGCCAACGACCGTCTCATCGAGGACCTCGAAAAGGATCCGAAGCTGGCGAAGACGCACCACCGAAAAGTCGAGCCGTGGCGGCCGGGCTGGGCGCGCGAGATTCACGTTTGGCCGTACCTCGTGCGCGTGGAGTTCCTGGCGACGGTGATTGTGACCGTTATCCTGTTTGTCTGGTCGATCACGCTCAACGCTCCCTTAGAAGAACCCGCCAATCCGAACCTGACGATGAATCCGTCGAAGGCGCCGTGGTACTTCCTCGGTCTTCAGGAAATGCTCGTCTACTTCGATCCCTGGATCGCGGGCGTCGTAATGCCGTCGATCATCATGGTCGGGTTGATGGTCTTTCCGTACGTCGACTCAAACCCGCTTGGAAACGGCTACTACACGCTGAGGCAGCGGCGGTTTGCGCTCTGGATGTTCGGCGCCGGCTTCCTCCAGTGGATCGTCCTGATCGTCATCGGCACGTTTATTCGCGGGCCTGGTTGGATCTGGTTTTGGCCGGGACAGACGTGGGACCACAACGCGGTCGTGTTTGATAAGAACGTTGACTTGCACGACATGATCGCAGTCAGCGCCGTCGGTAAGGCCCTGCATCTGGGCCCGGTGCTGACGAGTATGCCGGGGAAGATCATCTTTGGAGCGCTTGTCGTCGGCGGGTTCTATATCGTGGGCGCGCTGTTTTTCCACTGGCTGATGACAGTCGACTTCAAGCGGCTCCGGTTGCGGCGTCCTTTCAAGGAGAACCTGTTTCCGAAGAATGAGTTTGAGCAGAAGATCCTGGCGCGCACCAGCTTGCTTCAGTATCTGACATTCCAGTTTTTCGCGGTGAGCGTGTTGTTGGCGTTGCCGGTGAAACTAATTTTAAGGTTGGCGTTGACGATCAAGTATGTCTGGGTGACTCCCTGGTTCAACATATGAGGATTGAGGAGGGTTAACGTGGCTGATTCACCAGCACCTGGCGAATCGTTAGTCAAAAGGGACCGGGAGTTACCGGATCACGATCCAATCGTCAGTCGATCGACCAGCGGCTGGATGCTTGCCTGCGCGCTGCTGATGACGATCTCCATCGTGTGGGCGCTATGGGACGAAGCGTTCGGTCAGCGGCCATGGAAGTCGATGCAGCGCGAGTTCGTGAGCCGCTACACGCGCTACCTCGACAGTATCAAGGCCAAGTCCGGACAAACCGAAAAGGAAATCAGAGAAAGCCCCGAATTCATACAACTCGACGACGCAGTCACAGCCGCTAACCAGGAGATCGACCCACGCAGAAAAGAAATCGACACGACTGTCGAACGCGTTCAGAAAAAGTTGGACGCGATCACTGAGCCATTCCAAAATCAGCGCGGCCGGCTGACAGTCATCGGCTACAACATCGAGACCCACGAAGGCTCAGCGAAAGAAAAGTACCGGCGCCAGGCGCAAAACAAGCGTGCGGAGCCGATTACAGTTGA
>DASRIM010000360.1:0-8495 GCA_035649995.1 Pyrinomonadaceae bacterium | reverse complement strand
GGTCGCGAGCAAAGTGAGACTCGCAATTACAATGAGCGTTCTTTTGTCGAGGATTCGTAGCTGTTTCATCTCGAAAGGGATTATCGAGATGTAGGAGCCCGGGCGAGACGTGAAGTGGCCCAGCGGGGAGACGCGCGGTTACTGTTTAATTTTGCGGTTAACCCCACATGCGGCAGTGTGGGTAGACACAGTCGTGGTCCGACGCCGGGAAGCCGTCACTTGCTCGTTCGTTTGATTGGATACTTCTTGAAGACCTTTTCGATGCCTTTATTGATTGGCTTTGAAACCATCTTCGCGTCGGCCTGCAAATCGGCACTGGCAGCGCGCTGCAGCACCTCGTTTACCGTGCCGCGAAAGACAACCTTGTCTGTTTTGCTATCAAAAAGATCGATTACGAGCGTGCCCGTCGTAACGTCCCACATGTTCATCGTTGCGCTGCCGACCATGCCGCTGTAGGCGGGATTGACGACGTGATAAAAAGGCACATTCTGGACCTGGAGGTTCGGCATAGTCGCCGCCACGTAAACCACCCGCAGATCCTGATTGGCGGTTACTTTGGTGAGTCCTCTGGCGGTGAGCTCGCGTTCCAACGCCTGGATTATCAACGCGTTCACGAACGGATTGCGCGCGCGGCCTTCATCGAATGCAAACGTCTTGTACTGTGAGAAATCGACGTTCTTATCGTGAGCGGCCGACGTCTTTTGCGCGTGGGCAACCGTGCACAAAAGCACGGTCGTAAGGAAAATGGTCGCTAATGTGGTTATTACAGATCGCATTGCGAAATCGTACGCAATGCATTAACACCTAACTACTGTCAAAAGTAACAGCATTCAGCCGGTATTTCTCAATCCAGCGGCGATGCCGTTGATCGTTGCCGCAAGAGCGTAGTTGAGATTGTCGCTGTCTTCACCCGCACGCTTGCGGCGCAGCAGTTCGACCTGAATCAAACTCAACGGATCGACGTACGGATTGCGCAATCGTATCGAACGCGCCAGCACGGCGTTGTTCTCTAGTAGCGTGGTCTGCCCGGTCAAACGCAGCAGCACCCGTCTGGTCCGCTCAAACTCCTCCAGCAGCATGTCAAACACTCGCTCTCTCATCGCACCATCTGAAACCAACCCTGCGTACAAACGCGCGATCGACAGGTCAGCTTTCGCCATTCCGATCTCGACATTCGCGATGAGCTCGCTGAAGAACGGAAACTGCTTCATCAACCTTTCCAGCAACGCGGCGTTGTTCGGACTCGCTTCATAAAAACGTTCGACAGCAAAGCCGACTCCAAACCAGGCCGGCACAACATGACGGCTCTGCATCCAACCGAACACCCACGGAATCGCGCGAAGCTCACTGAGACCGCCTCGGCCTCCACGCCGCGTCGGCCGCGACCCGATCCTCATGTGTTCCAGTTCCTTGACCGGCGTCGCCTCCTCGAAATATGTGAGTACTTCTTCGTTCTCAGCGATCCTTTCTCGATAGAAGTCAAAAGCCTCGGCAGACATTCTCTCCAGCGCCGCTTCGCTCTCCTGGTCTAAATCTTCGATGTCACCCGGACGAGACAGTGCTTCAAGCGAAGCCGCGATCATCAGCTCGAGGTTTCGTTCGGCGAGTATGCGATCCGAGTACTTCCAGTTCATCACTTCGCCTTGTTCGGTGATCTTTATCTGGCCCGTGAAGGCGCCCTGCGGCTGCGCGATTATCGCGTGATGAGTTGGCCCGCCACCGCGGCCGACTGTGCCGCCGCGGCCATGAAACAACGTGAGCTTTACGTTGCACTCGCCGGCCACCTCGTGCAGCGCGCGATGCGCCTTGAAAATTTCCCACGTGCTCGTGAGCATGCCGCCGTCTTTGTTTGAATCAGAGTAACCAAGCATCACTTCCTGCCGCCGCTCCCACGAATCGAGCAGACGAGCGTAGTCGCGACTGGTCCACAAACTCCGGCAGACGGCGGGGCAGTTACGCAGATCTTCAATCGATTCGAAGAGCGGCACCGGCATCACGCCCGGATCGGCGCCGTTTGTAGACGCCACTTGCACGCCGTTCAACTCAGCGAGCGATACGAGTGTCGTGATATCAGCAGCCGACCCGGCGCCGCTAATGACGTAGCTGCGAATCGCTTCGGGCGGATAGTCGCGTTTCAATTCGCTGACCATCCGCAATGAATCGAGCAGTTTTGCAGTCTCTTTTGACGGCGCAGGCGGCAGCGCGGCCTCGTTCGCTGCGACGACGTTTGAGACTTCGAGCAGTGCACGCCTGTGGACGCTCTCATGTTCCCTGACGTCCAGCGTGTGTAAGTGGAAGCCGAATGTTTCCACCTGCCGCAGCAAAGGATCGAACAAGAACCTCGCGACACGCTCGCCGCCGTTCGCCGAGAGACTCTGACGCGGGACGTTGAGATCATCGCGAAAGTCAGCGGCGTTCTTGTAGGCATTCGCGTTCGTGCGGTCGTCTCGCGCGAGGACCAGGCGGGCCAACACGTAATCGAGAAAACGCCGATAGACCTCCTGCGGCGGATGTCTCTCCGGATTGAGATCGGGCGCCGACACAGTCGCTGCATAAGAATCAAGTGCTGCTGAGAGCTCGGTTGACACTTCAACCTGGTAAGTTGACGGACTGAGCTGCCAGATCAGATCGTTCACTCGCTCGACGTAGTAGTTGAGAATCGTTTCGCGAGCGATCTGCAACGCGTCTCGCGTGCATGCGGGCATGACCAAAGGATTGCCGTCGCGATCGCCGCCGATCCACGAACCGAAGCGCAACACTCGAGGCAGCGCGTTTGCAGGCACGTCTGCACCATAGGCCTCACGAAAACCGTCTGCCAACTCCTCATACACACCCGGCAGAGTTTCGAACAAAACGCTCGGATAGTAGTCGAGGCCCATCCTGATTTCGTCGGTCACTGTCGGACGGCGCCGCCGTACTTCGTCGGTCTGCCAAAGTGCGGTTATCTCAGCGATGATCGCCTGCTCGTGTTGTTCTGCGTCTCTTTCAGTCAGCGGCAGACGATCTAATTGTTCGAGCTCGGCAGCGATGCGCTGTCGTTTAAATAACACGGTACGCCGCGCAACTTCCGTGGGATGGGCCGTAAAGACAAGTATGACTTCGATCTTCGCGAGCCACTCGAGTGCTTGCTGTTGAGTGATGCCGGCATCACGCATGCGCCGCAGCGTCCCGAGAAACGATCCTGGTTGGGCCGGTAGATCGGGCGCGGCTTGCGCGGCGCGGCGACGGCGTTTGCGGTGATTGGTTTCGGCGAGGTTTGTCAGTTCGAAATAGATGGCAAACGCTTTCGCCATCTGATGCGCCTCGGCGATATTCAAACGACTCACGATTCCCTGCGCACGTTCGATCAGCCGCTGCTCGTTTCCAACGTCATGTCCCGGTTGCGCGCGCAACTCTCGATGCTCAATCAACAACACTCGCAAGTCTTCAACCGCTGAAAACAAGTTGTCGCCAACCTGTTCTTTCAGTACTTCGCCGAGCAGCCGGCCCAGCGAGCGCACGTCGCGGCGCAGCGGAGCTTCCTTCAGCTCGCGATCCTCGCTCGTGAGCTCCGCGAGCCGTTCTGCTTGATCGTCTACATGCCAAAGCGGAGACATATTCAACTTGTCCGTACCGTATTTAGAACTTCAACCTCCCGAGATAACGAAGACTCTGCGGGATTTGAGCGACAGACGAAGGCGACTCATCCTCGATGAAGTACCACTTGACACCCGCATTCTTCGCGGCGCGAAACACATTGGGCCAGTCGATGATTCCTTCACCGACCACGACATTGTTCGTCACGTCCGACTGTCCGGTAAATCCGCTCGGCGTGCCTCGCTTCATATCTTTAACGTGCATCAGCGCAACACGCTTTCCATATCTCTCGAGAAACCGGACCGGATCCTGTCCCGGATGGACCACCCAGAAGACGTCCATCTCGATCCGCACATATTCAGGCTTTGTCTCGGCCATCAGTAAGTCGAACAACGTACCCTCGCGGTAGGGTCGAAATTCATAACCGTGAGTGTGGTAGAAGAACTTGATTCCGTGTTTCGCAAGAGCCTCGCCGGCGCGATTGAACACCGCCGCCGCCTCGCGGGTAGTCTTCTCATCAAAAGGATCGGCGTGCGGAATCCAGGCGCAACCCGCGTACTCAAGGCCTAACGACTTCGCCTCACGAGCGACGTCTTCAATATGGTCGCGCAACTGTTCATATGAAAAGTGACCGCTGACAGCTTTGAGCTCGCGCGCGTCGAGTTGGGCTTTGAACTTCTCAGGCGCGAGACCATGAGTGCCGGCTAACTCAACATTCCTGATGCCAAAAGCACGCACCTGGTCCAAAGCGGCGCCGACGTCTTTCTTGAATTGATCGCGCAGACTGTAGAGCTGAAGACCTACCGGGCCTTTGAAGCTCCTTTCAACTTTCATCGCGCACGTCAGCGCGACGCAAACCAGTAACACAAACGCCAGCCAGCTTCTGCTCTTCATATACCGGCCATTCTCTCCTAAGATTCGTCCTGAAGGAATTATGGAATGACTACAAATCCGCGGGATTACGCGCTACTGCAAAACTCGGAGCGCGAGATCGGGAATGGTGGACAGGGGATCTTCCTTCTTCATCTTCAAGTACATCGCTAGCAGGTGTGGTTTCGCCTTTGTCTGAGCGAGTTGCGGAAGAGTCTCCAGATTTCGTCGATCGAGGTTCGTGCTCATTCGCCATAATCGCATCGCATCGTCGACTGCGTTCTGCTGTGCGGCGACGACCGCAACTTCAGCAAGCGCTTTCGGCAAAACACGCCAGAACCAGTCGGGCTGTGCGAACAAGAGTTTCTCGGCCGCCTGCCATTGTTTCGTACGACAGTAGGCGGTGAATAAGCTGGCGGCTGCATCTGCTTTGTAACCTTCCCAGTTGGCAGGCGAGGCGTGCTCGATGTACCCACGCCAAAGCGGAATCGCGCGATGCCATTCGTTACTGTCCTGCATGGCTGCAGCGAGGAAATACGTGCGAGTTGAACCCGGCTCGCGAACCACAGACTCCAGACTGGACCAGATTTTTTCTTTCAGACTAGATGGAACCGCCTCGCGGTTCACAACAGCTTTGATCAACGCCTCTTCGTCGAGCTGCCACTCACTGCGCGCGCCGAGCACCCGCGCCAAAAACGAAGGACGGTTCGCCAGGAGGGAGTTTCGCAGGTCGTCGAGTTCCAGCTCGCTTCGCGTAATCAAACGCGCTACCTGGAATGCATAGATAGTTTCCGGCGGAACGCTGCTCAACTCGTTTGTCAGCAGTTCCTCGAGTTCCTGTTTGTCTTCCTTCCGGTTGTCCCCTTTGTTGTGCCCTTTGTTGTGCCCTTCGTCAAGAAAGAAGGCGAATGACTGGACCACCTTGAAACGCTCGTTCAACGCAGCGGCGTCGCTCTTTGCGCGCAGTGCGACCAGCGCCTCTCGATAGGAATCGCGCTCGCGGTCATACTCCTTCCGACCATGATAATAGCTCGCGCGTTCAAGCCAGTATTGAGCGGTGGAATGCTGGGCCGCTTCATCGCCGAGAATCTTCGTTTCTATCACTCGTTGCCCGGAACCGCCTTGCACCGCGCCAGCGAGTTGATGGAGATCTTCCAGCAATATGTCGTCGCCTTTCATCGCCACGAGCTCTTCCATCAAAGGTTGTGCGGCGAGCGATTGATTCATCCGCTGATACGCTTCGGCCAGACTTCGCTTGGTCCAGTAGCGAAGTTGCTTCTCCAGGTTGATGTTGGTCTTAATGGAGGGAGCGGCGGATCGATATCGAGTGATTAGATCCACAACCATTTTCGCGTCGGCGTCTGTGAAAGGAATTTCGAGTGATTTGGATAGGAGTTTTGCACCTGCTTGAGGCGACTTGCCTCGCACCCGTCCGCCAAGCTGGAAATAGTCGCCGGCTGTGCGGACCACGAAAGTATCGGCGAGCCATGCCAGATCCTGGACGTCGCCCGCTCGATTGTTTGCTCTCACGTAACGATCGAGACGCGTCCAGTCAGTCGGATTCGATCTGACGTCGGCGGCGAGCCCATCCAGCACCTCGCCTGCCGTGCCCGTGTGGGCACGCAGTTGGACGCGCAGCATCAACCATTCGTCGTTTCGCCTGGAACGTTCAGCCAACCAGGAGTCGAGCGCTTTTGGATCGCCGGTGCTGTTCCAGAGGCTGATGAACTCTTCCGCCTGTTCGGTAGCGTCGGGACAAATCCGTTCGTAGAAGAATCGCAGTCCGTCAAGGCTCGTGTCAGCGTTTCGGATCAGCCACTTCAGATCGTAACCAACCTCGCACCGCCAGTCTTCATGTGACGACAATTGCTTGAGAGTCGCGCGGACGCGCGACGTCTGGCCGGCGCGCCCGTAGATCACGAGGCGGCGAAGCAGGGAAGAAACACTTGAAGGACGTTCGCCGTCGAGGCTGGTCGTTACGTCGTTGATGTTCTTGTCGCCGAGCAGAAGAGTTACGGCGCGTTGAAGCTCTTCAGCGGATTGATAGTTCGCGGGCTCCTGGGCGGGAGTTTTTGCAACCGCGATCAGCAACGTCAGGCAGATCGGGAGGATTCTGTGCATCGAAGTTTCTCGGCCGGCAACGCATTAACGCGTCCAATCAATTCCATCTGCTTTCCACGTGGTGCGATCGTCGAATTGGGCCTCTATCAATGTCATCCGGGCTGCGCCGTCGCAGTGCATCTTCTCGTCAGTCCAACGATTCAATGGACCATTCAACGCGCTGAACGGCCGGTAATACGAACCGGGCCTGACGCCGCCATGGTTTAGTCCCTGTCCGATGAGACCATACAACACGCGCGCCTTCTTATTGTCCTCCAGCGCGACGCAACCGAACATCACGAGCTCGATCCCTTTGCCGGATCGATTAATCAGCACCGCCTCATTGACCCCCTCGATGACGCGGTACTCAGCCGCCGCCGGTGCGCCCGGTAGATCAACCCACTGAGCCGGTATGGTCGCCGGAGGAATGCGCTCGGGCAATACGGGCGTCGACTCGCGTGGCGCGGCGGCCCATAGTTTGTTCGCGGTCGCTTTAGACGACTCAGCCTCTTTCACTCGTCCTGCCTTCTCGTAAAGCATGGCGAGCCGTGTGAGAGCATTTGCTTCCAACGACGACAGTCGAGCTGATCGAGTCATCGCTATCACCCGCTCGAACGTTTCGATTGCAACGGCGTCGTTTGTCATCTGAGACTGGCGCGTTGCGAGTAGATACAGAGTGTGCGCTTGTACGGCAACGTTGCCGCGGTCCTGCCAGTACTGAGCCTCACGGTTGAGTCGATCAACTACTCGATCGTATTCGCCCATAACCGAATAGATCCGCGTGAGCTCCTCGACTCCGGCTCTGACACGACCGTCGTCGCCCGCCTCGCGCCACAACTCAATCGCTTTCTCGAATTTTTCGGTAGCCTGTACCTGTGATTCTCGAATGAGTTGTTGGTCAGCGCCTGCCCGCACTTTCTTGACAGCGTCGCCTTGTATTCGTTCAGCTTCGGTGGCGAGTCTCGCAGCCTCTTTCAAAACTTCCGCGCGCGAGCGTTGCTGCCCGTTGACGACTCCTGCTGTCAGGAAGAGAAGCCCGAGGATGGTGAGCCGTGTTAATGCAGAATTCATTGCAATATGAATATCACAGGTGATTGCAAATTGTCGTTCTGGGAAATGCCGGTATGAAATGTAGGAATCACGTGACTTTCCCAACACACATTTCCGCTGACATTTGCCGGTTCTGTCTATGCCAGCGAATACAAGCAACCGGATGCTCACCCTCGACGCGATGCGCGGAGGGGCGGCATTGGCGGTCATCACTTACCACGCGCTCGGAGTGGCGCCACAGACTGCCTGGAGCGGATGGGAATGGTGGTTACCGCGGTTCACTGAGTACCTCGTCCATTTCGCGTTCGCCGGCGTGTACCTGTTTTTCGTCATCTCCGGCTATTGCATTCACTTGCATTGGGCCAGAACACGCGCGGCCGGTGTTCAGAAGCCGATAATCGACTTCGGAAAATTCTGGAAACGACGAGTCCGGCGCTTGTACCCGCCGTATTTCGTTGCTCTCGCGCTCTACGTCCTGTACATCGCGTTCAAGACTCCCGTTGAAGTCACAGGCTTTTACGTGTGGGACATCGTGCTCCACCTGTTCATGTTGCACAACGTCGACCCGCGCAGTGTCTATTCGATCAACGGTGCCTTTTGGACGCTCGCGATCGAAGAACAGTTGTACCTTGCCTATTTTCTGCTTCTCTTCCTGCGCATTCGCTACGGCTGGACGAAAACGTTGCTGTGGTGCTTCTCGGCGCGCGCCGTCTGGCTGGTTATGAGCCGCGTGTTGAGTGGACCACTCGGCTTCCACATTCCTGTCACGGAAGCCGCCGCTACAAACTGGTTCATCTGGGCCCTCGGTGCGTTGAGTGTCGAAGCGGCGATGGGAGTAACAAAGCTGCCCGCATGGTGTTCGAAGATCTCCGCAGGCAGCGTGGCGCTGGGATGCGCGA
>DASRIM010000359.1:0-4916 GCA_035649995.1 Pyrinomonadaceae bacterium | reverse complement strand
AGTTTGAATTGCCTTTACTACATGTGTTTCCCGCTTGCGGGAGGTCGGTGAACTAACCATGAAGTTCTCGGTGCTTATTCCCACATACAACCGCTCGGACGAGTTACGTAAGACTCTTCAGAGCCTCAGCGAACAGGAGGGTAATGTAAACTGGGAAGTCATCGTCGTAGATAACAACTCCAGCGACGATACACGCGAAGTTGTTGCCGAGATGGCCCGCGAGTTTCCGGTCGAGATGCGATACCTGTTCGAAGGCGAGCAAGGCAAGCCCGCCGCATTGAACTCCGGTATGGCCATCGCTCACGGAGACGCGATCGCATTCACCGACGACGACCACCGTTTCGAACCCGACTGGCTCGCACAGGCAGAAGCAGGTCTCAATCGATTTAACTGTGATTACGTCGGTGGAAAGATATTGCCGCTGTTCGAAGGCCCAGTGCCGCGATGGCTCACAACTGAATCAGGCCGTCACCGCTCGGTAATAGGAATGGCTGACTACGGACCTGACGCGCACGAGTTTGCCGACCGTCCCGCGATGGGCGGAAACCTGGTCGTCCGGCGAGAGGCTTTTTCGCGCGTCGGTTCCTGGGACAACCGGCTCGGTCGCCGTGGCAAGACGTTGTTAGGACAGGAGCAGCGCGAATGGTGCATGCGCGCGCGTGCCGTTGGTTTGCGCGGCTTTTATATTCCGGAAATGGTCGTCTACCACATGGTTCCCGTCGAGCGTCTCCGGAAAAAATACTTTCGACGCTGGTTTTACTGGCACGGCATCAGCCGCGCGATCCTGCACGAGAACTTCGGACTCGACATGGAAGCACCGGAAGAAACAGTCTTGGATTTCACCAAGGTGCCACGCTTCGCGGGCGTGCCGCGTTACATGTTTCGCACCTGTCTGACTCGCATCAAGGAACTCGGCAAGGCGACTGCGAAAAACGATCCGGCAAGAGCATTCGACGAGGAACTGTGGCTCTGGTTTTTCGCCGGCATTCTTCGGCAAAGATGGAAAAACCGGCACGTCTCGATACCAGGCTTAAATAATACTCAACAGGTAAACAGAGCTTAATGAAGGCAATCATACTCGCAGCAGGAAAAGGCACGCGCCTCGACGGCGCGGCGGTGAAGCCGAAGTGTCTTGTGGAAGTCGGCGGCTTGACGCTTTTGCACCGTCAGATCGATGCGCTTCGCAGTCTGGACGTCAAAAAGATCGTCGTGGTGATTGGCTTCGGCGGCGACAGCATTCGCCAGGAGTGCGCCCAGGAGATGAGCGACATCAGCTTCGTCGAGAACATTCAGTTCGCCGCGACGAGCAGTCTGTATTCGCTGTGGCTTGCGCGCGAGCACCTGACGGACGGCTTCGTCGTGCTCAATTCCGACGTGCTGTTTCACCCGCAGATGCTTGCCGATCTGCTCGAGTCGGACCGCGACGACGCTTTGCTGATTTCCGACACGGACGCGACGCCGCTCGGCGACGAAGAGATGAAGGTCAAAGTCAAGGAAGAGCTGGTGGTCGATATCTCGAAAGACATCGACCCGCTCGAAGCTGACGGCGAAAACGTCGGCATCGTGAAGTTCAGTCCTTCGGGCGCGAAGCTTCTCGTGGACTACATGAATACGCTGATCGAGTCGGGCGCGGTGAAAGACTGGGCGCCGCGAGCGTTTCGCGAGTTTGCGCGGCGCCATCCGCTGCACGCGTTGAGCACGCGCGGGCTGCCGTGGATTGAGATCGACTTCCCCGAAGACTATCAACGGGCGGTCAGTGAGGTTTATCCCAAGATCGAATCCCAGGCCGGTGTTTGGAACGCCGGCCTCAATCCTGCTCCCGTTCACGCCTTCGATGAGCCTTAAGCGCGTTATCACCACCGGCCGCGAGATCGACAAGCAATGGCAGCGCTGGCGTTCTCCCGAACGGAGACGATTGCTCGTCAACGCGCGGACGGCGATGAACTATTCAACGATCGCGCCGATCGTCGAGCGAATGCAGCGCGATCCGCGGCTCGAGTTTTATTTCACTGCCAGCGAAGAGCCTTCACGGACCGAAGAGATTTATGCGGAGGCGGTGCAGCCGTTCAAGCTTGTGACGCCGCTTCAAGCATCGTTCATTCGTTTCGACGTTTACCTCGCCGCTGATTTTTTGTGGGTGACATTGCCCCGCGGAGGGGCAAAGCGTGTGCAGACGTTTCATGGAGTCGCGGGGAAGTATCGAACCGTTTACGATTCACCTTCGCATTCAGTGCGCGACTGGGACCGCCTCTTTTTCATCAACAAACGCCGGTTGCAGCACTTTATCGACTGCGGCGCTATTGCCGCCGACAGCGACGCTGCGCGGCTGATCGGCATGCCGAAGCTCGACTGTCTGGTTGATGGTTCTTTGCGGCGCGACGACGTTTTGCAGTCGCTCGGGATCGACCCGTCGCGTCGTACGATACTTTACGCGCCGACGTGGTCGCCGCATTCGTCAGTCGTCTCAATGGGCGAAGCGTTGGTCGAACGACTGGGCCAGGCGGGTTATGCGGTGATCGTCAAACTACACGATCGCTCGCGGGACCTCGAATTCGTCAACTCCGGCGGCGTCGATTGGGGCGCGCGTCTCGAGCCGTTGTTGCAGCGGCACGGCGGCGTGCTGGCGACCGGCAGCAATTCGTCGCGTTACCTGCCTGCTGCCGACGTGATGATCACGGACCACAGTTCAGTCGGCTTCGAATACCTGTTGCTCGATCGGCCGCTGATTCGGATACACGTTCCGGAGTTGATCACGAACACCGACATCGAACCGAGCTACGTCGAATTGCTCGCGCGCGCGTCAACGAGCGTGAACAACGTTGACGAGGTGGTTGCGGCGGTCGAGCAGAGTTTCGCCGATCGAGGGATCGGATCGAGCGAGCGCGTGACGGTCGCTAACGAGATGTTCTACAAGCCCGGCACGGCTACCGATCGGGCGGTGAAAGAGTTGTATGAACTGATGGAGCTCGCGTGAACCTCCAGAAACTCAAAAACGCTTCGCTTCATGAACTGCGCGTGCGTGCATCGCAACGAGTCGCAGCGTTCAGCGAGCGCCGCGGTTGGTCCAGTCTCGTAAAGCTGCCGAGCACGGTACCAAACGCGGATTTTTCGACAGAGAGGTTTTTCGCCGGGTTTCGAGATGTAAAAGAATCCGCGTCTGAACTGAAATCGCGCTGGCCCGAGACCGCCGAAAGAATAATCGAACAGGCGGATCGAATCTGTGAAGGCAAGTTTGATTTGCTCGGTTTAAAAAACCTGAGTTTCGGCGATCCGATCGACTGGCACTTCGAGCCGATCACCGGCAAACGCATTCCGCAACTGCACTGGAGCAAGCTCGATTATCTCGACGCCGGCGTCGCGGGCGACAAGAAGATCGTCTGGGAGTTGAACCGCCACCAGTACTTCATGAAGTTGGGCCAGGCGTTCTGCCTGACTGGCGATGCGCGTTATGCGCGCACATTCGCGGCCCACCTCGACGCGTGGATGGACGCAAATCCTCCGAAGCTGGGCATTAACTGGGCCAGCAGTCTCGAGGTTGCGTTCCGCTCGATCTCCTGGTTGTGGGGGCTCTATTTTTTTCGCGACGTTTTGCCGGCCGAGACGAAGAAGCGGGCGCTGAAGTTTCTGTATCTGAACGCACGCCATCTCGAGTCGTATTTATCGACGTACTTCAGCCCCAACACACACCTCACAGGCGAAGCGCTCGGCTTGTTTTACCTCGGAACTCTACTACCGGAGTTTGAGGAAGCGAAACGATGGCAAGAGGTCGGCAGCACCATTCTGATCGATCAGATTCCCGTGCACGTGCAGCGCGACGGCGTTTATTTTGAACAGTCGAGTTATTACCACAGATACACCACGGATTTTTATCTTCATTTTCTGATTCTGTCGCGCAATTCAGTTGTAGAAAAACCGTTGATCTCATTGTTGGATCACCTGATGTACATCACGCGTCCCGACGGCACGACGCCGTTTTTCGGCGACGACGACGGCGGGCGCCTCGCGATGCTCGACGCGCGCGCGTCGAACGACTTTCGCGCAGCGCTGGCGACCGGCGCCGCGTTGTTTTCACGAGGCGATTACAAATTCGTCGCCGGCGATGCGGCTGAAGAGTTGTTGTGGTTACTCGGCGTCGACGGACTGCGCAAGTTCGACTCGCTCGCCGCGCACGAACCCGAGAAGCAGTCGCAGGCATTTCCCGACGGCGGCTATTTCGTGATGCGCGACGGCTGGACGCCGCGTTCCAACTACCTGCTCTTTGACTGCGGCCCGCACGGCTCGTTGAACTGCGGCCACGCTCACGCGGACGCGTTGTCGTTCGAGCTCGCCGCGAATGGCCGCACCGTGCTCGTCGACCCCGGAACTTACACCTACACCGGATCGAAAGAGCTGCGCGACTGGTTTCGCAGTTCGCAGGCCCACAACACGGTGACGCTCGACGGCGAATCGTCGTCGATCCCGGACGGCCCATTCACCTGGAAGACGATTGCCGAGTGCCGCCTGCTGGATTGGGTTACGACGGATCGTTTCGATTACGTCTGCGGCGAGCACGCCGGACTCGTCCGCAGCATCATGTTTCTGAAAGGCAAGTATTGGATTGTTCGTGACACCAACAAATCCACGAAAGAACACACCGCCGACATCTATTTCCACTTCGATTCCCACACTAATCCGTCTCTGGAAAACGACATGATCCGTGAACCCGTATCCGGTCTTACAATACGTGTTGCCGGAAAGGGCCGCTGGATCGAGGAAAACCAGTGGGTTTCGCACTGTTATGGTCAGAAGGAGCCGGCCAAAGCGTTCCGGTTCTCGGCGGTTGTGCAGCCCAGGGAGAGTATTTACACGTTCCTCTTGTTATGATGGATTTTAATGTGCGGCATTAACGGAATAGCGTTATCGAGTCGGTCCGGCCG
>DASRIM010000358.1:0-4110 GCA_035649995.1 Pyrinomonadaceae bacterium | reverse complement strand
GATCTGCTGCGTTATCGCGCGGTTGTGCAGCCGGATCAGTTGGCCTACACGTTTCTGGCTGACGGTGAAAGGGAAGAGATTACACTTACTTACGGGGAATTGGACCAACGTGCGCGAGCTATCGCAGCTTCGTTGACCGCGAGCGGCGTCAAGGACGGCGATCGGGCCCTGCTGCTTTACCCGCCAGGGCTGGATTTCACTGCCGCGTTCTTCGGCTGTTTATACGCGGGCGTGGTTGCGATTCCGGTCTATCCTCCACATCCGGCGCGGCTCAATCGAACCCTGCCGCGACTCCAGGCCATCATTGCCGACGCGCAGGCAGCGGCGGCGCTGACGACTTCGCCGCTTCTGGCCCTTGCGTCAAAACTGTTCGAAACGGCCGCCGATCTAAAATCCCTGCGTTGGTTGGCGACCGACGTTCTAACGGAAAACATCGAGCAAGAATGGCAGCGACTCGACCTGTCGAGCGATACGCTCGCCTTTCTTCAGTACACCTCCGGCTCGACCGGCGCGCCGCGCGGTGTGATGTTGAAGCACTCACATATACTGCACAACGCGTCGCTCGTTCATTACGCATTCCAGCACACGCCGGACGATACCTATTTTTCGTGGCTGCCCACGTTTCATGACATGGGTTTGATGGTCGGCGTGCTGCACCCGCTCTACGCCGGGATCCCCGCCGTCCTGATCTCGCCGGCTGCGTTTCTGCAACGTCCAATATTGTGGCTGCAAGGAATTTCTCGCCATCGATCGACGACGAGCGGCGGACCGAATTTCGCCTACGACTTGTGCGTCCGCAAGATAACTGACGAACAGCGAGCGACGCTCGATTTGAGCACGTGGCGAATCGCTTTCAACGGCGCCGAACCAGTGCGCGCGGAAACTCTCGCGGCCTTCGCGAAAACTTTTGCGTCCTGCGGCTTCCGGCAAGAGGCTCTGTATCCGTGTTACGGATTGGCTGAAGCAACGCTCGTAGTGTCAGGTGGTAATCCGGACAACTTGCCCGTGGTCCAAGCTTTCGACGCCGACGCTCTCGGCGACAAACGCGCGATCGAGATCGACGCAGACGAACAAGGCGCACGATCGCTCGTGAGCAGCGGGCGTGAATTGAAGGACGAGCGCATCGTGATCGTCGACACAGAGACGATGACTGAATGCGCGCCCGGGCAACTCGGAGAGATCTGGGTCGCCAGTCCGAGCATCGCAGCCGGCTACTGGGGACGACCGGCGGAGACAGAGGAGACGTTTGGCGCCTATCTCCTGGACACGGGCCAAGGTCCGTTCCTGCGCACCGGCGACCTCGCGTTCATGCGCGATAGCGAACTGTTTATCGTCGGCCGTCTCAAGGATCTCATCATCATTCGCGGGCTCAATCACTACCCGCAGGACATCGAGTTGACAGTCGAGACCGCGCATCCGGCGCTGAGGCCCGGCTGTGGCGCAGCTTTCTCAATTGAAGTCGACGGCGAAGAGCGTCTCGTGGTGGTCCAGGAAGTAGATACAGGCCGCGAAGTGGACTTCGACGCGGTCATCGAAGCAATCCGCGAAGCCGTTGCAAACGAGCACGAGCTGTCGATTCATGCCGTGTCGTTGATCAAGCGCGGCACGATTCCGAAAACTACCAGCTGCAAGATTCAACGCCGTGCCAGCCGCGAGAAGTTCCTGAGGGCGACGTTGGAGACGGTGAGTGAGTGGCGTGCTGCGCAACCGAGTGCAGACAACGGCGAGACCGTCGCGGCGCCGGTGCTCGATGTCCAGTCAATTCAATCTGTCCTGCTTTCGCAGACCGAGATCATCCGCAACTGGCTCGTGTCGCAACTCGCCGCCAGGTTGGGAATGAACCCGGCGGAGATCGATCCGAACAAACCGATCGTCCGTTACGGTCTCGACTCTTTGATGGCTGTTGAATTAGTGCACGCGCTCGAAACGGGCCTTGGCGCCCGCGTTTCCATGAGCAGTTTTCTCGAAGGCGCGAGCATCGCGGAGATCGCCGCCGATTCGATCAAACAACTGACCGCCGCTACTGCCGATCGGGGTTTGTCGATTTCCGAACCGGAAACCGCCGCCGAATATCCTCTGTCGCAAGGTCAGCGCGGCCTGTGGTTCTTACACCAGTTCGCGCCGGGAAGCGCTGCATACAACATCGTTCGGACGTTGCGCGTCACGTCGGAACTTGATTCCGCGGCGTTGCGTCGCGCGCTTCAAGCGCTGATCGACCGTCATCCCTGCCTGCGCACGACTTTCAAATCTGCCGACGGCGAGCCGCTGCAACAGATTCAAGAGCACGCCGAAGCGATCCTGATCGAAGAGGACGTCGCCAATTGGACCGACGAGCTGCTGAACGACCGTCTCGACGTCGAAGCACAGCGCCCGTTTGATCTGGGCTATTGCCCGCTGCTGCGGGTCTCGTTGTTCCGAAAATCGAACCGCGAGCACGTGATGATGCTGGCGGTCCATCACATTGTCACAGATCTCTGGTCGCTGACGGTGTTGTTGCAAGAGCTGGGCGCATTGTACGAAGCAGAGCGGACAGGCACGCAGGCCCAACTTCCGCCCGTTAAGTTGCAGTACGTGGATTACGTTCGCTGGCAGAGAAATTTGCTCGCGAGTGACGAAGGTGAACGACTGCGAGCCTACTGGCACGATCAACTTTCAGGCGACCTGCCGGTGCTGGAACTGCCGACCGATCGTGCGCGCCCGCGGATCGAAAGCTTCCGTGGCAGTTCGTATCCGTTCCATCTTGGCGCCGAGCTCACCACGAAGCTCAAGGCGTTCAGCAAGGACCAGGGCGTCACGCTCTACATGACTTTGCTCGCGGGCTTCCAGTCGCTGCTACATCGCTACACGAACCAGGACGACATTCTCGTCGGCTGCCCGGTCGTTGGAAGAAGCAAGGCCGAGTGGGGCCAACTCGTCGGTTACTTCGTCAATCCGCTCGTATTGCGCGCGAAGCTCTCAGGCACGACAACCTTCACGTCGCTGCTCGAACAAGTGCGCGACGTGGTGCTTCATGGATTCGATCATCAGGAGTATCCGTTCTCTCTGTTGGTGGAACACCTTCAGCCGAAACGCGATTCGAGCCGTTCGCCGCTGTTCCAGACGATGTTCGTGTTGCAGCGAGCGCATCTGCACGGCGACGAAGGTCTCTCGCTCTTTGTGCTGGGCGCGCCGGGTGCGCGTGTGAATCTGGGCGGACTGGAACTCGAATCGATGCCGCTCGATCTGCGCGTGTCGCAGTTCGACCTGACAGTGATGATGGCCGAAGCGGGAGAAGAGCTTGCGGCCAGAATCGAGTTCAACACCGATCTCTTCGACCAGGAAACGATCGCGCGGATGGCGGAACACTTCCGCCAGTTACTCGACACCGCCGTCGCCGAGCCTCAACGGCAGATCGGCGGGATCGAAATGCTGTCGAGCGAAGAGCGGCAGCAAGTGGTCCACACATGGAACGACTCGCAGCGTGAATACGAAAGAGCCTGCATCCACGAGTTGTTTGAGAAACAGGCGGCGCAAACGCCGAATGCCGTCGCCGTCGTGTTCAACGACGAGACCGTCAGCTATGGCGAGCTCAATCGCAGGGCGAATCAGTTAGCGCATTATCTGCGCGGCGCCGGAGTTGGGCCGGAAGTGTTAGTCGGCATTTTGATGGATCACTCCATAGAGATGGTCGTCGGACTGCTCGCTGTGCTAAAGGCGGGCGGCGCCTACGTCCCGCTCGATCCGCAGTATCCGAGCGAGCGCCTCGCCTTCATGATCGAGGATGCCGCGATGCCGGTGCTGGTCACGATGGAAAGCCTGCGCGAGCGAATCGGCGATGCGGTGGTGACGATCGTCGTCGATTCGCCGAGATGGACCAATGAAAGCACGGAGAACCCGGCGCCTGCGGCCTCAGCAGGAGCCGAAAACCTCGCGTATGTGATCTACACCTCGGGATCGACGGGACAGCCGAAAGGCGTGGGCATCACGCACCGCTCGCTGGTGAATTACATTTCATGGGCCAAAGACGTCTACCTGCAAAACGAGAATCTGGCGACGGCGCTGTATTCGTCGCTGGCGTTCGACCTGACGGTGACGTCGATCTACATGCCGCTGATCAGCGGCAACAAGATC
>DASRIM010000357.1:0-4327 GCA_035649995.1 Pyrinomonadaceae bacterium | reverse complement strand
CGACGAGGCTTTTCAGATTCTGAAGACGCAGTTGTTGCCCGTCGCGGGTGTCGTGACGCCAAACATTCCGGAGGCAGAGCGACTGGCGGGCTTTTCGATCGAAACCGAAGCGGACATGCGTCGTGCGGCCGAGGCGATTCGCGATTTAGGCGCGCGCGCGGTGTTGGTCAAAGGTGGACATCGCGCTATCGAGCACCAGGCGATCGATCTACTGCTTGACGAAAGCGGGAGGTTCGTCGAGCTTCGTGAGAAATATATCGAAGCGGGTGAGATACACGGATCGGGTTGTACGCTGTCGGCGGCGATCGCCGTGTGTCTCGGCAAGGGAATGACGCTCGAAGATGCAGTGCGAGCGGCGAAAGAATATGTAACGAAGGCAATAAGAACGGCGCCGCGAATAGGCCACGGCGCCCGTCCTTTGTAATCAGCGGATCTGTTTTACTCGATCGTCACCTTCTCCATCTTCACTTCCTGTATCGGACGATCGCCGGCAGCGGTCGGAGTCGTTGCGATCGCGTTCACGACGTCCTGACCTTCCGTGACGCGTCCGAAGATCGTGTAACTCGGCGGCAGTGGATAATCGACGTGCATTATGAAGAACTGCGATCCGTTCGTGTTTGGACCAGCATTGGCCATCGCCATCGTGCCGGCCTTGTAGCCTCTCTGATACACGGGCGACGAGCGATCGATCTCGTCGTTGAACCGTCCGCCCCACGCTGACTCGCCGCCGGCTCCGGTGCCCGTCGGATCGCCGCCCTGGATCATGAAGCCTTTGATCACGCGATGAAAGATGATGCCGTCGTAATAGCCGCGTTGGGCCAGCGTGATGAAGTTCTCCGTCGTCTTGGGCGCGTCAGCTTCCAACAACTCGACGCGAATAGTGCCCTTGTTTGTTTGAATCACCGCCGTTCGATTTGCCATGATGTCTCCTCACTGTTATTCAAGATGAACTGTTCAATCGCGAGCGCAACGCCGTCTTCGATGTTCGAAGCGGTCGGGTGCAGGCCCGCGATCTCGCGCAACGACAGGGGAGCGTTGGCCATCACGACTCCCGTCCCCGCAAATAGCAACATTTCGAGATCGTTGTAGTTGTCGCCGACGGCCATGATCTCGTCCGGGCTGACGCCGAGTTCGGCCGCCGTCGCCGCAACACCCGCGCCTTTCGAGGCTGCCGGATTTACGACGTCGATCAATGTGAAATCCTGTTCCGGATACTTCGTGCCGAGGATCTTCACGGCCGCGCCCAACTCGGCGTGCAGGATCTCCTCGAGTTGGTCCATCTTTGCGCAACCGCCGGAGAACGCGAGATGGATCGGTTCGTGGTCCAGGTATGCTTCCAGCGATTCCACCTGCCGGACCGACTCCTGACCCTCTTTCTCGCCGTGAATGCGCCGCGCCCAGGCGATGTACTTGTGGACCGCCGCGTTCTCGCCTGATAGTCGATCGTAAACGAGCGTTCCTAAACCTTCGTGATCGTCGCTCAACAGCGCGTCGGCGCCGGCGTCGCGTCCCACGCGCAACGCTTCGCGCGCGGCGGCGAGCGGCAGCGGCAGTATGGAAACTGTGTGCAACGTTTCGGCGTGTTTGGTTAACGCGCCGTTGTGTGAAATGACCGGAACGTCGAGACCTAACTCCAATGCGATCGGGCGCGTATCGCGAAAACGCCGGCCGGTCACGAGCGCGACGCGCACGCCCGTGGCGCGCGCACTTTCAATCGCCGCGCGATTGCGATCGGAAATCTGACCCCGGCCGTTGAGGAGTGTGCCGTCCAGATCCAGAGCCAGAAGACTTATCGTCATAAAGAACGGACAAGGTATCACCCACCGTTTACACAGATCAAACGGGGTGATATGATGCGCCCCCCTCAAAAGGCATAACACATAAACTTGGAGGTAAAAGGGATGCGAAGAGTAGCATTGTCCATTGCCGTAGTGGCATTGGTGTCGGCCTCAACCGTTGTCTGGGCGCAGGGCTTCAAAAAAATCAGCGAGGCTCTAACCGGTTGGCAGGAAGTACCTTCGGTTTCAACCACCGGCAACGGCGAATTTAATGCTCGAATCAGCAACGACGAGTCCCGGATCGACTGGGAACTCACCTATTCCGACCTTGAAGGCGCCATTCAGCAGGCGCATATCCACATCGGCAATGTGGGCGTGAATGGCGGCATCACCGTGTTTCTGTGTACTAACCTCGGCAACGGGCCCGCTGGAACTCAACCGTGCCCGGCGCCACCGGCGACCATCTCCGGGACGATCCTCGCCGCTGACGTGAGCCCGAACATTCCGGCCACGCAGGCTGCGAGAAACCAGGGGCTCAACACTGGCGAGATCGACGAGTTGATCCGGGCGATCCGTGCCGGTGCGACCTACGTCAACGTACACAGCACGATCTGGCCAGGCGGCGAAATTCGCTCCCAGATCGATGGCAACAGCGGCCACCAGCACTGAGATTCCTTTCCACGTGTCTTCTGCTGGCAGGAGACACATGGAAAAACGGATTTTTTGAACTGCGGAAAATTCCGCGGCGCTGTAAAAACGGCGCTGTAAGAACCATGCTCCGACCGCAAGAGGTTTGCTGCACCTCGCAGTAAACCCCTTGCCCGGTAACCTACCCGCCTCTGACACAGCACGGGTCTGCCCACCATTACCTCAGATCCTCGTTTGTGTCGCATACTGCACCCGTTTGCCCTAATAAACGCATAAACACGAGGACCCCTATCGATGAACGTTACGCATCTCGAGTGCGCCCTCTGCGGCCTCGAACACGAGGCACGTCGGTTGCACAACCTTTGTCGCGCCTGCGGTAAACCATTGCTGGTTCGTTACGACCTCGAGCGCGCCAAGTTAACTTTGACAAAAGAATCACTGACCGCCAGACGCGCCGACATGTGGCGCTACCGCGAAGTGTTGCCCGTCGACGCCGACGCCAACATCGTCTCGTTTGGCGAAGGCTGGACGCCGCTCCTGCCGGCCCGCAGACTCGGCAGGAAAGTCGGAGTTCACCAGCTTTACATCAAAGACGAGTCGCAGAACCCGACGCAGAGTTTCAAAGCGCGCGGCATGACGGCCGCGGTCTCGATGGCAAAAGAGTTGGGCGTGAAGAAACTCGCGGTTCCTTCCGCCGGAAACGCCGCCGGCGCCCTGGCCGCATACGCCGCTCGCGCCGGTTTGCAGAGCTTCATCTTCATGCCGCGCGACACGCCGCGCGCAAACGTGGTCGAGTGTGAACAGACCGGCGCGAACGTGACACTGATGGACGGCCTGATCACCGACTGCGGCGCCGAAGTCGCACGACGAAAAGAGGCTGAAGGCTGGTTCGACGTGTCAACCCTGAAGGAGCCATATCGCGTCGAAGGAAAGAAAACGCTCGGCTACGAACTCGCCGAGCAGATGAAATGGGAGCTGCCGGAAGTCATCATCTACCCGACCGGCGGCGGCACGGGCCTGATCGGCATGTGGAAGGCGTTTGACGAAATGGAACGCCTCGGATGGATCGACAGCCGCCGCCCGCGGATGGTCACGGTGCAAGCGGCGGGTTGCGCGCCAATCGTGCGGGCGTTCGAGCAAGGAAGCCGATTCGCCGACGAGTTTCCCAACGCGGCGACGACAGCGTCGGGGCTGCGCGTGCCGAAAGCGATCGGCGATTTTTTGATCCTGGACGCGCTGCGACATTCGGGAGGAACGGCGGTCGCGGTGACGGACGAAGAGCTGATCGCGGCGACGCGCGAGATTGGCGCTGCCGAAGGAGTTTTTTGCGCGCCTGAAGGCGCTGCGTGTTTGCCCGCGTTAAGAAAGTTAGTGAAGTCAGGCCAGGTGAGCTCGAGCGACCGAGTCGTGTTGTTCAATACCGGCTCGGGTATCAAGTATATGGAGTCGTTCGGGACCGCGGATTAGAGGATGTTCGGAGGGAATTAAGTGAAGTATTTGATCTGTGTTTTGATGTTGATGTTGACGGCGTGCAGCGTTTCAGCGCAACAGCCATGGCTGACTGACGCTGAACGCGAACGCTTCGAAGCACTGCGCCGCAGCGGCCTCGAGGCGCTTTACAACATCGACTACGACAAGGCGGAACGCGACTTCAAAGACATCGTCAAGCTGTTGCCGAACCACCCGGGCGGATACCAGTTGCTTGCCGCCCGTCTCTGGATCAAGACGCTCTACGAATCGCGCCGCTTGCAGTCGTCGCTCTATAACTCGGAAGGTTTCTACTCAAACGGCGACGATAAAGTCGATCCGAAGATCGTTACCGAGTTTCGCAATCTCACTCGCGAGTCGAAGCGGCTCGCCGAAGCGAAACTCAAGCAAGAACCCAAAAACATCGAAGCCCT
>DASRIM010000356.1:0-12774 GCA_035649995.1 Pyrinomonadaceae bacterium | reverse complement strand
AGGGTCCCGAATTCGAAGCGGTAGAACGATGGGAGAACGAAGGTGGACGGCTCTTCCGAAGTCAACACAAGGACCACCAAGTCGTCATGCCGATCGTCAGACCTGGTAAAGGCGAGGACAGCGCGAAGTCTGTTACTGGACAGACAGTGCGCGTGGATGGGATAAGGTTTGAAATATGAAGCTATTGATTGCAGTGGATTCGGCGAGTTCGGCTGAGGTGCTAATTGACGCGGTGGGAATTCGTTCGTGGCCCGAGGGCACGACCGCGCACGTGCTTTCGGTCGTGGCAGACACGGACGTCCCGCCGGAAGTGTGGCGCGAACACGGCTATGGAAAGAAAGCCGTGCTGCGGGAGATGGAGACGCGCGGTGAAGAAATAACCAGCGTTGCCGTTGAACGTCTGAAACAGGTCGGCATTCCCGCTGAAGTGGTGGTGACGAGGGGCGATGCCCGGCACTTGATTCCGTTTTTCGCGCGCAAGTGGTCTTCGGATCTGATCTTTGTTCGCGCTCATGTCCGCAAGGACGTGTTTCACTGGATGTTGGGCAGCGTCGCGAGAGCTGTTGTGAACGACGCTCCCTGCAACGTTCAGATCGTTCGCGACGTCGCGGGAGATCGCAAGCACAGTGGAAGGAGAGTGCTGCTTGCCACCGATGGCTCGGAAACTTCGGCGGTTGCCGTCGACGCCGTCGCCGCGCGGCCGTGGCCCGACGAGAGCGAGTTCCGCATCGTCAGCGTTGAAGAGCCATGGGCCATCAAGTCAACCAGTCTGGATCCTCGAGAGGCAATCACGAGCGCCGAGCAAACGCTGACGTCCGCGGGATTAAAGACAAGCGGCGAACTGCTCTCCGGTAACGCGAAAGACGTGATTCTCGAAGAGGCGCGAAAGTGGGATGCGGACCTGATCGTCGTGGGCTCTCACGGGCGGCGTGGTTTCAGGCGCTTGCTGTTAGGCAGCGTATCCGACGCTGTTGCGATGAATGCGCATTGCTCCGTTGTGGTGGTACGTAGTCCGGTGAAGACGTTGAGGAAAGCGCGGGCACGAGGTTAACAGGAGAAGGTTATGCGTGTTCGCGGACTTCATACATGGGCTGCATCGTTCTCTTCGGAACTCGCTTGCGCGACCGGCAGTTGCCAACCGCGCCGGATCGCGACGAGTCGGAGGCCGAAACAGATCAATGCACCCATTATCGCCGTCACGGTCGGCGCAACGTCTAATTGGTGCCCGATCACGACTACAACTGCACCGGCGAGGGCCGCCACCGCATACAGATCGGAACGCAGTACATGAGGAATATCCGCGACTAAAACATCACGCACCATTCCGCCGCCAACTCCGGTAAGCATTCCAAGTAGCGAGGCGACCACCGGATTCAGCCCATAGCCCATAGCTTTTTGCGTACCCGTAACAGCGAAAAGCGCGAGCCCGCCGGCATCGAAAAGCAGTACGAAGTTGCGCACTCTCGCCGATCGCTGGCTGCGCGGGAACCAAATGAATATCAGCAAGCCCCCGAGCACGGACGCCGCCATGTAACGCCAATCTCGAATAGCAGCGGGTGGCACCGAACCGATCAAAAGGTCGCGCATAATGCCGCCGGCGCTGGCCGCCGCAAACGAGAGAACGAGCACGCCGAAAATATCCAGACGTCGCTTGACTCCGACGACCGCGCCGCTCAACGCAAACACAAACGTACCGATTAGATCGAGCACCAGGAGAGTGCCCGTCGCGTACTCCTTAAATGCTGCCGTCAGTTGGTCCAAGTATCAACACACTCTACGACCGTAAAGCTCAAAGCTCCGATCGATCATTAGCAGAACGGAAGCCAGTTTACCTCAAACACTCGCCTCACTTCGCGAGATATGTAAGAGCCGCAACGACAAGGGCCTGTGTGCCGATCGACAACGTCGGCTCGATGACTGGCGCAAAGAATTCCGAGTGGTTGACTGGAATCTCCTGCTCCACCCGGCCTGACTCGAGGGCGCGCTTGTATTTCTCCGCGCCTATACATCCAACACCCCAATAAGTGTAGGGCGCACCTAACGCGTTTGGGATGTGACTGAAGTCCTCGCTGGCAGTCACACGTCCCAGGTCGAAGACCGTGTTGGACCCAAAATGACTGCGAAATGCGGACGTGATTTTTCCCGTAACGTGCGAGTCGTTTTCAGTGAGCGGATACTGATCGTAGTACTCAAACTCCGGTGGACGCGGCGAACCCGAAGCCTCGCACTCGGCCTTCACCATGCGCTCGATGCTGTCAATCATGCGCTGGCGCACGGCCATGTCGTAGGTCCGCAGATTGATCATGAGCACCGCGCGGTCAGCGATGATATTGCTCTTCGATCCGGCCACACTGCTACCCACGGTCAAGACGGCAAACTCGCCCGGCTTCGTCTCTCGCGAAACAATCGTCTGAAGGCGCAGCACAATCATTGCGGCCAGCACGACAGGGTCAACGCTGTTATGGGGCATCGAGCCGTGTGACCCTTTGCCGTGGAGAGTGATGCGAATGCTGTCGC
Organism: Pyrinomonadaceae bacterium; assembly: GCA_035649995.1. Lineage (GTDB taxonomy): Bacteria > Acidobacteriota > Blastocatellia > Pyrinomonadales > Pyrinomonadaceae > PSRF01. The sequence continues at coordinate 10,257 of DASRIM010000356.1, read as the reverse complement.
CGGCGGAGAGGACGGGTCCGATTTGAGTGCCAATTGTTCCCGCAGGGTAGGCCAGCACGTGCTGGGCGAATGCGACATCCGGTTTTGGAATCCGTTCGCGCAACCCGTCGTCTACCATCGCCTGCGCGCCGCCGGCGACTTCTTCCGCCGGTTGTAACAACGCGATGAATGTGCCGCCCCATGACTTTCGAGCGTTGGCGAGCAGTTCGGCGGCGCCGAGCAGACACGTCACATGCGCATCGTGGCCGCAGGCATGCGCGACGCTGACGGTTTCGCCTGCATCGTCACGCGTAGTCACTGTCGAAGCGTACGGCAGACCAGTGTTCTCTTTGACGGGGAGTGCGTCCATGTCAGCTCGCGCGAGCACGGTCTGTCCTTCACCATTTCGGAGCACGCCGACAACACCCGTTCCGCCGATTCCTTCAAGAACTTCGTAACCGAGCTCTCGGAGTTTCGACGCAGCGAGCGCGGCCGTTTTGGTTTCTTGAAAACTCAGTTCCGGATGCGCATGGAGTTGCATGTACACATGCGCTTGCCAACGTGAGGTCGCAGGGAGATCGGCCAGCACGTCTGCGATTGAAGACGCTGGCGCCTGGTCACGTGATATTTCAGTCATTGCTTATCTCTTCGGCGGCCTCGACAGAACAAACGCCTATGCGCGGTCCGGTACGAGCACGGCGCGGCCTCTGATTTGACCGGCCTTCAGCTTGTCATAGACTTCGACCGCCTGCTCGAGCGGAAACTCGGTTGTCTCCGCGTGGATTCGTCCGTCGCGAGCCATCGCGATCACCTCCATTAATTCCACGCGCGATCCCCAGTAAGGAATGCTCAACGAGCAGCCGTAAGGCGTGCTGCCGTGGTGGAAGTCGTGGTGACCGCCGCCCAGGCCGACGATGGTCCAAATGCAATTACGCCCGAGGAGCTTTGCTCCGAGATCGACGGTTGGCGGCACGCCAACACAGTCGAGGACTAACCCGGCTCCTCGCGGACCGGTGATTCGCTGTATCCGCTCTGCGGCTTCGTCGGCGTTGCGGTTGTTGATGACGTCATCTGCTCCGAGCGACTTTGCCTGGTCCAACTTCTGATCGTCTACGTCGGCGGCGACGATGCGCACGGGCGCCAGCACCCGCAGCAGTTGAATCGCCATGTGCCCGAGCCCGCCGACGCCCATAACTACAACTGTCGAGTCGGCGTGAAGCTGCGGGAGTGCACGTTTGATCGCATGATACGGCGTGAGCGCGGCGTCGCTGAGCGGCGCTGCTTTCGCCGGGCTCAAATTGCCGAGAGGTACTAACATACGCGCCGAGGGAACCAGCATGTAATCGGCCATCCCGCCGTCGGAACCGAGGCCGCCGCCGAAGGTTCCTATCGAGGCCCAGTTCTCGCAGTAGTTCTCAGCCGAAAGCTGACACGAGTGACAGCGGCCGCAGCCCCACGGGCCGTAGACGGCCACCGGATCGCCTTCCTTAAAACCGGTGACACCTTCGCCGAACCCGGCTACCCATCCGGCATTTTCGTGGCCAAGGGTGAAGGGAGGAATGAACCCCAAGTCTTCCTCCATCACATGAAGGTCGGAATGGCAGACGCCCGCGCCGCCGATCTTCACCAAAACCTGTCCTGGACCAGGCGACGGCTTCTCGACGTCTGTGATCTCCGCTGACTTCCCGACGCCTACGAATCTTACTGCTCTCATTACCTACCTCCTATAGTCCAAACAACTTCATCAAGAGAAACAAAAAACGATGAAGCCTTCGTCACGAGAAGGTTTCATCCTGTACACACTGCGAAGCCGTGTTATTTCGCGGTTTTCCTCTACGGGAAGCGCTCGTGTTAGCTGCGGAAACGCTTTTGTTATACTTCATGCATTCAACCGAATTGTAGAGCTAAGAGATGAGTATCCGCGGCCGATTACTGACGCTTGCGATAGGAGGTGTGGTTCCCCTGCTGATCGTTGGGCTCATCGTGTTGTGGGCAGTTTGGAAGGGAAAGCAGCAACAGCTCAATGAATCGCTGGAACAACAGGCGGAGTTGGCGGCGGTAATCTTCGACCACTGGCTCGACGCGCAGTACCAGCCGCTTAGAACCATCGCCTCTTATTCACCCGAACAACTAAGCGATCAATCGTCTCTTGAAGCTGATCTCAAAGCTGCACTGCTCCAGCGACCCTATTGGGTTGACCTGCGTGTCGTGGACGCAGCCGCGAAAAACATCTCGAAGTATCCGTCGGACGCTGTTGGTCTGCCCGCGGGCCTTACCGAAAAGCTGCTTACGGAAGTGCAACGCGGCGTTCCGGATGTGGAGACCGACTGGACACGTGGAGAGGGCCGATATCTCCTGGCGCTTGCGTATCCGCTTGCGGCAGGCGGAGCAGTGATTGCACGTATTGACGGCGCCGCGTTAAGTGAACCGCTTCAAGGCGTCACTGCAATGCAACGCGCCGTAATCACACTTCTCGATCAACGGCACCGCGTGGTCTATCGCAGTCAAACGCCGGAAGCTGCAATAGGAATGGACCTGAGCGAATCCGGAGTGCGGTCTGCGCTACAGGGCCAGAATACAGCAGCCATAGCCGTCAAGAGCTCGATCGATGGCGTCGAACGCATTTACGGGTTAGCGCGCGTGACTGAGAGAGATTACGTAGTCATGGTTGGCGTTCCGAGCGCGATCCTTTATGGGCCGTTGTGGCGGCAATTAACGAGATACTCGGTAATCGGTTTGTTAGCGATCTTCGGCACGATGACGGCAGCACTGCTGATCGCGCGAAGCATTGCGCGACCGGTGCGGCTGCTGAGTTTCGCGGCAGCGGAGTTCGGCAGTGGAAACTTTTCGGCGAGGGCTCCGGCGGGAGGACAAGACGAGCTCTCGCAGCTCGGCGTTAACTTCAACTCGATGGCAGAGCGGCTCCAGAAAAGAGAAGCGCGGCTTGCCGAGCTGGACCAATTGAAATCGGAGTTCGTGTCGAGCGTCTCACACGAGCTGCGTACGCCACTTACCACGATCAAAGCGCTTACGAGACTGTTGATGCGTGACGGCATCGATGATGTGAAGCGGCGTGAGTATCTCGAGACGATCTCGGTGGAATGTGATCGGCAGATCGATCTCGTTTTGAACCTGCTTGACCTGTCGCGCATCGAAGGCGGTGTACTTCGAGTGACGCGCCAACGCGTGGACGTTAAGGAATTGATCTCGTCGGTTGTCAAATCAGAAACCCGAGCCGCTGAAAAGCGAGGACATGATCTCAGAGTCGAACCTGTGGGTGCGATCGCGCCTGTGTGCGCGGATCCGAAAGCATTGCGGCGTGTCCTTTCGAATGTTATCGAGAACGCCATCAAATACACTCCGGATGGCGGACGCATTATCGTATCTGCACACGAAACGGAAGGTCAGGTAGCTATAAACGTGACCGACAATGGCCGTGGCATTTCACCCGAGGACATGCCCATTCTGTTCGACAAGTTCCATCGCGGACGTCCTGCTCCTCACTCGGCGGCGATGCTCAACGCAACGACCGACGCCGAGTTTTTGGAGGATGCGGATGTGTCCGGCGTTGGTCTTGGCTTGTACCTCGCTCGCAACGTAATGGAACAAATGGGTGGACGCATCAGCGTTGAAAGTGAAGTGGGAAAGGGAAGTACGTTCACGCTGCACCTGCCGATTTGGGAAGGCAACAACTCGATGATCGAGGAGCATGACGATGGCTAAACAGTTGCTGGTTGTTGACGATGATCCGAGTCTTTTGCTGGCGGTTTCGGAAACGTTGCGCGCCGAGAACTACGACGTAGTGACTGCTCGACGAGGCGCGGAGGCGATGGTCCGTGTTGCCGAATCGCTGCCCGATCTGATCATCAGCGACATTCGCATGCCCGGCATGGATGGTTATGCCCTCGTGCGTAATCTGCGAGCCGCACCGCGAACGCGTCTGATTCCCATTGTCTTCCTTACAGCGAAGGATGAAACGGTTGATCGCATAGCGGGATTTCGCAGCGGCGTGGACGCATACATCACCAAACCGTTCGAAAGCGACGAGTTGATTGCCGTAGTGAAAAGCATCCTCGAGCGAGTACAGCGCACGCATTCCGATCTCGCACGAATGTTTGGAGACCAGGAAACGAGCGGCGAGGAGTTGGTCCGTGACGAGGATTTGACAGACGCTGAGTGGCGTGTGGCCGAGGCTGTCGCGCGCGGGCTCTCGAACAAGGAGATCGCGGCCGAGTTAAAACTCAGTCTGCGGACGATAGAGGGCCATATCAGTCGCATCCTGGACAAAAAGAACCTAAGCAACCGCGTCGAGTTGGCTCTTCACATCCGGCGACAGGCTGACTGAGTCTTCTCGAGACCACCCACCGGTTAGAGTCTGAAACCTGCCATCCCTTCCGCCAACCGTTCAGGTGTAAATACTCGCAAATTCAGGTGTTATTACGCTGTCTCCGCTCGCGCCGGCCGGGTAGTCTGAGTGCAGAAGTCAATGGGTGTTGGGGTGATCAGAGGGAATGGCAACAGGCAATAAATACATCGTTCTGCCGGAAAGCAACACAGGAAGGAAACAGGGAGAGAGTTGGCGTGAGATGTTAGATCGATGGGTGGTGCGATGCCCGCAGTGCCAGGCGCAGTGGCTGGTGGTCGGTGCTCGCGAACATGATCGCTACGTTTGCAAGGATTGTGGTCATGGGTTTCCCCTCAAGCTTTCAAGTGGAGAAGAGGAGCTATGTCGTATCGAGGTCCAATCTTAATCAGAGAGCCAGAGCTAAGATGGCCCATAGTGGTGCTGGCGGCGATCATCACCGCGGCGATCGCGGTTGCCGCTGCCGGAATACAGTACTTCGCTCTGACTCAGTCGTATCTGGATTCTCATTCACCACCTCCACTTGAAGAGTCTGTGCGAGCGGGTAACCCGGAGTTTGAAGCGCTTCGCGAGAAGGTTTTAGTGCAGCATTTAGTGGGCGTCGAGAAAACGCATCCTTTCAGTGACCTGGCGATCGAGTTAACGGCGACCGTTACGAACAACACGGGAAGCCCAATAACCGGCATGGAATTGCGCGGCGCCATCGCAGACTCGCACGGTTCGCTGATCCGCGAGCGCACGGTTGTGGTTGTCCCGGCAAAACAAACGGTGCTCGAGCCGGATGAGGCGATGAAGGTGCGCATCCTGATTGAAAGTATCGATCGAGATTCTGATCGCCGTCATATCTCACTCGAAGTTACGGCCCTTCGCTTTGGTTAACTCAGCGCGATGAACCTGCTGAACTCTCGCCGAGTTTATGTTAGAACAACAGCAGGAACGCGGATTAAAAACCCATGGCTGGAAACCAGCTCGGCCAAATATTCGTGCTCGCCAACGAGTTCAAAGAGGGCGATCTGATCGTTGGCGGCACGCGCGATGCCGATGTACGCCGAGACGCACGCGGCGCGCTGGCCGGTGTGTCGCTCGGAGAGATTGCTGAAACTGACTTCGTCGAAGACCAGGTCACCGAGGCGCTTCACCGGTCTCTGGATCCGCAAGTCGCCGCCAAAATCGCCCACCTTACTGTCGCCGATCTCAAACGAATTCTCCTTTCGCCTCAAGGCGCCAGTTGGATCGAACGTCATCGAAACGGCCTCTCGAGTGAAGCCGCTGCCGCAGTGGTGAAAATCATGACTAATGAAGAGCTCGGGACGCTTTCGTGCAAGCTCTTCAATCCGCTGCCGGGAAACGGTGTCGCTATCGGATCACAAGAACACTTCGGCTCGCGAATCCAGCCTAATTCTCCCGGCGATGACGAAACCGAGATATTGCTTTCGATCCTCGAAGGGCTCGCCTACGGCTGCGGCGACGTGATTCTCGGTCTCAATCCGGCGAGCGACGACGTCGACACGATCGTCAGGCTCGAGCAGTTGCTCCAGAACGTGGTGGACCGACTCAAGTTACCTACTCGATTCTGCGTTCTGTCGGACATCGTCAAGCAGACTACTGCGCGCGCACAGACCAGAGTGGACGTCGGCTTTCAAAGTCTAGCCGGAACGTCGAAGGCGATATCCGGAATGGTCGGGCTCGATGTTGACGGGTTGCTCGCCCTTGCGCCTGGATTTGACGGGCTCTACTTCGAGACCGGTCAGGGTTCGGCAGTCACCAATCAGGCCGCTGAGGGTGTCGATATGGTTACGCTCGAAGCGCGAGCCTACGGAGTTGCGAGACTCATTCGCCAACAGACGGGGAGTTGGATGATTGTGAACGATGTAGCCGGATTCATCGGACCAGAAGTCTTCCGCACCGGCGAGCAATTGTTACGCGCGTGCCTTGAAGACACAGTCATGGCGAAGCTTCACGGAATAACGATGGGGCTCGACGTTTGCGCCACTTTTCATATGGGCATTGGACCAGCCGAATTGCGGACGCTGACGGAACAAATCGTGGTCCAGGCTGCCCCGGCGTATCTGATGGCGGTCGCGGGAAACGCCGACCCGATGCTCGGCTACATGACGACTTCGTTTCGCGAGCATCCGAGGTTGCGCCGCCAAACTGGCCGCCAAATCGCTTCCGCAATGCAGAAGAGATTGACCGAGCTGTCAGCGCTGAGTGAATCAGGCGCGGGCGCGGATGCACTGTACGCCGCCTATCACAAGGCTGGCGGTGACACTCGTTCACTCGATACGCTCCGCGACGAAGGAGCAAAAAAGATCGGTGCGCTTGCCGAACGAGGGTTCGATCTTGGTTACGGCTGCGGTGAAAACTACGGTGACCCGCCGGAAGTAAGCGCGCGAATCACGCGAATCTACTCAAATGCGAGGCGCGCACTCTACGCGACAATCGATGAGGCGGTACTGTCTGATTCGTCGCCGCGTTACTTTCGAGTGCGCACAAGATCTTCTGACCGGGATGACTACCTGGCCCATCCCGCTACGGGCGAGCTGATCGCGGACGAAGATACGGTTCGCATCCAGGCACTGCATCCCGCGCGACGGCCACAGGTGCAGATTGTCGTGTCAGACGGGCTCAACGCCAACGCGGTCAATGAGAATCTGCGTTCGGTCTTACCTGGAGTGCGGCGCGAACTCCTGGCAGCAGGGCATCATGTTAGCGAGATCGATATAGTCATTGAGAACGGGAGAGTGCGCGCCGGTTACCACGTCGGTTCGCTGCTGGAAGCGGAAATGATCATTCATTTGATAGGCGAGCGGCCGGGAACAGGCATCGATACGCTCTCCGCATACTTAACCTACGGTCTTGACGATAAAGGTCAATCGCGCTGGGGATCGCGAACGGCGGCAGGCTTCGACCATTCGTTGACCACGGCGGTCTGTGGGATCCATCGCCGCGGTAAAACTCCTGAAAGAGCAGTTGAAGAAATAGTGAGATTAGTGGATCGAATGTTCGCGGAACGGCGTTCCGGCGTCGCTCTTCAGGATACACCCGGGATTGCTTTATGATCCGCGTATGCTGAAAGTCACACTCAAAGACGATAAGTTACAAATCGGCAAGCACCTCATTGTCAGTTTTCAACGCACACTGCGTATCCCGGACGACGGCAAAACCTATCCTCTTCCACCGTCACTCGGGCAGTTCCCGGTTCACCACATCAGCGATTTTGCAGAGCGCGTTCCTGACGAATGGCGCGAACGCGGTGGTTTTCTCATACCGATGTATCAGCGTGAGGCGCTATGGTTGGCTTTTGACGGCGCCGCCTGGCGACCGAACGCAGTGCAGGTGGCTGTCGGAAATATCAACGCGGTGTCAGGCGACGCGTGGGAGCAAGGTCTTACTGAAGATCCGCAGAATTATATTGTTTGTCCCGATCAAATGTGGCTCGACGGCATCAACGCCGGTAAGGGGACCATCCGCCAGTTCGTTGCGATGCCACTCGGAATGGGTTACTCCATCGAAGCGCAATTAACGGGCAAGGAAGACGTCGGCGGGATTCAGATACGTGCCTACGATCCTAAACCCGGCCGCTTTCCGGACCGGCCACCACCTCGACGAGAGGCTATCGATGCGGCGGCGGCTGCGTTTATGCCGATGGCCACTCCGGCAGCCCATGGCGGGATGGGAATCGGGGCCGGCGGCCGGATGGCCCAAAAGATCTACCCCGATCGGCATGGTCTGGATACATGGGACCAAAAGAACTCCGGGTCAGTCTTTATCCATATCGTCAACAGCGAGCAATATCGTGAAGTAACGGGACGGCCGGCGCCGAAAACACCCATCGATGCGCGCGCTTATACCGAGCATGGATTCCCGTGGTTCGAGTTGTACGAGGAAGACCGTCAAACAGTCAGCTCGAGCCGGAAGCTTTCGAAGGCTAAGTCTGTCCACGAAATGGATGTCAGCAAAGGTAAAGCGAAAGACAAACACGAGCGTGAGTTGGAAATTGATGCTGCACAGGTCAAAAAAATAAAGCGACGTAAACCCAGGAAATAACACGGCCCATGCGACAGCTCTTCCTCTGCACCCTCCTTTGTCTATCGCCGATCGTAGTACTCGCTCAAACGAACTCAACACGTGTGCGCGACTGGGCAGATCGCGTGACGTCGAAAGACGCGAAAGTGCGTGCAAACGCTGAAGCCGCACTGGTGAAAGATGGCAGACGTTCGCTGCCCCTGCTGCGACGATTCCTCACCAGCGAAAACGAAGACCTGCATGAGCAAACGTTTGAAATCATCCGGCAGATGGGCCCAACGGCCATTCCGCTGCTGCTGGAACTGCTTCGGCACGAGCACGTCTCCTTTCGGCGCTTTGCTGTTGATGCGTCCATCGATCTCGCGCCCGATACCGAATCGATTCAGCCTGCGTTGAGACGGGCACTGAGAGACGACGACGCGATGGTCGCGGCCGATGCCGCCCGTGCCCTTGGCGCTTTGGGCGAGAAGGCGAGTCCTTCGGTACCCGCTTTACTCCGGGCGCTGTCGCACGAGGAACCACACGTTCGCATTTACGCCGCGGAGGCGCTGGCGTCCATCGGTCCGAAAGCGAGCACGGCGACTAAGGACCTCGCCAAAGCTCTCGACGATCCGGTTCCCGGCGTCCGATGGGCGGCGGGCGAGGCCCTCGCAGGCATCGGCCCGGCCGCGCAATCAGCGGTGCCGCAGTTGATCAAAGCTCTGAAAGATGAGTTCCTCTACGTCCGCATCTGCGCGGTCGAAGCGCTCGGAAGCATTGGACCGAAGGCGCAGATGGCGCGCGACGCGTTGAAAGCGTCCGCAAACGATCCCGCATTGCGTCAACAAGTCGAGTGGGCATTGAATCGCATCAACGGCATCGAGTCTGGCAAGTCTGTCGTGGTAGCTAATGTGCCGGCGCTTTCCGTAACGCTCCAACCCGAGTCGGCGATGGCCCACACGGGCAATCCTCCCGTTGACTGGGATGCGGCGACCGGACGCAACATCGTTTGGAGCGTCGAGTTGGGAAACGAAGTGTATGGCCGTCCTGTAATTGCCGGCGACGTGGTCTATGTAGGCGCCGACAACACTCGCCGGCTCAACCCGGCTTTTCAGAAAGATTCAGGCGTGCTCATGGCGTTTCGAGTCAAGGATGGCGCGTTCCTTTGGCAGGACGTGGCCCCGAGAGTGGAGCGCGGGCTGAGAGAGTGGCTGTTGCCGTCGACGACTAGCGCGCCTTCTGTGGAAGGCGACCGTTTGTACTATGTCACCGCCGAGTGTCAACTCCGTTCTCTTGACACGCATGGCTTCGGCGATGATGAGAACGATGGTCCATACCAGACAGAGATCTTCAAAGACAAGGCTTCAGCAGACATCGTTTGGGAGCTCGACATGCCTGCGCTCGGTGTCTTTCCACATGAAGCCTGCAATAGCGACGTGTTGGCGCTTGGCGATCTTCTGCTGGTCGGCACCTCGAACGGTCAGAACGAAGGCCACACTCGCGTGCCATCACCGCGCGCTCCGAGTTTGATTGCGGTGAACAAGCACTCGGGCGAAGTGGTCTGGCGCGCCATCGGACCAGGAGATCGCGTGCTGCACGGAAACTGGTCCAGCCCTGTGGCGGCCAACGTCGACGGGCACATCCAGGTGCTCTTCGGCGGAGGAGACGGCTGGCTGCGCGCATATGACGCAGCGTCGGGTGACGAACTCTGGCGATTTGACGGCAACCCGAAAGACGCGCGCTGGCTGCCGCGCCCGGGAGTCCTTTCGCGCAACTTTATCATTGCGTCGCCAGTCGTCGCCGGCGGCCGCGTCTTCGTTGCGATGGGCCAGTCTCCCGGGCACGGCAACGCGCCCTCGCTGATTCATGCGATCAGTGCCAACGGACAGGGAGACGTTACCAGGAGC
>DASRIM010000355.1:0-9319 GCA_035649995.1 Pyrinomonadaceae bacterium | reverse complement strand
TCGTTTTCGTCTTACTCAACGTCGTCTTCTATTCGTCGTTCTTTAGAAACGGCCAGGGCGTGTATGACTCGCTGAAGACGTTCGCGATCTGGTCGAAGACGGGCCAGACCGCGCACGTCCATCCGGCGTACAAGTACGTCGAATGGTTGGGCAGTCAGGAGAGCCCGCTGCTGTTTCTCGGATTGATAGGCGCCGGGATCGTCGTTTTGAAACCGAGGAATTCGTTCGCGCTGTTTTCCGCGTTGTGGGCGTTTGGCCTCATCGCCGCCTATTCGCTGATTCCGTACAAGACGCCATGGCTGGTGTTGAACTTTATCGTTCCGCTGGCGTTGATCGCCGGCTACGTGGCGCAGTTTATCTATGAGCTCGACGGCGGTCAGGTGAGATTGGTGGCGGCGATCTGGTTGCTCAGCCTGGTCAGCGTGTATCAGACGATCGATCTGAACTTCATCAACTACGACAACGACAAGGGCTACTACGTCTACGTTTACGCGCACACGACGCGCGGCCTGCTCGATCTCGTCAAGCACGTCGACGAGATCGCAGCGAAAGAGGATGGGGTAACTACCGGCATATCGATCCTCAGTCCGGACTACTGGCCGCTGCCGTGGTACCTGCGCAACTACACCCGCGTCGGTTATTACGGCCGTGCGGCGGCGACCTCCGAACCCATGATCATTGTCAACGCGAACCAGAAGGCCGAGATCGACACGAACTACGGCGCCGTCTACGAGCAGGTGCGCTCAAACGCGCCTGACGGCAGCTTCGACCTTCGTCCCGGAGTCCGTTTGCTCCTCTACAAGCGCCGCGAGGTTTTAATGGGGCAGCTTAAGCATCCGTACTAACCTTGCTGCTACTTAACTTAACCGGCGCCTACCTCACGTTGTGGTTGACATTCTAAGCGGCTCCCACTTATAGTGGCTCACCCGTCGAACGCTCTCCCGGGCCTCGCTCTCGAGGTTCCGGGGCTGGCCCGAAACAGAGCTGTTAAGAGCTAATGTTCAAACTGCAACGCCTGGAAATCACTGGGTTCAAATCCTTCGCCGACTACACCGAAATAATCTTCACAGGGGACGGAATCACCGCCATCGTCGGCCCTAACGGCTGCGGCAAGAGTAACGTCGCCGACGCCATCGCCTGGGTACTCGGCGAGCAGCGCGTTAAGCACCTGCGAGGCGGCGAGATGAAAGACGTCATCTTTCAGGGCGCCCGCAACCGTCCGCCCAGTGGCATGGCTGAAGTCGTCATGCACCTGGTCCGTGACGAGGTCGACACGCCCGAGCCCGACATCGATGACATCGATTCGACGCTCGAGAAGATCGACGATCAGCTCGTGCAATCCGTGGAACCGGCTAGCACGGAGGAAGCGGATACTCCGCACAAGCGTCACTGGCGGCGACGAAATCTCGCGCTCGATTTCGCGCCCGGCGAAGCTGTTTCCGTAACGCGGCGGCTCTATCGCTCCGGCGAGAGCGAATACCTTTTGAACGATCGTATCTGCCGTCTGCGCGATATTCAGGATCTCTTCTCGGGCACGGGTCTCGCCGGCGGTCATTACGCCATCATCGAGCAGGGACGCATCGGCCAGATTCTTTCAGCGAAGCCGATGGACCGCCGCACCATCATTGAAGAAGCGGCGGGCGTCACGAAGTTTCGCGTGCGGCAGCGCGCCACCGAAGCTCGGCTGGAAAACGCTCGCACGAATCTCTCGCGCATCTCCGACATCGTGGCGGAGATCGATCGCCAGGTGAACAGCCTGCGGCGTCAGGCTGCGAAAGCGCGTCGCTATGGCGTGCTGCGCGAAGAGCTCCGCGAATTACTGCGGCACGTTTACGTCGCCGAAGATCGCAGACTCGCGTCAACGCTCGAAGACACGAACGCGAAACTCGCGGAAGTCACCGAGCTCGAGCTCGCGATCGCCGGCGATCTGGCGCAGCGCGAAGAAGCAGCCCGCGCCGCGACGCACGAAGCACGAAACCTGGAGGACGAGTTATCAAACGTGCGCGCCGCCGCCGCCGAAGCCGTGCTGCAACGCGATCGCCAGGCGCGCGAGTGCGTCTACCAGCAGGAGCAGTTGAGCGAGATCGAGAAACGGAAAGGCGAAGTCGCCGCCGAGATCGAAGCACTGACCGCGCGTCTTGTTTTGATCGAAGCTGAATGTTTGCGGCTTCAGCAGGAAGACGCTCGTCTGCGCGAAGAGGCTGACCGCAGCGCGTCCGCGCTGCGCACCGCTGAAGAGTCGTACGCGGAGAAACTGGCGCGCGCGACGGCAGCGGAAGTCGACATCGAAAACGCGCGCGCCGAACTGCTTTCCCAAACAGCGATCGCCGAGCGCGTGCGCGAGATCGCGCGACAGCTCGAAGCTACGCTCGACCGTTTGTTTCAACAAGCTGAAGGCCTGGCGCGCGAAGGTGACCGCGCCGCCAGTCAACACGCTGAGCGAAAACTCGAAGCGGAGAGGTTCTCGCGCGAGCTCAACGACGCGCGCGTACGCGTCGCCCGCCTGCAAGCCGAGCGCGAAACCGCCGTCGATGCAGTGGTGCGCGGCCATGAAGCCGTCAGCGATACCGACGCCGAGCTCACGCGCGTGCGCGACGAGTACTCGCGCGCCAGCCACCGGCTGGAAAGTCTCAAAGAGCTGGACCACCGGCGCGCTTATTACTCGCCCGCCGTGCAGTTGGTCTTTTCACCAACCGATGCGCCACGCAGTTTTCACTTCATCGGCACGCTCGCCGATGCGTTGAACGTCGACGCGAAGTGGGAACGCGCGGTCGAAGGCGTGCTCGGTTCGTCGTTGCAGTCGATCGTAGTGCCGACGCCTGAAGACGCTGTTCGCGCAGCGCAATGGCTGCGCGAAAACAACGGCGGACGAGCGAGTTTCCTCGTCGCGGGTTTGCACGGCGGCAGCGACGAAGCGAGCCTGTTGACGTCTACGCTCGCGTGCAGTCTCGAAGAACGACCGGCGTTGCAAAGCGGCCTGACCGAGACTTTCCGCGAAGACCTGCGTATCTCCGATCTGCTCGGCGCGCCGCAGCAACTCGTGACCGTGCTCAAGCGTACGCTACCGCAAAAGATGAACGCGCGTCTCGCTGCTAATCTCGACGATGCGATGTTGCAGTCGATCGCCACCGGCGAGACTTATGTGACTTTGAACGGCGATTGGATCGCCAGCGGCCAGTTCGTCAATGCCGGCGACGCGCGCGATCTCGAAGAAGGCGCCGGGCTGCTTGCCTTCAAACGCGAGCTGCGTGAGCTGGAGAATCGCGCTGAAGCGTTGGCGGGCGAAGTTGAAGCCGCCGCAAGCGCGGCTAAAGAAGCGCGTGCCCGCCTCGAAGGACTCGAAGACTCCGTCGTTCTTTTGAACGAAGCCATCGGCCGCGAAGAGCGCGAGGCGATGCAGCACGAACTGACGGCCAGCGGTCTCGCACAGGAAGTCGAACGCGCCGAGCGCCACATGCGCGTCGTGGGCCAGGACTCGCAGCGCGTCGAAGAGGAACGAGTTGAAGTCGAGAACCGTCGCGCGCGTGCGTTGGAGGAAGCGGAAACTGCGGAAACAGCGCGCGAAGCGGCGGCGGACAACGTGATTCGCGCCTCGTCGCTGTTGACCGACTTGCGCCGTGAGTTGGAAGTCGAAAGTGAATCGCTGGCCGGTCAGCGCGCCGCTGCCGCCGCTGCCGCGGAACGACGCCGCAGCACGACCGCCGAGTTGCGTCGCATCGAGGGCGAGCTCGCCGACTTTGCTTCTCGCGTGCAGCGCTACCGCATGGACCTTGCTGAAATGGACGGCCGCGCGGGCGAGTTGCGCGAGTCAATCGCCGATCTCGAGCGGAAGGCCAGCACGGTCGAAAGCGATCGCGCGCGCGAAGAGGAACAGATCAACGATCTCTCCGCTCGTCTACAACAAGCACGGCAACAAGCCGACGAATGTTCGACGGCGCTGTCCGAACTGAACCGTCAAGCCGCCGAAGTACGCGATTCGCGCGCCGGTCTCGACGTGCAGCGGGCGGAGGCCCAGGCGCGGCAAACGTTCGTTCACGAAAACTGCCACACCGAGTTGGGACAGTCGCTCGAAGATCTCGCCCGTGAGCTGACGCTGCCGGAAGATTTCGACTTTGACGTCAGCCACAACCGAGTCGAAGAGTTGCGCACGCGGCTCGAAGGCTTTGGCGGCGTCAACATGATGGCGCTCGAAGAGTTGGCCGAAGCAGAACAACGCTTGTTGTTCCTGACGGTCCAACGGCAGGACATCATCGAGGGCATCTCCGCGACCGAAGAGGCTTTGCGAGAGATCAAGCGCCGCTCGCGCGAGCGTTTTCGCAACGCGTTCGAACAGATCAACAAGAACTTCAGCGTGTTGTTCCAGGAGCTGTTTGGCGGCGGCCGCGGCGAGATGAGCCTGATCGACGCCGACGACGTGCTCGAGTCGGGCATCGACGTCATCGCGCAACCGCCCGGGAAACGTCTACAGAACGTGTTGCTGCTGTCAGGCGGCGAGAAGGCGATGGCGGCGCTGGCGCTGGTGCTCGGCATATTCCATTATCGGCCCGCGCCGTTCTGTCTGCTCGACGAAGTCGACGCGCCACTTGACGAAGCGAACGTGGGACGCTTTACTGATAAGGTCGTTCAGATGGCCGCGAACACGCAGTTCATCGTGATCACGCATAACAAGCGGACGATGGAGATGGCTCGTGCTCTTTACGGCGTCACGATGGAGGAAGCAGGTGTCTCGAAGTTAGTGTCGGTGAAGTTTGAGTGAATAAACAAAAATCATTAACGCGAAGGCTCCCCGCCGCGCTCCTGATTTTGGGCGCGGCGATTTTCACTTTTGCGCAGGATCCGTCGGCGACGAAACCGAACGCGCGCCCGCACCAGGCGACGTCGTCAGCATCCTCGCCGGCGGCCGTCGCTGACAAGAGCGAGCCGATCAAATACACATATGAGTTCACGCAGCCGAAGTTCGTCGTGAAGCATATCGTGCTGGAACACGACGCAAACGGCCGCGGCTCGGTCACGTTCGAACGTCTCAACGAAGACACGCCGATCGTTGAAAAGATCCAGCTTTCAACTGCCGCGCTTGCGCGCATCAACGCCGCGTGGCAAGGGCTCCGGTTTCTCGACTCGAACACCGATTACCAGGCAGACAAACAGTTCGCGCACCTCGGCACGATGCGCATCGGCATGGAGCAGGGAACTCGCAAGCGTGTCGCCGAGTTTAATTGGACCAACAACGCCGACGCTGAGAAGCTGATCACGGAGTATCGCCGCGTAGCCGACCAGGCCATACTCATCTTCGACATCTCCGTCGCGCGCGAGAACCAGCCGCTGAACGCTCCCAAGCTGATGGAAGTGCTGGAATCGATGTTGAAGCGCAATGCTCTGTCAGACCCGCAACAGTTGCTGCCGCTTCTCCAGGACCTCAGCACCGACGAGCACGTCCCGTTGATCGCGCGCAACCACGCGCTGCGGCTCGTCAAAAAGATCCGTGGTAAATGAAAAAGTGAAACCGGACGCCAGTCCGGCATCGATCGCCCGAACGCTTGCCGATCGTGGCGCTGTGCTGGTCCATCCGGACGTCCTCGAAGACGACGTGCGTTGGCGCGCGCCGCGTTTGTTTACAGCGGAAGAGTTGAAGTTCGACAACATCGCCGTTGCCGTCGCCTGGATGGAAGAACTCGCGGCGAGATCCGATAACCAGGGCCTGCGTCCCGCCGTCCTGAGTCTGAAGCGCGAGCTCGAACTGGTCGTCGCCAGTGTACGAACAAATGAACACGACCGCCGGCTGGCCGAAGAAGTCGGCCAATGGCTCACGGTTTGGCTCCAGAATCCTCAGATTTTTCTCGACTGGTTCGCGTTGAGGCAGAATGCCGCCGATTTTCGCGAGCGGTTCGGGAGGTAAGCTCAAACACAGTACAAAGCACAAGCAAGGCGACATTTTGGAACTTTTCCCTGTTTCAGAGCGAATACCCATGTCTGCCGGTCACATTTGGTGCATGAACCTGAAAAGCGAACCTAGTGATAGCGAACTGTTGCGGTCGATGATGGCCGGGGACGAGGAGGCGCTCGCGCTCCTGTATCGCCGCCGCCAGGGCAGCGTCTACCGGTTCGCCTTGCAGATGAGCGGATCGACGGCGATTGCCGAGGACGTGACGCAGGAGGTGTTCCTCTTCCTGATGCGTGAGGGGCACGTGTTCGATCCTGCCAGAGGTTCATTGAGCGCGTTCTTGCTGGGAGTTGCGCGCAATCATGTGCTGCGGCGGATGCGAGTCGATCAGGTATTGACTCCGATCGGCGACGACGGCGAAGACGAGGCGACCTTCGCCGTCGTCGAATCCGATCTGTGCCCGCTCGAAGATCTCGCGCGGGCCGAGACGGTCGAGTTGGTTCGCAAGGCGGTGCTCAGTTTGCCGCCGAAGTATCGTGAAGTGGTGGTCCTGTGTGAGCTCCAGGACGTGAGTTACGGAGAGGCGGCGGAGGTCCTTGGTTGCGCGATCGGCACGGTGCGCTCGCGTTTGCACCGCGCGCGTGCGTTGCTGCTGGCAAAGCTTCGGCCGGCAGAGCAGCTTGATGGTTCGGCTTCAGCGGCCTTGAAGTCAGCGAGGTGTGTCGCATGAACAGTGAGAGATTTGATGAAGAGAGACTGACGAGCGGGTTGAAGCTGCTCGCCGAAGACATGGAATCGCTGAACGCGCCTCCCGAAATTGAAATGCGATTGCGCGAGGCCTTTCGTGCGCGTGCCGTGTTTGCGCGTCGTCGCTCGTATGTGAACTACTGGGTTGCGGGTATAGCGGCGGTTTTACTGATAGCGATCAGCGTGATTGCGATTAACTGGCGCACCGGTAATCCTAAACAAGTGACTGCGGACCGTACCGAACCAGCGGCGCCAGTCAAGGAACAACCGCGCATCGAAGAGCCTCAACAGCCGCAGCAGCAGGAAGTCGTCGCCGTCAAACCACGCCGGCGTTCGGTTCGCCGGGCTCCCAGAACCGAAGTTGCGAACCACGTGAATCGCGAGATCGCTACCGACTTCATGCCGCTCGGTTATCTGAACCCGGCAACATTGCAGGACGGCGGGCAGATCGTTCGTGTCGAGTTGCCGCGCTCGGCGCTGGTGAATTTCGGGTTGCCGGTCAACATGGACCGCTACCATGAGAAGGTCAAAGCTGACGTTCTTTTAGGGGTCGACGGATTGGCCCATGCCATACGTTTTGTTCAATAAGTGAGAGGAATGACGGACATGAAAAGAGTATTCGTAGTTCTCGTAGTGTTGGCCGTTGCCAACGTCGCGTCTGCGCAAACGCAGCAGCAAAGTGGTGACGGGATCGTCATCAGGCAAAGCCGTGTGGTCCAGGGACCGGAAGGCGCGCCGCCGCCGCTTCCCAACGGTGATTTTGTGTTCATATCGTCCGAGAGCTTCGGCGGTAAGATCGTGAAGGGCGCTCCTTATTCGGGCGAAGCGGTGACTGAAAGCGTGCAAGTGCTGGGCGACGGCAATCGCATCGTCAACAAGTTCACGAGCACCGTCTATCGCGATAGCGAAGGCCGGACGCGGCGCGAACAAACGTTGAAAGGTCTCGGCGTGCTGGGAAATGGTAACGAGCCGTTGCAGACGATCTTTATCAACGATCCTGTCGCCGGCGTGACGTACTCGCTCGATTCGCGTTCGCGCATTGCTCACAAGAGCGCGCCGTTCAAATTCGAGTGGATTCAATCGGAGGGGGCCGCGGGCAAGGACGCTGAAGGACGGCGTTTCGAATTTAAAGTCGCGCCGGGTGGAAACAGCGGCAACATGATCGTGACCGCGCCGCTCGGCGTTCCTCCTGCGGCTCCCGGAACGCGCGCCGCCGTCACCGTCACGCAAACGGATCAGTTCAGCATCGTCCGTGAGGCCACCGCGTCCAATTATGTCTTCCGTTCAGGTGGACCGAACGGCAACGAGAAGAAAGAAACGCTCGGCAAGCAGATGATCGAGGGCGTCGAAGCTGAAGGAACACGCACCACGGTCACTATTCCCGCGGGTGAGGTTGGCAACGAGCGTCCGATCGAGATCGTCAGCGAGCGCTGGTATTCACCGGAGTTGCAGTTGGTGGTGATGACGCGGCACAGCGATCCGCGCACTGGTGAGACGACTTACAAACTCACGAACATTAATCGCACTGAGCCCGCGAAGTCGCTGTTCGAGGTGCCGTCGGACTACACGATCAAGGAAGGCCCGCATGGACCGCTACCGCCGCGCGTGAGGAAGCTGGCAAATCCCGAATAACAAAAATCCGTGTTCTCGCTGAACCCACAGTCAGCGGGAACACGGATTAAAAAACAAAACAATAACTCATTCTTCCTCTTCGCCGCCTTTGATCCTTCCCTCAGCACGCGACTGTTCGACGATCTTTTGGGCCAGTTGGCCAGGAACCGGATCGTAGTGTGAAAACTGCATGTGGAACGAACCGCGCGCGGCGGTGATCGAGTTCAAGGTCGATTGGTAATTCAACATCTCCGCCATCGGCACCTGCGCTTTGATCACCTGCTGCTTGCCGCTCGTCTCCATACCCTGCACGCGTCCACGCCGCGAGTTGAGATCGCCCATGATGTCGCCGCTGTACTCCTGCGGCGCCGCAATCTCGACGTCCATCACCGGCTCCAGCAGCGACGGCTTCACTTTTTCCATCGCGGCGCGAAACGCCTTGCGCCCGGCAGCCCTGAACGAGTGCTCGTCGGAGTCGACCGGATGGAACGAACCGTCAACCAACTGCACTTTGAAATCGACCAGCGGATAACCGGCAATCGCTCCCGACTTCGCTGCCTCGATAATCCCTTTCTCGATCGCCGGACGAAACTGTTGCGGCACCGAACCGCCGAAGATCTTGTCTTCAAAAACAAACCCACCGCCGCGCGGCAACGGCTCGAACACGCACTTGCAATCGCCAAACTGACCGCGGCCGCCCGTCTGTTTCTTGTGCCGTCCCTGGACCTCGGCACGTTGCGTGATCGTCTCTTTGTACGGCACCTTCGGCGGATGCAGCGTCACTTCCACGCTGTAACGCTTCTTCAGTTTTTCAACCACGGTCTCGACGTGCAATTGTCCCGAGCCTGAAAGCAAAAACTCCTTCGTCTGCGAATCGCGGCTGAAGTGCAGCGCCGGATCCTCTTCGAGAATCTTGTGCAGCGCGACGCTGATCTTCTCCTCGTCCTGACGCGACTTCGGCTCGATCGCAAAAGCGATTGCCGCTTCCGGATACTCGACCGGGTCGTAAACGATGGGCGACTGTTTGTCGCACAACGTGTCGCCGGTCTGCGTCTCTTTCAACTTCACGCACGCGATGAT
>DASRIM010000354.1:0-22128 GCA_035649995.1 Pyrinomonadaceae bacterium | reverse complement strand
GTCGAGGTCTCAGTGGCGACGATCGAGAAAGCGACGGCCCACCATGGCACGGACCGGTTGCCGAGAAAATAAGCGCTCGTGGTCTTCTGCTTTCGCCCGAACCACGTGCCAAACAGAACGATCCCGATCAGGTAGCCGAAGATGATTAGGAGATCGAGTGGTTGCATTCTGTTTTTATTTGAGGGCCTTGATCGCGTCGGTGACTACCCAGCCGTGATCCTCGAGCGCCTTCACCGCGCGCTGGTGGTCCACACCGGTTTCGGCCGTCACGATGCGCACGGCGCGCTCGCGCAGCTTCGTATTCCCCGCCTTCAGGTGCGACATGCGGTTTCCCGTCACGTATCCCAAACGGACCATCGTCGCCGTCGAGAGCATGTTCAGGACCATCTTCTGCGCCGTTCCAGCTTTAAGCCTGCTCGAACCGGTCACCACTTCCGGTCCAACAACCGGGACGATGCTCAACTCCGCCGCCTGCGTGATCGGCGATCCCGGAACGCACGTCAGCCCAACCGTGAAGGCTCCCAGCGAGCGCGCATGCGAAACGGCGCCGACAGTGTACGGCGTCCGTCCCGAAGCAGCGATGCCGACCAAAACGTCGCGACTGTTGAAACCTCGGTGCTCTAGATCCACGCGGCTCGCGCCGGCGTCGTCTTCCGAAGCCTCGACCGCGCGATGACACGCGTCGTAACCTCCGGCAATCACGCCCTGGACCAGCTCGGGCGAGACGCCAAACGTCGGCGGACACTCCGACGCGTCGAGCACACCCAAACGTCCGGAAGTACCTGTGCCGATGTAGAAAAGTCTGCCGCCGTTTTTTAAACGCTCGACGATCTCGTCAACCGCCTTTGCGACCTCGCCCAGTACGCTCTTCACCGCCGTCGCAACCGTCGCGTCCTCCTCGTTCATCAGCGAGACGATCTCAGCAGCGGAAAGCGAGCTGAGATTTTCTGAACGTGGATTCTCCTGTTCGGTGATAGGAAGCGGGACGCCGGTTTCAGTAGTCATTTTTGCCGCGTAGATCAGACTGCGAGAGCAATGTGGTTGATGCGCTCGCGAGCCATTCTAGCGGCAGCCACGGCTGGAGCGAAGTGCGGCGGTTCGAAATAAGCACGCGGCGCGACCTTGTGCACTTCGGCACTCAGCGGTTCGAGCATCAAATCGCCCGCCGACCTGAAGACGCCGCCAACGTAAGCGATCTGAAATCGATCTTGCTCCATCTGCAAATGACGAATCACCGCCACCGCCGCCAGACCGAGCTCGGTGCCGCCGTCAGCAACAATCTGGAGCGCCACCGGATCTTTCTCCTTCGCGGCGTTCACGACGTCGCGGCCGAAACCCGCCAATCGCTCGTTCGTTATCGTCGGTGCGTAGATCGCGGTGTTCAGATCGTCCGCACTGGTGACGTGAAAATAGGCGCACGCCAATTCGGTCAACGCGGTTTCCGGACCGCGCCCGTCCGACGCGTACGCTATCGCGCGCAACGCACGCCGCGACAACCACGCGCCACTCCCCTCGTCACCTGCAATCGGTCCCCAACCGCCCGCGCAAAATCTTTTGCCGCGAGCGTTGATGCCGCAACAGACCGATCCGGTACCCGCTATGACCACCAGCCCCGGCTCGCCGTCCGTCGCACCGTAAAGCGCGATATCAGCGTCTGTGACGACTTCGATTTCGCCCATCTCGAGGCGTGTCAGCGTTTCGCGCATGCGTTCGCGCAGCTCCCGCCGCCGCGTGCCTGCGAGCCCGATCTGGGCCGCGACGAGATCGGTGCGCCGCAGTTTCGCCAGCGCGCACGCGCTATCGATCGCTTCGCGAACGGCCGTCGCCGCGCCCGCAATCCCAATCCGCAACGGGTTTGATGGACCAGACCGGCCCTCGCCAATCACACGGAAGTCGGAGTCCATGATCACGGCTTCGGTCTTACTGCCGCCGCCGTCGACACCCACCACCGAATTCTGCGTGTGCAAGCGTTTGGCTGGAGAGCGATCTGCTGTTCGTCGTTCGGTGCTCACAGTTATAGCTAAGGGGGCCGGGTAAACAACGGCTCGATTTAGCGTGTTGATTATTCTAGGGGCCGTGCATTTATAATGGAAACTAAAAGATTTTATTATTACGATAATGCATCTTGATATCGGGAGCCTGCCGTGGAAATACGACAATTGAGGGCCTTCGTGGCAATCGCAGAGTCGGGAACCTTCACCGCCGGGGCGTTGCGGGTACACGTGACGCAAGCGGCGATCAGCATGCAAATACGCCAACTGGAGACCGAGATCGGCGCGAAAGTGTTCGTACGCGCGCCGCGTCACGTGATTCTCACGGAGGCCGGAGAACAGCTTCTGCGCCGCGCGCGGCACATCCTGCGCGAACACGACGCGGCGCTGGATGAGATCGCCGAGCTCGCGGGCGCCGAGCGCGGGCGTCTGCGCATCGGCAGCGCCTCGGCGATGGTCCTGACCGATCAGTTGCCGGGGATTCTGAAGGAACTGCGCGACCAGCATCCGGGCGCGGAGATCGCCGTCACCTCGGGTACGAGCGAGGTGCTGGTGGACCAGATCCTCGCCGGCGAAGTCGACATCGCTTTTGTTTCCCTGCCCGTGGACGTGCGCGGCATCAAGACCGAACGACTCAGTGACGACCAGCTCGTGGCGATCGCTTCGCCGCGTCACAAGCTGGCAAAGCAGCGCACGATCAGCGCCTACACGCTCGCGGGCGAACGTTTGATTCTCGGCGAACGCGGCGGCAACACGCGCCGGCTAATCGACCAGTTTTTCGCGCAAGCCGGCGTGACGCTGCACGTCGCAATGGAGCTCAGCCGGCAGCAAGCGATTCGCCGTATGGTTGAAGCAGACCTCGGCGTCGGCATCGTACCGTTGCAATCGGTGATTGAAGACGTGGACAAAGGTAAGCTGGTGCGCTGGTGGATCGAAGGCGCGCAGATCAACTGGGAGCTCGGCCTGGCCCAACTGACGGGCGGCTATGAGTCTCCGATCATGCAGACGTTCATTCGCCTCTCGCGGGGGACGTTCACGAGTGACAGCGCGGGAAAATCAACAAAGAAGAAAACTGCTCATAAAAAGCGTTGAGGTCCATGCTAAGTAAACTTGACCCAGACCGGTTTTGCCTGGATAAAACCGGCCAGCGGCTTGTCCTGCGGCATGACGCCAACCACTTCCAATGGATAGTCTCCACTCTCCTCGGGCTTGATCGCGACCAGCGTATCGGCTGACGAGTGGGCGGCTACAGTCAATTCGATTCTCTCGGGACTGACCTTCACCGGCCCGCGAATCTGAACCAGCAGCTTGTCCACATCCTGGTCGGAATTGTTGCGCAGGCCCAACGTCACCTTGGTCCAACGATTGATCGGCAGCTCTTCCGGAGTTATGGTCCATTCAAAAGAGTTGTAAGAAGAGCGATCGAACACGTGTTCGTCTCCCTTGAGCAGGTGTTGCAGGTAGCCCAGGTCGGTATTGAGATCGTCCGCGACCGCCTGCAACGAGAGACTGTTCAGATCCTGAAAGCTTCGGTACGCCTGCAACTCCTTCAGGAAGTCGCCGTGCAATCTCTCGGACACCATCCGCACGGCAGTTCGCAGCGCGTTCTCGTCGCCGAAGTCCAACTCGAGCACGCCGCCGGCTTTCAGCGCTGGAAAGGCTGGAAACTCTTCGTTGCTGCGCGCGAGTCTCCGGCGCAGTCCGAGAGGCACGAGCACCATGCGATCCTGCACCGCGACGGCGGGAAAGAAGTCGAGCAGATCGCCGCCTGCGAAGCTGCGAGTGTTGCCCCAGTAAGATGCGCCGGTCATGCTGAAGTACGCTTTGATGTAGACGCGGTAGAGCGAGTAACTGAACTCGTCGAGCCCCAGCGAGATGCCCTGCTGCGGCGGGATCGCGGCTTGAAGCAGCTTGAGATATCGCCATCCCTGATCACGTCCGCCCGGCTCCGGCGGAAATTCTTCGCGCGCCACCTTCACGCCCGGAAACAGGGATTGCGAAAATAACTGTTCCAGTAGTTCGCGTTTGCTGTCGACGCCTTTGAGCTCGAAGATGCTGACTCTCATGATTTTGATCTCTTAATCCGTGTTCTTGCCGAATCCGCGGTTGTCAGAACGTTCGTGACTATGCGTCGCGAGTCCGGCTCGAGTTTTTCCAATAGCTGCTCGATCGTGGTGAAGTCGAGGCGAGGTGGGCCAGGCTCCGGTTGTTGCGCGCAAACGGTGTCGTAGAGTTCCAACGTTCGCTCGCCGGCTTTCCGCCACGAAAACTCCGCGGCACGCCGGCGCGCGGCCTCGCCCATCGTGCGCCGCCGTTCATCATCCTGAATGAGCATGGCCATTCGTTGTGCGAGTTGCAGGTAGTTCCCGACCTCGACGAGGAAACCGTTGACGCCGTCGTCGACGATCTCGACCAATCCGCCAGTGCGCGAAGCGATCACCGGTCGCCCGCAGGCCATCGCCTCCAGCGCTACGATTCCAAACGGTTCATAACAACTCGGCACGACGACGAGTTTTGCCTGCTGATAAAGCTCGACGAGATCCGGTCCAGTCTTCCAGTCGACGAATGTTACGCGATGCGGGATGCCGAGATGGCGCGCGATGCGTTTCAAAAACAGGTCCAACTCGCCGTCGCCGGCGACAATGAGTCGAGTATCCGGACAGCGCTGCAACACGACGCTCAAGGCTTGCAGCAGGAAAGTCACGCCTTTCTGCGGCACGAGCCGTCCGACAAACAAGATGTAACCGCCGTCGTTGGGCCAATCATCGGCGGGACGAAACGCTTCCAGATCCACTCCGTTCGGCACAACGTCCACGCGCCGGATCGGCAGGTCGTGAGCGCGAATCTCTTTCTCCACCGCCGCGCTGTTCACCAGCACCAGATCAGCGCTGACGAGGCCCAGCTTCTCGAGGCCCTGATACGCATCGAGCGCCTGCGGCAGATGTACGTTGTAGACCAGCGGTTTGCGGAGGACCGAACGCAGTTTGATTCCCGCGAGGACGGTCATCCAGTCATGACAATGAATCAGATCGACGGCGGGCGGGTTGTGTTCGGC
The DNA here is from genome assembly GCA_035649995.1 of Pyrinomonadaceae bacterium. GTDB lineage: Bacteria > Acidobacteriota > Blastocatellia > Pyrinomonadales > Pyrinomonadaceae > PSRF01. The sequence goes on along the minus strand of DASRIM010000354.1, from coordinate 17,082 downwards.
AAGTTCCAGCGCCGCGTCACAATAGTTCAGCCACAGCTCGACGTTGTTCGGCGCGGGCGCCACCGGCACTTCGCGCAGACGAATCGCGGCGGAATCGTTTGCGTAATCGCCCTTCGCCGGAACGAATAGATCAAACTCCGCGCGCCCGCTCATCGCAGCCGTGATCTCGCCGACGTGCGTTCCCAAACCGCCGTAAACGTGCGGTGGATACTCCGACGAGAAAAGCGCAACACGGTAGCTCATTGAATGATTTCAGCTTCGTTCAACGCACGATCCGTCAACACCACTCGAAAGCCGATGCTGAATCCGTAGTCATCCGGCTTGTTTCCCTGGCGAAATGCACAACGCGATTTCAGTATCGATGGTCCAGCCGCGCCGCCGCGAACCACGCGCAGGCCGTCTGCTTCGAGATCTTCACGTCCGTCGTCAGCGCGATACGGATACAGACGAAACAAACTGCTGCACCACTCGAAGACGTTCCCCGCCATGTCGCTCACGCCGTACTGACTATCGCCATCGCCCGAGAACTCGCCCACCGAAAGAATGTCCAGCGAGCCACCGCAGTTGCAACGGCCTTCCTGCCAGGAACCCCACGGCCACTCGCGTCCGTCAGTTCCGCGCGCAGCCTTTTCCCATTCCGCTTCCGTCGGCAGCCTGACGCCGAGCCAATCGCAATAGGCCTGCGCGTCGCGCCATGAAACCATCGGCGCCGGATAATTCTGTTTACCTGACGGATAAGTCCGGTATTCGAGGCTCCAATTATAGTTTCGCGAGAAATCGTCGTCCTGTATCCGCAGCGGATAATTCCTCGCGTCGACAAACGCTTTGTACTCCTCATTCGTGACCGGGTAACGCGCGATATAAAAATCGGAAACGGAAACCGTGTGCTGCGGCGACTCGGGCGTCAGCGCCTCGCGTGAAAGAAACTTGTCGGCAAACTTTGCGAACAGCTCGTCAGCAGCGGCCGCGTTCGTCCCCATCAGGAATGGACCAGCGGGAACGTGCACAAACTCGCGTCCTTTGAAACGCACGCGCGCCGGATAGAGCGGCTCGCGGTTCAAGAAGCGCTTCCATAACGAAGGAAGCGCGGCGAGCACGCCGGCCGCCGGCGGTTGGTCCAACAGTTCGCGAACGAGGCGCAGGACGTCGAGAAACGAGTGCTGCGTTTCACTCGACTTCGTCCACTCGCCGAGCGTGGGCCAGGCGTCGCGCTGTTTCAAATAGTCCACGAGATACGACGCCGCGAAGTATTGCTCGAGTTTGTCATCCGTGAAACGCCAGCGCGATTCGTCGCGCTGAAGAATGCCCATGTCGGCGAGCGCGTTCAACAGTTCGAGACCGCTCGCGAACTTCAAGCCATGCAGCCGTTGCAGCCGTTCGAGACTGTTCTCGGTGATGTCGTTGTAGGTGTGGTCCGCGTCGAGGCAGGCCATGACGGGTTCGTGCGACAGGCCGGAGCCGCGTTTGCCCGTGTCGAGCATCATGCAGCGCGCGAGAATGCCGGCGGCATCGCGCCAACCGTTGATCGCGTCGGCATCGGTGCCCTCAGGCAGGAGCGATCGAAAGTAACGTTCGTAGATATTCGACAGCGTCGGAACTGGTCCACTGTAATCCTGCTCCAGGATCGACAGAAGTTGCGGCTGGAGCGGCTGGTCGGGGAAATACTTGAGCTGCTCACGGACTGCTTCCTGTCGTCTCTTGTCGAGATTGCGCCGCGTAAGCAACCGCGAGATGTACGGCGCGGTTAACGGTTGCAGTTCGAAGATCGGCACACCCGGCGGAAGCGCTTTTGGATGGCGGCATGCGATGATGAAGCGGCTGTCCGTGTCTTTGTTGCGGTTTGCGAAATCCACGATCTCGCGGAACTGTTTGCGTTTTGCTTCGCTGTTCACGTCAGACTGATCGAACAGGACGAGAAACTTGCCTGCCTCCAACTGCGCCTGGACCACTTCTTCGTTAGCCAGAACGCCGCGACGTTCCAGAGACTCCACGATCGCTTTCAGTGGCGAGACGCTGGAATTGCCAACTGTTACAAGCACCGGCACGTACCCGTCCAAGGAGGCGTGGTGCGAGTTTGTAAGACTCATTTGCGCGATGCGTCTGAGCAGAGTGGTCTTGCCCGCGCCTCCCTTGCCGACGACCAGCACCGGTTGCGGCGTCTGTAGTTCACGCGTGAGCGCCATGATTACGGAGTCGCCCTGCGTCGTCGGATCGATCAACTGTCCACGCGGATCTTTGGCGGGTAAGTCGAAGTAGATCTTCCCTGTTTGCCGGATCGACTGTTCGTTGAGAAAACGCGCGGTGTAGCCGGCGAACATGAACCGGTTGCCCAGTCCCGGCAGGTACATCAGCGGCTTCGACGCCAACGATAGCAACGTTGCGCGCGAGACGAACCTTCCCCTACTCCGGGCGTACAGGATCAGCGCGCCGATGCCGAGCGCACAAACACCGAGAAGAGGCAGCAGGGAGTTTTTGAGGATCGTGGACCACAGCTCTTTCATTGTTTCAGGTCCGAACAGACTTAAACGGATCGATGGGCGTTGAGGCCTTCGATCAGTTGGTCGATATCGTCTTCGTTGTTGAAAAAGTCGGTGGCGACGCGAATGCCTTCCGGCTTTTCGGTGACCATGATCTTTCTCGCCGCCAGCGCGGCAACGACGCCGGCGGGATTCTCAGTTGCGACCAGCGTCTCCGCCGAACGAAACTGCTCTTCACTCTGCGGCGACAACACCCGCCAGCCTGCTTCCTGCAAACGATCCGTCAGCAGGCGGTTCAGTTCCAGTGCGCGTGCTTCGATATTACTTATACCGATCGACTGCATGAAATCAACGGAAGCGCCGAGCGCGAACATTCCCGCGAAATGCGGACAGCCGAGCTCGACGCGCGCAGACGCGTCGCGGCGCAAGTGAATCTCGTCGTTTCGCAGGCCATACGGATCCTGCACGCTGAGCCAGCCGATCGAGCGTGGATGCGTGGACGATTGCAGTTCTTTGCTGAGGTAAACAAAACCCGAACCGTAGCCGGAGAGCATCCACTTGTGGCCGGTGGAACACAGCGCGTCGATCTTCATTCGCTTGACGTCGATCTCGAACACGCCCGCTGCCTGGCTCGCGTTGATCACGAGCGCGTGCGCGCCTTTGATCTCGCCCAGCTCCGCGAGGTTCGATCGCAACCCGTTCGAGTACTGAACGTAACTCATCGAGATGATTCCCGTGCGTGTGTTCATCGCCTCGCGGAAAGCCTCAGGCCGGACGACGCCGTCGATTGATTTGACGAAATGGACCGGAATGCGCCGGTGCATCCAGGGGATCGTCGAGACTGGAAACTCGAGATCGCACGTGAGCACTTCGCCGTGTTTTTCCAGCGCGTCGATGATGACGTTCATGCCACTGGATGTGTTTGTCGTCAGGCCGATCTCGTCTGGTTCGGCGTTGATGAACGCCGCCACTTTCGCTCGCACTTCTTCACGCCGCGCCAGCCAGTTGTCCCAGTGAAGATCGCCGTCGTTCTTCATCTGTTCGTAGTAGCTGATGGCCGCATGCGCGGTTTCGCGCGCGAGCGGGCCGGCCGCCGCCGTGTTGAGATAGACGGAGCTGGCCGTCACGGGAAACTGCTCGCGGATGTCGCGCCAACGGATCATCGTTCTGTGAGTGTAATCTAAATGGATTCCTTGTAGGTCTCCAAATTCTCCTGGAACTTTTGCAGCAGGCGCGACTTGAGAGTGTTCGATTTCAGGTGCTCGGTTGGAACTGGCCGCCATTTTCCGGGAATCAGCACCTGCGAGTCGATGAAGGCGTCGATCGCTTCCTGGAGGCCGTCGATCTTGATCTTGCCTTTCATGGCGATGACTTCTTCGATAATCCAGGTGACGGCGTCGCCGGTGATGCGGTGACGATGGTTGATCACTGCCGACCGCTCCTGGAGCGTTTTAAGCACGAGGTCGAGTGGTCCACCGAAGGCCGCGACCAATCGCAGGTACGACTCCTGAAATTCGCGAATGTGCGCGATGCGCGTGTCCGTGAGTTTCAGGTCCTTTTTGCCGACGTAAGACGCGGCCATCGTTTGCAGGAAGATTTCGTGAGGCATGTGCGCGCTCACGTCGTCGGCGCGGGTTATCGCCTGCGAAAGGTAGTAGCCGGGCAGCGTCCGCAGCAGGTTGCGGATCAGAAAGACGGGATTGTGAGTGAACCCGTCGGGCAGTTTCTCGATTCCTTTCGACACTTTTCGATCTTCAAAATAACTGAGACTGCGATCGAAGCCGCGGATCTCTTTCTGCGCGTTGCTCATGAGATAAGCGATCTGTTCCGAAGTGAAACCGATGCGCCAGAGCATGCGCTGGTCTCTTTGCATCGCGAATGCTTCGTCAAACACGCGCAGACAGCCGGCGTTCTTGAATTCGTTCAGGTTCTTCTTCTCGCCCGTCTCGATGAAATCCATCGCCTGCGCGAAGACCTGGACCAGCGTCCTGGCCCAGCCGCGCTGCTCGGCCAGCGACGCCGAATAACGATCGACGTCTTTGAAGCGATACTTGTCGTGTTTGGCCGCGAACTGTCGAATCGAGCCGTAGTCGAGGATCGCGCCGCTGGCGAGCATGTTGTCGCCGTCCCACGAGAGCCAGTTGAAGATGTACTCCTCTTCGAGTAGTGCTGCGAGTTTTGCGTAGTTGCGTGCGAAGTAGTCGAGCGCGGTTGCGTAATGCTGGGCGGGATCGGCGGGCATGGTCCAGAAGCCGTTTTCGATCTCGCGATTGATGAAGTAATCGACTGCGGCTTTGAGCTCTGCGTTTCGTTTCTGTTTCAGATACCGAAACATGTGCGCCGGGCGGATCAGGTTCGGTGCGCTTCTGACGCCGATCGCGGTTGCGTCGGGAAAGCCGATCACGGCGAGACAGCGTTCGGTGGGAATTCCCTGACGGTAGAAGATCTCGGACATGATCGCGCTGGCGAGCATTTCGTCGAGCTCTGCGAGGCCCGAGGCGTAACCGTAAGTCGTGTCGCCGGTCGCGACTGCGGCGGCGGCTTCCTGCGCGCCGGGGCTGAGGATTGTCGCGCCCGTGCCGCGGCTCGAGATGTCGAAGGCGAGTCTGTCGCTTCGTAAGTAACCGTTCCAGATGCTTCTGCCGTCGCCGGAAGTTTTACCCTGCTTGTTGCGGTGTTGTGTTTGGAGATAGCGCGTGGCCATGAATGGTTTCGGCCTGACGCTCTCGGGTGGAAACTTCGTACCGCGCTGCAGGTCGTACTCGTTGATGATGCGCAGTGAAAACGTGTCGAGGATTGCTTGTTCGAGATCTTTGTTGATGCTGGAGGGATGGTCTTCGGGGATGAGGCCCATTTCCCTGGCGAGTGGGAAGTTAAAAAACAGGACCCTCCCCTGCGGACGGTAACGCGCCCGATAGTCTACATAACCATCGGGACTAACCTCACGCCACGGATGCGAGCCATCCAGCTCCTTGAACTTCTCATACATAATGGGTGCGGTATGAGAAATGGCAACTAGCTTGAACTTAAGACCGAACCACCGCGTGAGTCAATGAAATTCTTTTCACAATTTAAACCACATCGTCGTCAGCGGTGGGAGATCGAGCAGGAGTGAGTGTTCGCGGCCGTGAGAGGGGACGGGTTCGGAGGCGAGTTCGGTGACGGTGTTGGCGTCGTCCGTGTTAACCAAAACTTTGTAATCGCCCTCGTGTGGGAGGCCGAGGCGGTAACCCGTGCGCGGGGCGGCGGAGAAGTTGCCGACGCAGATGAGCTCGGCGCCGGTCACAGGCGAGCGGCGGATGAAGGCGATGATGTTCTCGGCGGCGTTGTCGACGTCGATCCACTCGAAGCCAGCCGCTTCACCATCCGCCTGCCAGAGTGATTCTTCGTCGAGATAGATCCGATTCAGATCGCGAATCAACTTCTGGACGCCGCTATGCAACGCGTCGTCCAACAGGTGCCAATCCAAACTCTCCGTCTCCGTCCATTCCCTCCACTGCCCAAACTCACCACCCATAAACAACAACTTCTTCCCCGGATGCGCCCACATGTAAGCGTACAACGCGCGCAATGTCGCAAACTTCTGCTCCTGCGTGCCGGGCATCTTGTTCAATAGCGATCCCTTCATGTGAACGACTTCATCATGCGAGAACGGCAGGATGAAGTTCTCACTCCATGCGTAGACCAACCCAAACGTCAGCGCGTTGTGATTGCCGGCGCGGAAAAACGGATCCATCTGGAAGTACTTGAGCGTGTCGTGCATCCAGCCCATATTCCACTTGAAATCGAAACCCAACCCGCCGAGATAAACCGGATGACTGACCGCCGGCCACGCAGTCGACTCTTCCGCGATCATCATCGTCCCCGGACACTCGCGATGCGTTACTTCGTTCAACTCCTTCAACAACGAGATCGCTTCCAGGTTCTCGCGCCCGCCAAAAACGTTCGGCTCCCACTCGCCTTCCTTGCGGCTGTAGTCGAGATAAAGCATCGACGCGACCGCGTCCACACGCAGCCCGTCAAGATGAAACTCGCGGAACCAGTAAAGCGCGTTCGCAATGAGAAAGTTGCGGACCTCGTTGCGGCCATAGTTGAAGATGTACGTGCCCCAATCGGGATGCTGCCCTTTTCGCGGATCGAGATGTTCGTACAACGCGGAACCGTCGAAACGAGCAAGTGCAAAAGCGTCTTTGGGGAAGTGCGCCGGCACCCAATCCATAATGACGCCGATGCCGTGCTGGTGCAGGTAGTCAATCAGATAGCGAAAGTCGTCGGGAGTGCCGTAACGCGCGGAAGGCGCATAGTAATAACTGACTTGATAACCCCACGATGGACCATAAGGATGTTCCTTCAACGGCAGAAACTCCACGTGCGTGAAGCCCATCTCGGCGACGTAATCAGCCAGCGGCTTCGCCATCTCACGATACGTGAACGGGCGGTTTCCCTCTTCCATGTTTCGCCGCCACGATCCGAAATGCACTTCATAGATCGAAAGCGGCCGGCGAAAGTGCTCGCGGTTCTCACGGGCCTTCATCCACTTCGCATCGCGAAACTTGTAAGTTGAGTTGAAAACGATCGACGACGTGTCCGGCGGAACTTCAGTGAACTGCGCGTAAGGATCCGCTTTCAGGAACGGCAGATTCCGCTGCCGATGAATCTCGAACTTGTAGAGCACGCCATCCTTCAGATCAGGAATGAACAGCTCCCAAACACCCGACGACGCCAGCCTGCGCATCTGATGAATGCGGCCGTCCCAATTGTTGAAATCGCCGACGACGCTTACACCCGATGCATGCGGCGCCCACACCGCAAACGCGACGCCCTTCACGGTTCCGATCTTGGTCAAGTGCGCGCCGAGCTTGTTGTAGATCTGTTCGTGCCTGCCCTCGGCGAATAAGTGAAGGTCCAACTCGCCCAGCGTTGGCGGAAAACTGTACGGATCACGAATCGTGCTGACCGCGTCGCCTCGATGGATCCTCAACTTGTAAGAGGGAATTTTCTTGATTCGTGGTACGGATAGCTCGAACGACCCGGCAGAGTCCGTCTGGACCATAGACATTGGCTGCCTGCGGCCGATGAGGGCTTCGACGTGTTCCGCATCAGGCCGGAAGACACGAATTGTCAGGCCGTCGTCCGTTAGATGTGGGCCAAGAATCTGAGGGTTCAGCATCGCGCAAATAGATGTCAGCTCCGGTTCCCTTCTCGGCGAGGTTGCTTTTTGCCTCACCGAGCATTTGCAGAAACGTTTCGCGGTGAGATGGAAGACCGAGTTGGTCGGAAAGCTCGATCACGCGCGCGGCGTACTTCATCACCTGGATCGTCTCGATTCCTGATAAGTCATAGAAGAACCAGCCGCAACTTGTAAACATCAGCAGCGCATTGCGCTGCATCTCGAGCAGCGCGAACGCACGTATCTCGTCGGCCGGCGCGAGCGCTCCTCGCGCATGCTTCGCGAGAAAGCCGGACGGCGAGCACCGCTTCAACAAGACCTCGATGTAAGCGTTGCGCGCCTGCCATGGATCGTTGAACAACTTGCTCCCGAGCTCTTCAAAGCCTTCCGCGGCGCGATCGCGAAGATAGTTCAAAGCCGAACGCAACGGTCCGCGCCACTCCTGGTTCCAGCCTGATTCACCGCCCGTGTGACAACCGCAATTCCGAATCCATCGACTGACGCCGTGCGCGCAACTACACGCCGTGCCTTCATCGTGCGGCCCCGCTTTCACTTCAACTTCATGTTGCGGCGGAAAGCGATCGAGAAACTCACCGTAGTTCGTTATCGAAAAACCCTCGCGCGGCCCTTCCATCGCCAACACGTGCGCGAGACACAGGTCTCCGAACTTGAAATGATGACCATACGTCTCGCCGTCGATGGCGATATTGATCATCTGCCTGTCGGCGGAGGCATTTTTAATCATCCGCACCAGGCGTTCACTCGAAGTCAGCGCTTTCTCGAACGCGATCGCGCGCGCCAATGGACCGTTGTAAAAGAAGATGGCAATCGAGCGGCCGCCGCGGTCCCGATGAAAGTAACTGTAAGCGCGGCTGCCGTCGATACTGCTGTCACTGACGTCGTGCCACTCGTCGCTTCCCAACGCTCGATACCGCGACGCCTGTGCCGGCGCGAGAATCACGAATCGCAAACCCTGCTCGATGAGCAGGTCAAGCGTCGCGTCGTTGCACGCAGTTTCCGGCAGCCACATCGACTCCGGCTCGCGGTCGAAGCGATGGCGAAAATCAACCATGCCCCACACAACCTGCGTCAACCGATCGCGATCATTGCACAACGGCAGGATCGCGTGACCGTACGCCTGCGCGATCGCATTTCCGTGACCGGATCGAGCCGAAAAACTCTCTTTGTCCGCCGCGATTATTCGGGCGTAAGTCTCCGGATGGTGCTTCTCCATCCACGACAACAACGTTGGACCAAAGTTGAAACTGATCTGCGCGTAGTTGTTGACGATGTGGTCGCCGACCGCGGCGGCAGCGTTCGGTCCATAACACTCCGCGTGAATACGTTCGTTCCAGTCATGATAAGGCGCGGCGCTGACCTCCTGCTCGACTTCGCCCGTCCACGGATTCTCACGCGGAGGTTGATAGAAATGACCGTGGAAAATTAACGCCGTCATGATCGCCGCATCTCATCAAACGCCAAACGCGCAGCGCCAAGCAAGCCGGCGTTATCGCCACACTCGGCGCGCGCGATCCTGACTTCCTGCGCCGTCGCGCGGAATGCGCGCTCCGAAACTTCCCGGTACATGTCAGGCGCAAACAGGTCCCACCCGTTCACGACACCGCCGCTAATCACGATAATCTCGGGATCGATCAGACTCATCAAGTTCGCCAGGCCAACACCAAGATACTTTCCACAACGCTTGAACACTGACAGAGCCAGTTCGTCACCCTTGCGCCCGGCTTCGTAAACCTTCTCGGCCGTGAGCTCTTCGCACGTCAACATCGTCTGCGGAAATTGCGGCCGGCCCTCACGCGTCATGCGAACGATCGCCGTCGCGGAGGCAAACAGTTCGAGACAGCCGGTGTTTCCACACTTGCACTTCAAACCACCGAACGGATCGACAGTCGTATGCCCGATCTCGCCCGCGGCTCCATGCGCGCCGCGCCAGAGTTGACCACCCAGCACGACACCGCCGCCGACTCCCGTCCCCAGCGTCACGCTAACGACGTCGCGACACCCGCGCGCGGCGCCCATCCACATCTCGCCCATCGCGGCGGCGTTCGCGTCGTTTTCCAGGACGACAGGCCAGCGCAAACGGTCCTGCAACGCTGCTTTCAATTCGAAGTTGAGTAAGGAAGGAAGATTGGGGGCTTGCAGCACGATCGACTGTTCGGAGTTGACCGCGCCGGGCACCATAAGCGAAGCCGCGACGATCGGAGCGCGATCGCCGTTACGCCATTCATCCGCGACATGCGCGAGCGCATCCACGACCGCGTACGGAGAATCGTCTTTCGGCGTCTGCCGTTTCAGTTGTCGGTGGATTTTTCCGGCGTCGTCGACGAGACCTATGCGAAGGTGGGTACCCCCCAGATCGACGGCAAAGACGAAGCCCTGTCCGGCTGCTTCAGGTATGTCGCTCATCAAGCGATTAGCTCGATGGACCTTCGGTCCCACATAAAACTCCTCATACTGCTTCTTCGGCAGGCTCGAGTTTCGCCGTTTCAACATCCATCTCTCCGCGCGAGAGGTTCCTCGATATCAAGACGCCCGCCACAATCGCCACGAGCAAGTATAACGATCCCGCCGCCCATTCCTTAAAGATCAACTTACCGATACCGAAAAGCGAACCGTAAATCAGCACGCAGCCGAGTATCCAGTTGGCAAACTGTAGCGACAAACGGCCCTGCGCGTGCGCTTCTGATAGTCCCGCTTCCCCGGCGATTGCCGTCCAACCCGGTCCTTCCGGCCTAACCCGCTTATAAAAAGCGACCAGTTTCTCCCGTGGCTCCGGTTGCGTCAACATCGTGACCGCCACCCATACAATAGTGGTTATCGCGACAGTTACCAACATGAGAAAAGCGAAATCTCTCGGGCGCGCGCTGTCCCACTTCAAAACGAGCTGGAGAAAAATCGAAACTACAGCCGCGCAGATCATCGCCGAGACCTCAGACCAGGCGTTTATGCGCCACCAGAACCAGCGCAACAGTAACACTGTGCCGGTGCCGGCTCCGGTAACCAGCAGCAGTTTCCACGCGCCGCCGATCGACTCCATATAAAAGGTCACGATGAGCGAAACCATCATCAGAAACAGGGTGACCAACTGCGACGCAACCACGTAATGCCTGTCGGAACTGTCGCGATTCAAAAAGCGGCGGTAGAAATCGTTGATGACGTACGAAGCGCCCCAGTTCAACTGCGTCCCGATCGTCGACATGTAGGCCGCCGCAAACGCAGCCAACATGAAGCCGCGCAGGTAGGTCGGGAAAACGTTCGGGTCCATCAAGGTCTGAATGTAGCCGGCTTCCTTGTCCTGGAGATTCGGATAAAGAATGAGCGAGGCGAGTGCGGTTAAGATCCACGGCCACGGACGCAAAGCGTAATGTGCGATGTTGAACCATAGCGTCGCCAGCAGTCCGTGTTTTTCGTTTTTCGCCGAAAAGATTCGTTGGGCCACGTAACCGCCGCCGCCCGGTTCCGCGCCCGGATACCAGGTGGCCCACCAGTTAACCGCGAGGTATACAAAGAGCGTTATCGCGGGCATCCAGACCGAATCGTACTCGGGAAAGAACGCGAAACGGCCTTCCGAACCATCCATGGCACTGATCTTCGCTTTCATCGCGTCGATGCCGCCGACGGCGTTGACGGCGAGAATCGCCAGCACGATCACCATCCCCATCTTCAGCGCAAACTGAAACAGGTCCGTCACCAGCACGCCCCACAGACCCGAAATCGCCGTGTAGAACGCGGTGAACAGCAGCATCCCGATGACGACGAGTATGGCTTTGCCCTTGGTAAGACCGAGTGTGATCTCGAGTATCTTGACCATCGCCAGGTTGACCCAGCCGAGGATTATGCAGTTGATGGGCAGGCCCAGGTACAAAGCGCGAAACCCGCGCAGGAACGCGGCGGGCTTCCCGGAGTAGCGCAGCTCGGCAAACTCGATGTCGGTCATGACGCCGGCGCGGCGCCACAGTCTCGCATAAAGAAAGACGGTGAGCATTCCGCTCATCACCATGTTCCACCAGAGCCAGTTGCCGGCGATTCCGTTATTGGCGACAAAGCCGGTGACGGCGAGGGGAGTATCGGCGGCAAAGGTGGTGGCAACCATGGACGTGCCGGCGAGCCACCACGGCACGTTGCGTCCGGACAGGAAGAACTCGCTCGTGCTGCCGGTCGCTCGGCGGGCGTAGTAGATACCTATGCCGAGATTAAAAAGAAAGTATGCTGCGATTACCGTCCAATCAAGCAGGGATAGTGTCATAATCAAATCGCTGGTCTTAACTGGCGTTTTTTTAAAAAGGTGGTTACTCGGGCGCTTATCTCACGGTATGTTGCAGATTCTGTCAAGTAAAAACTGGCGTTAGACTTCCAAGATCCCTTAGATCCGTGCTTGTATGATGAACCTTCGAATCTTGAAACCGGCGAGGCACGTGTTTGCAGTGATTCTTGCACTAATCTCCGTTGGGCCCTCGGGTCATGGCCAGAACAGGCCGCGCACGCGAGACATCGGGCTCAAAGTCGGCGTGCTGCCGGCCGGTCCGTTGAACGCGATCACCGACGTTCAGGGCGTGCTCGTCGGTCACACGACGTTGATACGAGGCGAAAACGTTCGCACCGGCGTCACGGCCATTCTTCCGCACAACGGAAACCTGTTTCGTGAGAAGGTGCCCGGCGCGGTTTTCGTCGGCAACGGCTTCGGCAAGCTCGCAGGCTCGACGCAGGTGAACGAATTAGGAGAGATAGAGACTCCGATACTCCTGACGTCTACGTTGAGCGTCCCGCGCGTCGCGGATTATCTGATGGACTACATGCTCGCCCTGCCGGGCAACGAACAGGTCCAATCGATCAATCCGCTCGTCGCGGAAACGAACGACGGCTACCTCAACGACATCCGCGGCCGTCATATTTCGCGCGACGACGTGTTTGCAGCGATCAAAGGAGCAAAAAGCGGCGCCATTGACGAAGGATCGGTCGGCGCCGGGACGGGCACGGTCGCGTTCGGTTTCAAAGGCGGCATCGGTACGGCTTCGCGCAGACTGCCGGCGCGGCTCGGCGGTTTCACGGTCGGCGTCCTCGTGCAGTCCAATTTCGGCGGCGTGCTGACCATCAACGGCGCTCCCGTCGGGCAGGAGCTCGGCCGCTATTATTTAAAGGACGAACTCAGCACGACCCAATCCAATCCTGATGGCTCAATAATCATGGTGGTTGCGACCGACGCGCCGGTGGACGCGCGAAACCTGCGGCGCATGGCGTCTCGGGCCATGCTGGGCTTGGCCCGAACGGGCGGTTCCGGCAGTAACGGCAGCGGCGACTACGTCATTGCCTTCTCCACCGCGCCCGAAGTGCGCGTTCGCGTACCGACGCAACGAGACGGCAATCTGACGCGAGATCTCAAAACGCTGTCAAACGACGCGATGTCTCCTCTTTTCCTGGCCGTAATCGAGGCAACCGAAGAAGCTATCTACAATTCTCTGTTTAGGGCCACCACCGTCAGCGGGAAGGGCCATACGGTCGAAGCGCTGCCTATGGACCGTACCGTGGACATCCTCCGCAAACATGGTCTTCTAAGTACATCACGCTAGTTTTTGTTATCACGACAAGTTCACGGTGGTCTAACCTTTTCATAATGGTCTGAAAAGTGTTTGACACTCGCTTTGTCGCTGCTTAGAATCCTTCATGTAACCCCCGAAGAACAAACTAGTGATTGAAGGAGTGAAGATCGTGTCAACGAGACTCAACGTTCGTGTCAACCGAAAGCGCCCGGAGTCAATGACTCGGCAGATTCGGGAACAACTGAATGAGCTAATTGACGCGGGCGAGTTGGCTGCGGGAACTCTTCTCCCCAGTGAGCGCGAACTAGCGAATACTTTGAAAGTCGCGCGCAACGTCGTTCGCGGAGCTTACGAACAACTAATGGACTTGGGGAAGCTGAGAAGCGAAGGCCGCAGAGGCAGGAGCGTCAAAACCGGGACCTCGGGCGGTGGGACCAGGAAGAAATCGAGCGGCAAATCGTCCAGCAAGTCTACGAAAAAAGCGCGTAAGAAGTAATATGGCCCAGTCTGGTCCAGCATGATCCCCCACGTGACCACGCTTGCCTGACTGTTCACTCAGTGGCAATCGGGGTTTCTTTGCCGAGCGAGATGATCTCATTTCTTATCGCCTTTCGCTCCGCCAGTAACCTCACAAAAAACCGTCTTTTTACGAGGAAAAACGTCAAAACACGGACGCCGGCTATCGATCTGTCCAACTGCTCGAAAAACACGATCGCCACGTAACCGCAGATTGGGACCGCCACCAGCGTCAGCACCGCGGCCACCCAGCCCACCGTCGCGTAGGCCACGACGGCAAGAACCAACCACGTCAACGGGAACAGAAGCATCGCGGAAATGATCTTGATGGTCGAGATTACGTCTTCGGAGTCAGACGAAAATCTGGTCGCGAGATAGCCGCCGAGCCTGTAAGCCGGGTAATGGGCCACCGTTCCCAACGCCGCCGGCCCGAGCATCAGCAGAAAGAGCACCGCGCGCTTCAAGATCGTCGTGAAGACACTCTGCGTCGAATGAGGCGCCGCCAGTTCCTCAGGATCGACGCCGGCCTGCTTCAACTCTTCTTCGAAGCGAATCATCCTCACCTCGAGCTTGCGGAGGCGTTCGGGTTGCTGCTGTTGCAGGATCGAATACGCTCTCATGAACAGTTGCTGTAAGCGCAGTTCGTCTTTGAGACTGTCGTCATTGTCGTTCGACGCTGAGGAGAAGATTCGTTCGGCGCGCGCAGTCGTCAACAAAGCTTCTTCGTGTTGTGCATCGAGGATCACTTCACGCAATGCTTTCTCGATCCGTTTCGACAACTCTCGCACTGCATCGCGCGGAGGACTGCCGTCTGGTTCGAGGTTCACCGGTTCGACGCTGATCGGATTTCCGAAGTAGAGCAACGCCGAACTGCGAAAGCGTGTCTTCGATGTGTAGTAGAGACCGGCCGGGACGATCTTCAGATCGGAGACTTCGCCGGTTGAGACTGCCGCGAGCGAAATACGCGCGGCGCCGGTCTTGATCGGTTTGAGCCCGGGTGCGTCGTGCGACACACCTTCGGGACAAATCCCGATCGTTCCGCCGCGTGCGAGAAGTTTTCGCGCGGCGACGAAAGTCTCCTCGTTCTTGCTCGTGTCCTGGCCCTCGTCCTGCCGGCGGTAAACAGGCAGCGAGTCCATGGCCTTGACGAGGTAGCCGAGGACCGGCATGCGAAACAGCGGCGCCTTGGCGAGAAACGAGACGCGCCGCGGCGCGAGACACAGCAGGAAGACGGGATCGACCAGTGCGTTCGGGTGATTCAGGACGAAAATCACCGGTTTGTCGAGCGGGACGTGTTCCAGTCCAGTCACTTCGATCTGCCGGAAATAGATCCGCAGCGCGGTTTTTACCAGAGCGACTATGATGCGACGAATCATGTGTCCTGTGTAATAATAACTCACGCTTTCCCGCTAGTTTAGAAACCATCTACTGAGGAAGATCCATGAAGCGTTTTATTTCCGTCCTGGCTATCGTTTTGATTGGTCTGTGCTCGGTCGCCTTTGCGCAAAACCGGAGTTACACGGTTGACGACCTGTTGAAAGTGCGGCGCGTCAGCGATCCGCAGCTCTCGCCCGACGGCAGGCACGTTGCTTTCACCGTAGGCGACGTCAACTTCGCTGACAATCGCGTCGTGAACCAGATTTACCTGGTTTCGGTGAACGGCGGCGAACTGAAGCAACTCACCAACGGAAAGACCTCGTCATCAGCGCCGCGCTGGTCGCCGGATGGAAGGAAGATCGCGTTTACCACTGGCGGGCAGGTCTGGATCATGGATAGCGATGACGGCAACGACAAGGAACAGATCACGAAAATCTCGACCGGCGCCGCGTCGCCCGTGTGGTCGCCGGATGGCAAATGGATCGCGTTTACGTCAGACGTGTATCCCGACTGTAAGGACGATGAGTGCAACAAGAAACGTGACGAACAGGCGGAGAGCAGCAAGGTCAAGGCACACATCGTTACTCGGCTTTTGTACAAACACTGGGATGAATGGCGCGACGTGAAACGAACGCACGTGTTTGTCGTTTCGAGCAAGGGTGGCGCGGCTCGCGAGTTGACGACCGGCGATTGGGATGCGCCTCCGTACGCGGCGGCCAGCGGCGTAGACTACGCGTTCTCTCCTGATTCGAGCGAGATTGCGTTTCTGCGCAATCCGGACAAGGTCGAGGCGATCTCGACGAACAGCGACATTTACGTCATGCCGCTGAACGGCGGCGCCGCCAAAAACATCACCGTTCGCAATCGCGGTTACGACGCGAGCCCGATCTACACGCGCGACGGCAAGTTCATCATCTATCGCTCGCAAGCGACCGCCGGGTTCGAAGCGGATCGCTGGCGGCTGATGGCTTACAACCGCGCGACCGGAGCCAGTGTCGAGCTGACGAAGGGTTTCGATCAGCAAGTCGACGACGTGGTGCTTTCGCCTGACGGCAATCACATCTATTTCACCGCCGGCGAACATGGGAAGGCGCCGATTTTCCGCGTCGCTTCCGGCGGCGGTGTGCCGCAGAGGATTGTGCCGAATATTTTTGCGTCGGGTCTTCGGATCACGCCTGACGGACGGAGGCTGGTGTTTCTTTCCAGTTCGATGATCGCGGCGCCGGAAGTTTACTCCGTGAATACAGATGGCAGTGGTTTGACTGCGCTGACGTCTGTGAATCGCGAATTGCTCGCGTCTGAAAACTTGAAGGCTGCTGAAGACGTGGAATGGACCGGAGCGATGGGACGGAAGATTCACGGCTTCATCGTGAAGCCGGCGAACTTCGATCCGGCGAAGAAGTATCCGCTGCTCGTGTTGATTCATGGTGGACCGCAGAGCGCGTGGTACGACAACTGGAGTTATCGTTGGAATCCGCAAGTGTTTGCGAATGCCGGCTACGTTGTGTTTGCGCCAAACCCGCGCGGGTCGCTGGGTTACGGGCAACAGTTTGTTAACGAGATCAGCGGCGACTGGGCCGGGAAGGTTTACGTCGACTTGATGAATGGCGTTGCCGATGTGCTGCGGCGCAACTCGTATCTGGATCGCAATCGCGTGGGCGCCGCGGGTGCGAGTTATGGCGGCTACATGATCAACTGGATCCTGGGCCACAACAACGATCCGCGTTTTCGATTCAAGGTGCTGGTTTCGCACGACGGCGTTTACAACCTGGAAAGCATGTACGCGACGACGGAAGAGTTGTGGTTTCCGGAGTGGGAGTTCAAAGGGACGCCCTGGACCAACCCGGCGATGTACAGCCGCTGGTCGCCGCACAAGTTCGTGCAGAACTTCAACACGCCGATCCTGATCATTCACGGCGAGCTCGATTACCGCGTGCCGATCGGCGAAGGCATGCAACTCTTCACCGCCGTACAGCGAAAAGGTATC
>DASRIM010000353.1:0-2564 GCA_035649995.1 Pyrinomonadaceae bacterium | reverse complement strand
TCGGTTTTGAAAAGCGCCGCGCCGCCGATGGTCTGAACTCCGGCATGGTTCATCCGCGCTGAGACGCCGTTTTTATAACTGGTGCTGATCGCAGGAGTCAGCATCGTCTGCTCGGGCGTGTTCGTCATCAGATCGCCGAGTCTGTTTACGAAGTCATGCGAGTCTTCAGACAGAAGGACTAACCCCGGATTCGTGCAAAACTGGCCCGCGCCCAACGTAACAGACCCATGAAGACCAGACACGATCTGATCCGATCTTTCACGCAGCGCGCCGGGCAGAATTACGACGGGATTGATGCTGCTCATCTCCGCGTAAAACGGGATCGGATTGGGCCGCGAGCAGACCGCAGCCTCGAACAACGCGCGTCCACCGGCGCGCGAGCCGGTAAATCCGCCGGCCTTGATCAATGGATGCTTGACTAAAGCCAGCGCGACCTCGTTGCCCGCGTCGTAGAGCAGCGAGAAAACTCCTTCGGGAAGTGCGCAACCGTGGACCGCGTCGGCGATCGCAAGACCGACGAGCTCGGACGTACCCGGATGCGCTGGATGCGCTTTGACGATCACCGGATCGCCCGCGGCGAATGCCGAAGCCGTGTCGCCGCCCGCGACTGAAAACGCGAGCGGGAAATTACTCGCGCCAAACACGACGACGGGCCCGATTGGACGGAACATCGATCGTACGTCGGGTTTCGGCAAAGGCTTGCGATCGCGATCGCCATGATCGATGCGCGCGTCAACCCACGATCCTTCCTCGACGACGTCCGCGAAGAGCCGCAACTGACCACACGTGCGCGCAGTCTCGTTGCGCAAACGCGGTTCAGGCAAAGCTGTTTCCGAGTTTGCCCGCGTGATCAGTTCGTCGCCGAGTGCTTCGATGTTCTCTGCAATGCGACGCAGGAAGCGTGCGCGTTCGGCGCCTGTCGTTTGCGAGTAAACGGCGAACGCGGCGTGCGCCAGTTGCACAGCTTCGTCGACTTCACTACCGGTCGCTGAATGGTAGACAGGCGGCAGATTCTCGCCAGTTGCCGGATTGAGGCCTTGCAGCGTTTTGCCGTTGGGCCCGGCGCGGTGAAAACCGATGATCGATGTGCCTTGTAGATCCGTCATTTGATTGCTTCACGAATAATGCGCTTTGCGTCCTCGAGCTCTTCGCCGACAAGTTCCAAACGCGGCGGACGCACGCGAGCGTTACCCATTCCGACTTCCTGCTGCACCAGCTTGATCAACTGCACGAACTTCGGAACTGTGTCCATGCGCAGAAGCGGCAGAAACCAGTTGTAAAGCGCGATGGCCTTCTCTCGTTCACCATTCATCGCGTAGTTGAACAGGTCCACTGACTCTTTCGGCAGCGCATTGACGAGACCGGCGATCCAACCGACCGCGCCCACCGCGATCGCTTCGACGATCGCATCGTCGACGCCGACAAAGATTGCGAGCCTGTCGCCAAGCAGTTCGCGAATCCATGTCACTCGCCGCACGTCAGTGCTCGACTCCTTCACCGCTTCGAAATTCGCGTGCTCCGATGCCAGCTCGCGGATCTGTTCCGGCAGAAAATCAGTGCCGTAAGCGACTGGATTGTTGTAGAGCATGCACGAGAGGTCAGTCGCGCGGAAGATCGCTTCAACGTGCGTCTTCATCTCGCGCCAGTCGCCGCGATACACGTACGGCGGCAGGACCATCAGGCCGCTGCAACCGAGATCCGCGGCGCGCTTCGACAAGTCGACAGCCTCCGCCGTGCTCAACGACGCGATCGCCGCGACCACCGGCACGCGATCGCCGACGGCGTTGACGACGGTGGACCAGAGGGCGAGTTTCTCTTCGACGGTGAGCGTCGCGCTCTCGCCGAGTGAGCCCGGCGTGACGATGCCCGTGCAACCATGATCTATTAGCCAATTACAGTGTTTGGCCGCGAAGGCGTGATCGATCGTCAGGTCTTCGTTGAAAGGTGTCGTGGTGGCGGGCATCACGCCGCGCCAGGTCATCTTTTTCATAATTATTCCGATAATAAACTCTCTACTCTAACGGGCAGGATCGGCGGCCGAACCGATTCGGGCGTCCAGCCAAACAAAAATTCAACGGCGCTGCCGCAGATTCTTCCCTGACACGGCCCCATTCCGCAACGCGTCTGGAGCTTCGCCGCGCGCCACGAATCGTGCGCTCGCAGGCGATCGAACACGACGTCTTCACAGCGGCATACGATCGTGTCCGGTTGGGCCAGCGACTTCAGTTCGTCGCGCAACGCAAACGTGCGGTTGAGCAAGTCAGCGAAACGTCGATGCTTCGCACGCGTCGAAAACAGACGCGTCGCTTCGTCGCGATTTCCCGCAGCGCTGAGTCCCGCGATCTCGCCCTCGACGATCGAGAGTTCCAGTCCGCCAATGCCCGTGGATTCACCGGCGCTGTAGATTCCCGGAACGGTCGTCTGTTGAAACTCGTCTACACTAACAGCGCCGTTGCGGATGTCGCATCCCAGCAACTCCGCGAGTTCCAGGTTCGGCACGAGATGAAATCCGCAAGCCAGGTAATCGCAGGCTACACTCCAACGCTTCCCACCACGATACAACG
>DASRIM010000352.1:0-3666 GCA_035649995.1 Pyrinomonadaceae bacterium | reverse complement strand
CGATGCTCTTCAACCTGACCGGCGGCACCGAAAGTTCCGTAGTCGGAATATTTAAGGGTCGAACGTGCGCTACGGATGTACCCGATCGAATCCGGATCGCGTCCGTTGTCGCGGAAGAGCTGACGGAAACGTTTTGCGTTGACGACATAGTCGCCAAGACTCGCATTGTCCGTGATGGTGAACGCCCACATGTCAGCCTGGCCCTCGTTCATGGCGCTTCCTTCTTCACCTTCGAGTCCGGCGATAGGCGATGTGATCGCGTGCATCCCTTCGTGATACGGCACTGTTCCCTCGAGCGCGAGGTCGTTGAATAAGTAACCATGGCCGTAAACCGTCGGGTTCACGACGACGGGCGATTTGGTGCCTGTCACGCCTTCGATCAGCGACGTCAAATTAAATGCCAGGGCATTGTCCATGCCTAAGACCATCTGGACGAAGTCAGGATGCGTCGGATCAGGTAAGTCACCGTTGGCGGCGTCTAACGCGACGAAGAGATTGGGAATGTGGACCGTCGCCGGAAGCGGGGTCGTCTTATTTGGATAATCGTCAGGAAAAGCGCCGCCGCCGATTGTTGTGTTATCGCCGCCAATATGCAGGTAGTCAACATATTCGAGGAGATAAGTTACGAAGAAGAACGCATTGATCTCGTCCTGATGTTCGGCGGGCTCAGCTAAGTGATCTTGTTCGTTGGTGCGAGCTTCCAATGCTGCGGGATCGTCCTTGCGGAAGTGCCAGGTGCCGAGGGCGGCCTGTCCGAACGGCAGCTTTGTAGCGAGCGCATTGTTGACGATAGTGTGCGTTCCGGTCAGAGTACCGTTAAGGCCGGTCACTCGGTTCGACGGATCGAAAGAGCGTAAGTTCACACGTTCTTGTCCGCACGGCGCAACAATGCCGTCTTTCGTGCACGAGCTGATTATGCTGTTGTCCTTCAGGTTTGCATCGATCTGCGGGTACTTCGGATAAATGTCCGCGGTCTCCGCTCCGGGAGTGGTTTGAAATGCTAAAAAGTCTTTGCGTCCAAGGATCTCACCGGAGTTTGCATCCACAGTGACCATATACAAGCCGAATGGATTCGTAGAAAACTTCGCGACCTTCCACGCCAGACGATAGCCGTCGGCGGTTGGATAGATGGAGAGCGTAGGAGGAATATTGTCTGCGGCTGCCAGTTGCTGCGAGATGATCGATAGACCGTTCTTCAGAAGATTCGTCGCCGCAGCAGGCAGCCCAACGTAGAACTTATTCAAATCGTTGTCAGCCGCCGTTCTTGCCTGTTCTGCACTCAGCGACGGCTGAGTACTGACTGCCACATCGCGAAAGAACGGGCCTGACGCCATGATGACCTGCTTGTTCGCGTTCATCACAATGCCGATGCCGCCATTATCAACCGCGACGCCGTTGAACGTCTGCTGAAACCTGACAAGATGTCCACCTAGTGCATTGCGCGAACTGAAGACGCGGAAGTTATTCAACTCAGTTACGCCGAAGAGCCCCTGGTTCTGCATGACGAACGCGCGTGCGGCTTCTTCCGGCGTGCCCGAAAACGGCTGAGATGCGAAGTCGTACATCACGTCGGGTGATCCGCCGAAATCGTTCCAGCGCGTGGTCATATTTGGTGCGTTTATCGATGTCTTAAGGTTGTTGAGAGCGGCGAGCTGCTCGGATGTTGCCTGTCGGACGTTCGGCAAATGCAGCGAGGCATTCAGATCGAAGTTCGGAGCCGAACGCTTGTACAGCTCCATGGCGACTTCAGACGCTCCCGGTGCTGCCTTGCCGGTGTCGAACGGTAGCGAAACCAACGCACCGAGGATCGCGGCAACTGCGGTGATCGATATTGCGAACCGAAAAACTTCGTTCCTCCTAAATGTTTTGCTAGTGGCGTTCATTCCTCTCATTCTTCCTCCATCCTTCTTCCAAAGACGCTTTGAAAATGGTTGTAAATAACTTGTGCGCGTGAGCGTAATAACAACTGCTTGAGAAACTCTTGACGCCAAAGTGATAACGGGTTGAGCCAGACTTGAAAAAAAAGCGGCCGCGGATTGCCGGGCCGCCTCAAGAACTCGTTCCTAACACGGGATTCGGAACGAGAAGCCGCCGGAAGAAACTCGCCCCAGCGGAAGATCGCGGGAACGAAAAAACCTTTACCCGCCCGTCGTAAACAACGTGCGATAAGTGCTGAGTTTCCCTGCGAGAACTGCTCGGGTAACCGTTGTCGCCGGCTCGAATCGCGGTCCCGGGATCGCAATGAATTGTCCCGGGGCTACTTCACGAACTTCGGCAGGAAAGACTTCGAACAGACCTTTATTGATTGCGATCTGAACGTAGCCACGAAGCGAACCCGGTATCTGCGCGTTGTCGCTCAGCGCCGTACCGTTTGACGTGACGGTCGTGTTTGCCAGAGCACGTGCAGCAGCGTCCTGGCCAAGTGCTTTCACCAACGCCACTACAAGGTCAAGACGGTTTACTAAACCTGCCGGATTGAACGACGTTCCTGAAGCGGCGATCATTCCTGTCGGAGTGAAATCGAAGTCGCGGTTCGTTGACCCGCGGGCAGTCGCGTACTCGGCGAAGAACCGGAGGTCGCCGGTTGCGTCGGAGAACTTCGGTGTCGAGCCAAGCGTCTGACGAAGGCTTGTGTTCAATGCGAGTGTACGCGCCAAGTCCTCGCGAGTGACTGTCGAATTCGGACGGAAGGTTCCATCCGGGAAAGTGTCGATCAGCCGGCTCTTTAACGCCGCTTCGATCGCTGCCTGCTGTGGATGTCCCTGGATGTCCGCTATCACCGGGAGAATGAATCGCGTTTGCGTAATGTTTCCGTCAACCGGCCCCGGAGCGGCGACCTGGATTGGCGACGATACCTGTTGCGCCGCAGTTAAACCGCGTGCTCCGCGTATCTCGAGCATCCATGTTCCCGGTTCGGGATTCTCGACGACGATCTGTCGCTTATCAGAACCAATTACCGGAAAGTCGATCGCTGTCGAAAAGGTAACTCCGCTCGGGCTGGTCAGGCGCATTCCGACGAGGTTTCCGGTCCCTTCTCTGGCAAGCGTGTCAACCGTCGCAAAGACGTCAAGGAGGTTGATGTCAGGGTCGACGAAGAACGCTCTCGCGTTCGCAGATGCCGGCCCCGAGACCTCTGGACTGAAATCGATGTGGAAGTTCTGCAGGGGCGCATGTTCGATATTGAAGACTGCGTTATACATGGCGTCCTGAATGTTCCTATATGGTTTTGAACGGTTGAAAACTTTATCAACCGCCGCGTGGGCGTTAACGAAACCGGCCCCGACTTCCCATTCCTCGCGGCCCGGCATTTTGGAGGCAGTCGAAGTAAGGATCTCGCGGATCTGATCCGGCGAAAGGGTTGGATCAGCATCGAGCATCAGAGCGACAACACCGGCGATGTAAGGCGTCGCCATCGATGTGCCGGAGATCTGCGTGTAGAAGGGGATGTGTGCGACCGGAAGTTCAGCGTCGGCGTCGAGTCCGTTCGCCGTTATATTGACGGTCGAGCGTGTCGATACCACAGCAGCCGTGAATTTACCCGCGTTGGTTTCGTATATGCGGCCAGTTCCTGGAGCCGTGATCGTCGGAGCATTGAAGTCATCGTTTGGATCTTCGTTGCTTAACCGAATATCACGGTGAACTCCTCGTGAAGAGAAATCAGCGAGA
>DASRIM010000351.1:0-3880 GCA_035649995.1 Pyrinomonadaceae bacterium | reverse complement strand
GATCACGCCCGCTGATTTTTCGCCGTCGTCAGATACGACGACTTCCTGCGAACCCGCCAGCTCGAGTGTGCGCAAACGATATTTTCCGAGCTCGAGCGGCAGCATGAGCACGCGCTTGTCGCCGGCCGGCAGGAGTTGTTGCGCGACGACGTGCGGCGTCAACTCCGGACCGCCAACGCAATACGACTGCACTTCAACTTTTCTGACCGCCGGGTTGGGACGAAACGTCAACTCGACGTAGCGTTCGAAATCGACCGTGAAATCGATCTGACAAGCGTTGCAGTGCGAGTGCGAGTCGACGTCTTTCAACGAAAGCGGCGACTCTTGCGGACCGCGGCACAGCGGACAAAGCAGGTCCCAGCGGAAGTCGAGCAACCCAACGCGCGTCGCGCGCAGACACATCTCGAGCACGAGTCGTCGCGGCTCGCCCCACTCGTCGGCAAGCCTGTACGCGCGAATACGAGACACGTCGAAGTCGTCAGCATGTTCGATAAACTCGGCCAGCCGATCGGCTATCGCTCGCTTGTGTTCGAACTGATCGGAGTCCGCTACAGACTCGACCAGTTTCTGATGAAGCGCTTGCAATCGAACGAGATCGAAAGAGGACGACGACGTGTCTGATTCGTGCGGCGTCGTTTCAACACGCGCATCCGCCAATTTGTCGTAATCCTGAATCGCGGCGCGCAGCCGCGGTCCGGTTACGAACTTCATTTGTAAAGGTATGACGACGGAACCGACGAGGTTGCGCGGCGTGGCCCAGATCTCGTAAATGAGGCCCGTGCCGCCGTTCGGCTTCTCGTCTAATTCCGCGCGCGCTCGCAGACGCGCCATCGGGCCCTTGCTGTAAACGCGCTCGATCCCGAAACGCACCGGCTTCACCCACTCGAACGGCTGCTCCTCCCATTCGATCGGCATGCCGTAAATCGACAGCCGCAGTTTGCGGCGCGCATTCGGGCGCCGCTTCTGTTCGTTCTCAACGTCGATCCTGGGAACGCCTGTGTCGCGATTGAAGCGGTTAGTGTCGGCAACAAACGGCCACAGCCGTTCCGGGCTCGATTTGAGATCAAACTTCCACCGGTAATGAAACTCTCGATTGCTCATTGAGATCTCAGATCTGAGATCTAAGATCTCAGACCTCTTTGTACTCGGAGTCGACGTCTTCGTGGGAATGCGCTACGCGGTAGTTCTTCGACTGTAGCTGTTTAGTAATCAGGAGATCATCTTTGGTCTTGAGGAGATCTGCTCGGCTGTAAACTGAGAGCTCGAAATTGTATCCATGCGTGATTGCGTCTTTCGGACACGCCTCGACGCAGTAGCCGCAAAAGATGCAACGCCCGTAGTCGATGTTGTAGATAGAAGCGTAGCGTTCGTCGACGCCGATGCGTTGATCGGGCGGACGCGGATCGTCAGCGGCCACGATGTAGATGCACTCGGACGGACACGCAGCCGCGCAAAGATAACAGGCGACACACTTCTCGCGTCCCAGTTCGTCGACGTGCAACAGGTGCTGTCCGCGATAACGCGGCTGCATCGTGACCGGTTCGTCAGGATACTGGACCGTCCATTTGCGCTTCGGGATGTAGGACAAGGTCACACCCATGCCCTGGATGATTGCTTTGGTCGACTCGATTACGTCCGTGATGATTGACATCTGCTTTGTGCTTACTCTTTCCGCTGAATTTCGGATCCGGTCGCCTGCCAGCGGCCGTTCCGCCAAACAAATCTGTCCGTGAAGTTGTACGAGATGTTCTGGCGCCCGGCGAAGTACGTTATGCCGCCGGTCAACGTCGCGCGATTTCCAGCGAGCTGGAGTTTCAGATCTTTCAACTCCCACTTTTCGATGCTGGTATCGCGTTCAATCGTCGCCAGATACTCGGTTTTGCCCATCAACCCGCCTTCGGGAGCCGGACCGACGTAGTCGTCGGCGAGAATGCGCGCGAGCTTCTTCTTGTCGGCGTTGATGTTTGCCGTCGTCCACTCGTGTTCGATGGCCGTTAACTGCTCCAGCACCTGCGCTTCGTCCGCCGGCGGTGGCGCGTCGACGTTTTCCGGCTGATCCGTTGTTTCGGTGCTCGTGTTCGTGCTCGGGCTCGTGCTCGTGTTCGTGTTCGTGTTCGCGTTCGTGTTGGTTTGCACGGATCTTACGGATTTTGGAATCAAGACCACGGCGGCGATTATCAAAACAGCCACACCGAGGCCAAACGCGCCAAATATTCCCAAGACCCACGGCCACACTCTGCGCTGCTTCTCGCGTGCCGTCCCCGGCGGCACGTACTGCGCCGGCGGACGATACGGCGACACGACAGTCGACTCGTCGACAGGCTCCTCCTCCGTGATCAACGGAGTGCCATCTTCGACGCAGTAACTGAGGTTCGGATCCGTGAAGGTCCGGTTGCAAGTTGGGCAGCGCTTCATTCAGGAGAATTCTAAACCACGGCGCGACGTCACCCAAATGCGCCTCTGAAAATGCCCGAAAGGAGAATGAGAAGAACAATGATCGCCAGATTGATGGCGCCCATTACTATTCCGGCAACTGCAAAGCCCCTTCCCGGGCGGTCCGGCATCTCGCGGTACTGCGAAAGCGCAATCAAACCAAAGATCACCGCCAGGAGACCGGGAATCGGCATGGGACAGAACATCCCGAATAACACCGCGATGCCGCCGCACACGAACGACGCAGTAGCCAGGCCTGTCGGCGGAAGTTTGGCGTTCGAGCGGACGGAAGCAGGCGCCGGCGGCGGTTGCCAGGGGCCCGTCATCGGCGCTCTTTCGTCGGGCGGCACCCAGGCGCCGGGCGCCGGAGGATCGCGCGGCAGCCACTGAGTTGGCTGTTCCGATGCGGCGTCGGTTTGCGGGCCGCGAATGCGCGGGTCCCAGTTCGGGTCGCGCGGCGGCGAAAGTTCTTCTCGAAGAAGCGAGCCGTCGTCCGTGCAGAACGTGGAGCCGTCGTGATATTGCCTGTTGCACTGAGGACAGTACTTCATCGAACGATTACACGAGTTCGAGGCGGCTGAAGAAATACGCGATCTCGATGGCGGCGTTCTCGTCTGAGTCGGAGCCGTGAACGGCATTTTCGCCGACCGAGCCGCCGAACTCTTTTCGCAGCGTGCCTTCGTCGGCTTTCGCCGGATCGGTGGCGCCCATCAAGTCGCGCCATGCTTTGACGGCGCCTTCTTTTTCGAGCGCCATGACGACGCACGGGCCGCTCGACATGAATTCCGTCAATCCGGCGAAGAACGGCCGCTCGCGGTGGACGGCGTAGAAGCCTTCCGCCTGTTTGCGGGTCATGTGAATCAGTTTGAGCGCGCGGATCTGAAATCCGCTGTCGAGTATTCGTTGAACGATCGAGCCGGTGTGTTTGGCGGCGACTGCGTCAGGTTTGATTATTCCGAAAGTTAAGTTTGACATGTGTCCGTTTCTACAGTGCTTCCTTCATTGCTTTTCCGATATCGGCAGGTGATTTGACGACGTGAATGCCGGCGCCTGATAGCGCTTTCATCTTTTCCGCCGCTGTGCCTTTGCCGCCGGCGATGATCGCGCCTGCGTGGCCCATGCGCCGTCCCGGCGGCGCGGTTTGGCCGGCGATGAATGCGACGATTGGCTTCGTCACGTTCTCCTTCGCGAACGCGGCGGCTTCTTCTTCGGCGCTGCCGCCGATCTCGCCGATCATCACGATGCCGGTCGTTTCGTCGTCCGCTTGAAACAGCCGCAGCGCATCAACGTGAGTAGTGCCGACAATCGGATCGCCTCCGATGCCGATCGCCGACGACTGTCCGAGCCCCAGCGCTGTCAGTTGTCCGACTGCTTCGTACGTCAATGTTCCGGATCGTGAAACGACGCCGATCGGTCCTTCGCGATGAATGTGACCGGGCATGATCCC
>DASRIM010000350.1:0-10118 GCA_035649995.1 Pyrinomonadaceae bacterium | reverse complement strand
CTTGACTTTGAAACGTCATGCGGATTAGGATGCGACCGTTGCTGGCCAATTTAAGTTCTCCAAGTGTCGTCCCCGTGGTGTGTTTGAACGCAGGAAAGTTGGGCGCGGCGGCGGTGTGTGTTGAGCGGGCCGGCGAGTTGTTTTCTCGCACAGTGGCTTCCAATTCAAAATCGGTGTGCTCAATATCGCAGGAGCTGCTGTTTCCCCTTCTTAAATGACGGAATACAAAGCGGTATTTAATCGACACTAACGAGGTAACTACTGCTTAAACTTTCGTAACCCCTGATCCATTTGGCGCCGGAGTCGGAGGATAATTTAATGTTCGATAATCTTGTTGAGTCCAGTTCGCACAAAGACGACATCTCGCGAAAGGGCTCATTCATTGTCGGGACGACGATTATTTACGGAGTGCTCCTCGCGACGTTCTTCGTCGCGGGCATTTACTGGTATGACGCTAAACTCGGCGAGATGGAACTCGAGCTCACCACGCTCGTAGCTCCAGTGCCCGTTCCTCAAGTGCAAAAGCAAGAGGAACAGCCGAAACAGGAAGCGAAACCAGTCAAGGTCGATCAGAACGTCGACGTTCGTAAAGAGCTGATCGCCGACGTTACCCGGACCGAGCTGGTGCCGAAAGAAGTTTCGGCTAAAGCCAGCGACGTTCCGCCGGTGCGCTCCGGTCGCATAACCGTCGTAGGCACTTCCAACTCGGATTCCACCGCGGCGCTGCCGTCCGGCCCAGGGGCCGGCACGGTCGTAACGGGTCCGGCGAAGGTCGCCATTGCCGACGAGCCGCCGCCACCCGAGCCAAAGCCAACCCCGCGCGCTCCAGTTTCGGGAGGCGTTCTTAACGGTAAAGCCATCAGCTTGCCCAAGCCCGGTTACCCGGCGATCGCCAAAGCGGCGCACGCTTCGGGCACCGTGGTGGTACAGGTGCTCATCGACGAAAACGGCAATGTCGTTTCCGCCAATGCAGTATCGGGGCATCCTTTGCTGATTCAGGCCGCCGTGAGCGCTGCGCGTTCAGCAAAATTCTCCCCAACCAAGCTATCGGGGCAGCCAGTTAAAGTTACCGGAGTGATCCAGTACAACTTCGTGGCTCAGTAACTGCGGAGAGCTTTTGTCGTGTCGCCGCGGTTGCCGTAGGCCGTCCCGGCTTCTCTGCTTGCTATCAATCTAATTAAAACTCTTTTGGAGGGGTTCACCGTGACAATTCTAACCAGTCTTTTAGGAACGAAGGCCTTCGGTCTTTTAATGTTGTTGCAGGAAGCCGCGGCCAGTCCGGAGTCGTCCGGCGCCGACCATTTCACGCTGACTGAAATGGTGAAGAACATGGGCGGCGTCGCTATCGCCGTCGTCGTCGTGCTCCTGATCATGTCAGTGTATTCAATCGCGATCATGGTGGAGCGCTACCTGACATACTCCGCCGCCAAGAAGCAGTCGCGAGAGTTCGCGCCGCGCGTCGCGCAAGCGCTCAAGAACGATCGTATCGAAGAAGCCATCAACATTAGCGACAAGCATCGCAAATCGCACCTGGCAATGGTCGTCAGCAGCGGCTTGCAGGAGTTTCGCGCGCACGAAGCGTCGGCTGATATTTCCGGCGACGAGATCGAAGCGTCGAAGCGCGCGCTGCAACGCGCCATCGCGATCAAGACTGCTGAGTTCAAGCGCGGTCTTTCGGGTTTGGCGACGATTGGTTCGACAGCGCCGTTCGTGGGTCTGTTCGGAACCGTGTTCGGCATCATCAACGCGTTCCGCGGCATGAAGAACGCCGAGTCGGCCGGTATCGCGGCTGTCGCGGGCGGAATTTCGGAAGCGTTGTTTACTACCGCACTCGGACTGCTGGTCGCGGTTCCCGCGGTGTGGTTGTTCAACTACTTCACCGGTAAGGTCGACGGCTTCGTGGTCGAGATGGACAACTCGGCATCGGAATTGGTCGACTACTTCATCAAGAACCGCACGAAGCAGTTGAAGGCGTAAGCGCTCGCTGCACATATCCGTCATGGTGAACCCGAGGTGCGGCCGCGCGCCGCACCAGAGTTTACCCGCTGAGGTGAAGTAATAAGGAGAGTCTGTTATGTCAATGCAGTCTGGTGGCGGTAGCGGCGGCCTACAGTCGGAAATCAACGTCACGCCGATGGTCGACATCATGCTCGTGTTGCTGATCATCTTCATGGTGGTCACGCCGTTCTTGCAGCAGGGCATTACGGTGGCGCTGCCGAAGAATCTGAACAACCCGGACGTCGATCCCAATATCATCAAGGAATCGTCAATCGTAATCTCCATCCCAAACGATGGACAGTACTACCTGGGCAAGATACCCGTGGCCAGGGAACAGTTGACGGAGAAGGTCGATACGATGCTCAAGGGTATTAAGAATGAGCAGGATCGCATCGTCTACATCAAGAGCGGCGTCGGCGTGAGTTACGGCGACGTTGTCAACGTCATCAACGAGGTGCGAAAGCTCGGAGTCGACAAGATCGGTCTGGTGGCCGACAAGAAGAAGAAGGGCTCAGGCGCTGCACCGGCGGCGACGACCACATCGTGACGCAGGACGGCACGAATAGAAAGATAGAAAGAGGAGAAATCTAAGATGTCAATGGGTGGTGCTCCTAAAAAAAGTAGTACAACAGCCGAACCATATATCAACGTGACGCCGTTGATTGACGTTTTGCTGGTGCTGCTGATTATCTTCATGGTCGTCACGCCGCTGAAGCCGAGCCGGTTCAAGGCTGACATTCCGACCCAGAGAGACCCTAACGAAGACTTGAGCAAGCTCAAGCCGAATCCGCTGACGCTGGTCGTGTCGATCGGATCCGATCTCCAGCTCAAACTTAATCAGGATTCGCTCGGTTCGGTGAACGACACCGCGCCGCTCGCTCAGCGACTCGCACAGGTCTTTCAGCAGCGCAAAGAACAGCGCGCTTACAAGGTCGGAATGGAAACGCGCTCCGACGTTAAAGAAGACGATCGCATCGAGAAAACCGTGTTCGTCAAGGCGCCCAGAGCCACGAAATATGGCGACGTTGTAAAGGTGATCGACGCTATCAAGGGTGCCGGAGCGAGTCCGGTAGGGTTGCAAGTAGACGATCTGCCTCAGTAAATAAGGGACGTGAAGCAGCCATTGAACGCCGAGTTAACCCGCTTGTGCCAGTTGCCCGGCAACCGCTGTCCAGTCTCGTCAAATTGGAGTCACGGATAAATGAAACTCTCTCAGACCAGGATCGCCATCGTTTTGGCGATCCTCGTTGCCACTACCTCCGGGTGCGGAGTTATCAATCGAATTAGAGCAAAGAACCAGTTGAACGAGGCGGCCCGCTCGTATCGCGAAGGCAGATTCGTAGAAGCGGAACAGCACTCACGAGAAGCGGCCCAACTGGATCCCGACAATAAGACAGCCCCGATTTTCATCGCGCGCACGATCCACATGCAGTATCGGCCCGGTGTGCAGACGCCGGAAAACGTCGCGAAAGCCCAGCAGGCGATCGAGGCTTATCAGCAGATACTTCAGAAGAACCCGCAGGACGAAGACGCTTACAAGGCCGTCGCGTACCTCTACGGCGCGATCAAGGAAGACGGAAAACTGCGCGACTGGATTACCTCGCGCGCCACCAGTGACGCAACTGAACCTACCAAGCGCTCGGAAGCTTACGTCGTACTGGCCAGCAAGGATTGGGACTGCTCGTTCAAAATCACCGAGCTGCCAACTCACAAAATAACGACAGTCGACAAGGAAAGTAACAAGGCCACGGTTTCGTACAAGAAACCCGCCGACCCGAAGGATTTCGAAACCGCGAAGAAGTGCGTGGCGCAGGGTTTGGCCGAGGCCGAGAACGCGATCAAGTTCGATCCGAATAACGAATCCGCCTGGTCGTACAAGACGAACCTGCTCCTCGAAGCCTCCAAGCTGGCGGAGATGGACAATCAGACAGAACAGAAGGCCCAGTATCAGAAAGAGTACGAAGCCGCTTTGAAACGCACCACCGAGCTCAGCGTAGCGAACCAAAAGCGGAAGGAAGAAGAAGCCCGTCAGGCAGCCTCTCCGCCGAAGGGCTAAACGCGCCGGCGGCCGGCGGAATTCAACTCAACCTCCTAAACGGTGATGTCCGGGCTCGGCCCGCGACATCACCTTTTTGCGTTATACTTTCAGTACAAAGATGATTCGGATCGAAGACATCGTCGAGAAAGTTGCGGCCAATCACGCTCAAGCAGACCTCGATCTGCTGCGGCGGGCCTATCTCTTTTCGGCGAAGGAGCACAAGGGACAAAAGCGCGCCTCGGGCGAGTCGTACCTCGTCCATCCGCTGGAAGTCGCCAACATCCTCGCGGACATGAAGCTCGACGAAGTCTCGGTTGCGACCGGTCTCCTGCACGACGTCGTCGAAGACACGCTCGTCGACCTCGACACCATCCGGCGCTACTTCGGCGAAGAGATCACGCACCTTGTCGACGGTCTGACCAAGATCGCGCAGATCAGCAACATCTCACGCGAGGAACAGCAGGCCGAAAACGTTCGCAAGATGCTGCTGGCGATGATCGACGACGTTCGCGTGGTGCTCGTCAAACTTGCCGATCGTCTGCACAACATGCGGACGCTTCACTACCTCAATCCGGAGAAGCGCAAACGCATCGCCGAAGAAACGATGGAGATCTTCGCTCCCATCGCGCATCGTCTCGGTATGGGTAAATTGAGAGGCGAGCTCGAGGATCTGGCGTTTCGTCATCTTCACCCAGACGACTATCGCGAGCTCGCCGAACAGCTCGAAAAACGGCGTCCGGAGAATGAAGCGTTTCTGAAAGGCGTCACGGCGCGCATTGAAGAGAAGATGAACGAGGCGGAAGTGCCTTTTGTCGTCGTCGAAGGCCGCGTCAAACGCCTGTACTCGATCTGGAAAAAGCTTCGCCGGCAAAAGATCGGCCTGGACCAGGTCTACGATCTCGTCGCCGCCCGCATCATCACGCCGAATGAAGTGCGCCATTGTTACGCCGCTCTGGGAGTAGTTCACAACAACTGGAAGCCCGTTCCCGGCCGCATCAAGGATTGGATCGCAACGCCGCGCGACAATCTGTACCAGTCGCTTCACACGTCGGTGATCGGTTCGAAGGGGCAGTCGTTCGAGGTCCAGATTCGCACCGAAGAGATGCATCAAGTCTCGGAGGAAGGCGTCGCCGCGCACTGGAAATACAAAGAGGGAAAACGCGGCGCCGCGGAAGACGATCAGGCGTTGCAGGCGCTGCGATCGCTCGTCGAGTGGACGCAGGAAGTAAAGGACTCGAAAGACTTCCTCGATTCGCTCAAACTCGATCTCTATCCGAAAGACGTCTACGCGTTTACGCCCATGGGCAAAGTCATTCAGTTGCCGCGCGGCGCAACGCCCGTCGACTTCGCGTACATGATTCACTCGGAAGTGGGTAACACCTGCACCGGCGCGCGCATCAATGGGCGCATGGTCCCGCTGCGCACGCAGATCCAGAACGGCGACGTCGTCGAGATCATCACCACGTCCAACTCGCACCCTTCGCGCGACTGGTTGAACTTCATCGTCACTTCGCGCGCGCGCAATCGCGTTCGCCACTGGGTCTCGGAACAACAGCGCACCGAGTCGATCGAGATCGGGCGAAAGCTGTTCGAAAAGGAAGCCGGGCGGTTTCAGTTGTCGCCCAAGAAGATACTCAGCGACTCGGATCCCGACATGAAGCGCGTCGCGCACGAATATGGTTACGGGCGCGTTGACGACGTCCTGGCGGCTATCGGCTACGGCAAAGTGATCCCGCGCAACGTCATCGCGAAATATCTCGGCCCCGAACAGTTCGAACAGCTCGATAAGCAGAAAGAGTCGCGGCTCAGAAGCGGCGTGCGCGCGGTCAAACGTCTGATTCGTTTGGGCGACGACTCGATCGTCGTGCGCGGCATCGACGACTTGATGGTCCAACGCGCGCGCTGCTGCAATCCGCTGCACGGCGAAGACATCATCGGATACGTCACGCGTGGAAAAGGCGTGGCCGTACACACCACGCGCTGCAAGAACGTCACCCAGTTGATGGTGAACCGCGAGCGTATTGTCGAGGTCGAGTGGGCCGGTCGTCCGGAGAAGACGGCCTACGCCGTCAAGCTGCTGGCCATCACTGAAAACCGGACCGGCATGATTGCCGGCATAACGGGCGCGATTTCCGATATGAAAACCGGTATTCGAGACGCGCGAGCTTCTGTTGCGTCAGACGAGCGCGGACATATCGAGGTGACGGTCGAGGTCTTCGACGTGAAGCACCTCGACAAAGTGATTGGCTCAATCAAGGGCGTTCCCGGCGTGCTCGACGTCGAACGCTTGCAGGGGGCCGTTTGATTTTGCCCTCTTTACGGCCTATCTGCTAGAATCCCGCTTTTGCTTAGAGAACCCGTAAAAACCACACACGCTCCTGCCGCACTCGGCCCCTATTCGCAGGCGATCAAAGCCGGCGGGTTTGTTTATGTGTCTGGCCAGGTGCCGATCGATCCCGAGACAGGTGAATTTGTGCCGGGCGGCATCGCCGAGCAGACTGACCGCGTCCTAAAGAACGTCGCGGCCGTTCTCGAGGCTGCCGGAAGCGGTCTCGATCTAGTGGTGAAAACGACGGTGTTCCTGGCCGATATGAACGAGTTTGCGGCCATGAATGAGGTCTACGCGAAGTTCTTCAAAGAAGCACCGCCGGCGAGGGCGACTGTTCAGGCGGCCCGTTTACCTCGCGACGCGCGAGTCGAGATTGAGGCCGTAGCGTTGGTTTCTGAATGAAAGAACCGGCGCAACTGGCGCCGGTCGTTGAGAGTTGACAATCTATTTATCGGGGGTCGGACGGGCCTAACGGCTCGAAGCGCTTAGCGGCTGGCTCAAGCGGCTTTTGCGACCTTACCTGCCTTGATGCAGGAGGTGCAGACTTTCATCCGGCGAGCGCCGCCTTCCGGCGATTTCACCCGAATTGATTGCAGGTTTGGGTCGAACCGCCGTGGAGTTCGGTTATTGGCGTGCGAGACATTGTTGCCGAATTGAGGTCCCTTGCCGCAGATTTCACAACGTTTGGCCATACTGTTTTTGCAACCTCCGTAATAGAAAACCAAGGTTTATAGCAAGGCATTTCTAAGTCGTCAAGCAGCGGCTCGGGTAAACACGTATTAATTATAAGGAGCGTGGTTGGAGTGGGAAACATCGGAAAACTTCTTGCTGTGGTTTGTTTGGCCTCGTCAGGCCTTTTCATGAGCGGATGCGCGTCTGGCGGCTCGGAGGCCAAACAGAACGAGGTCGCCGCCACCGTCAACGGCCGTAACATCATGTCGTCCGAGATCGAGCGAATGCTGAACCGGCAGACCGGCGGCAAGCAGTCGAGCCTGAACCAGCTTCAACTGGCCCAGGCGCGGCTTCAGATTCTCAGCAACCTGATCCAGCGAGAAGTGCTGTATCAGCGCGCTGAGCGCGAGAAGGTGCTCCCGACCGACGCCCAGATCGAAGGCGCCATCGCCACGCAAAAACAGCAGAGCGGCATGACGTCCGAAGACTTCGAAAAAAGCCTGGCGGCCGAGAACATAACCATGGAAATGCTCCGTGCAGAAGCGCGTAAGGACCTGGCAATCGCCGCACTCCAGGACAAGTACGCCGGACAGATCAACATCAGCGACAGGGAAGTCGAAGACTATTACAACGCCAACCGGCAACAGTTCGTGAACCAACGAGGCGTCGAGCTCGCGATGATCATGGTCGATCCGGCGGATAACAGTGGTCAGGGAGTCACGGACGACGCTAAGAACGAGACAGACGCGAAGTTGAAGATTGACAACGTGTATCAGCAACTTCAAGGCAAGGCGGATTTCGCGACCGTCGCTCGCGCCAAGAGCGAAGACTTCAACACGGTCCGTGCCGGCGGCGACATCGGGTTCGCTACAGAAGAGGATCTCAAGAACAACAATTTTCCGCCGGAGCTGATCGCCAGTCTCTTCGGTCCAATGCAGGTCGGCGACTACACGCAGCCCACGCGTTTCGGCAGCGGCAAGTGGTACATCTTCAAACTCGCCGCCAAGCGGCTGCAAACCGAGAACCTTACGTTGGAGAGCCCGGGAGTGCGTCAGCAGATCACGCAGGGCCTGACGAATCAACGCAAACAGATTCTCAATGCCGCGCTTATGGAGACGGCGATGAACGAAGCGAGAATCGTCAACAATCTCGCCGCCAACATGCTGGCCAACCCGAGCAATCTCGGTTTGCGTCCCGCGGGAACAGCCGGAGGACAACCGACTCCGGCCGCCGCCAACCCAGCCGCCACGCAGCAACCCGCTTCGACTCCGGCCGCGGCGAGCGCTCCGGTGACGGTGAAACCGAGCGGTAACGCGAACGCGAACAAGTAGTACGTCGATCAATATTCCCGCGTGTCTCCGCCTCCTCAAACGCGGAGACACAAAACACCCGCATGTTGTTCCGTCTCTCAGAAGTGCATAAGTCGTACGGCGTTCAGGACGTGCTGCGGGGCACGTCTCTGCAAGTGAACCCGGGCGAGCATGTTGGACTCGTCGGACGAAACGGCGCCGGCAAGACCACGATCTTCCGTCTGGTCAGAGGCGAGGAGACTGCCGATCGCGGCGAGGTCGTGCGTGCACGTGGCGTGAAGTTGGGCCTGTTGGACCAGCACGTCCACTTCAAGCCCGGTTCGACTGTTCACGAATCGGCGTTGGCGGCGTTCGGACGCTTGCAGCAGATCGAGCACGAGATGCATGAGCTCGAGCATCGCATGGCCGAGGCGGGCGACGATCTCGAAAAGATCCTCGAGCGTTACAGCGATCTGCAACAGGAATTTGAGCACGAAGGCGGATTCGAGTACGCGGCGCGAGCCGAGGCGATCCTTCAGGGTCTCGGGTTCGAGCGTGAGATGTGGTCGTTGGAAACCGAGAAGCTTTCCGGCGGCCAGCAGAATCGTCTCGGCCTGGCTTGTTTGCTGCTGGCGGCGCCGGATGTTCTGTTGCTCGACGAGCCGACGAACCACCTGGACGTGAACGCTGTAGAGTGGCTCGAAGAGTTTCTGACCAACTACCCACCGGGATTTGTGATTGTCAGCCACGATCGTTATTTCCTCGATCGCTGCTGCCGCCGCATCGTCGAACTCGAAAACGGCCGCGCCTCCAGTTACACCGGTAACTACTCCGATTATCTCGTTGAGCGTGAAGAGCGCCGCGAAGCGCAGCAGCGCGCGTACGACAATCAACAGCAGTTGATCGCGAAGACGGAAGAGTTCATTCGCCGGAACATTGCGGGGCAAAAGACGAAACAAGCGAAGTCGCGGCGCAAGATGCTCGAGAAGCTCGAACGCCTCGACGCGGTTCGACACGATCAAGCGTCAGGTGACTTTCGTCTTCAGGCCATCGAGCGCACCGGGAATCATGTGCTGACAGTCACGGACCTGACGGTCGGTTATCCTGAGAAGCTTCTGGCGGCGAAGATCTCATTCATTCTGCGGCGTGGCGAGTGTTTGGGAATCATCGGTCCGAATGGCTCGGGCAAGACGACGTTTCTCAAGACGATCATGAAGAAGATCGATCCGCTGGCGGGCGAGGTCCGCTGGGGGACGAAGGTGCAGATCGGTTACTACGCGCAGCAACTGGACGATCTCGACGATCGCAACGAGATCATCATGGAGTTGCGCCGCGTGGCGCCTGCTACCGCGACTGCCGGTGAACTGCGTTCGTTCCTGGCGAAGTTTCTTTTCACCGGCGACGACGTTTACAAACACGTCCGCGATCTTTCAGGTGGTGAAAAGGGGCGGCTCGCGCTCGCGAAGCTGATCTACTCGCGAGTGAACGTGCTCGTTCTCGACGAGCCGACGAACCATCTCGACATTCCATCGCGTGAGGCGCTCGAAGAAGCGCTGGCGGCTTACGAAGGGACCATCATCACAATTAGCCACGACCGGTATTTTCTCGATCGCGTGGCGACGCAGATCCTGGCGCTGGATGGTGTTGGCGGGGCTGAACATTACGACGGCGATTACACGGAGTATCACGATTGGAAGTTGGGAATCCGTGAATCGTCTATTGTTGTTACAGACACCGAGGAGAACCTGGTTAACGTAGTTGCTGCTCCTGCACCGGCATCGGTCCCAGAGCC
>DASRIM010000349.1:0-3081 GCA_035649995.1 Pyrinomonadaceae bacterium | reverse complement strand
GGCGCTGGAGATCGAGGCCGTCATCGTCTCCGAAGAGCTGCTGCGAAAGGAGA
Organism: Pyrinomonadaceae bacterium; assembly: GCA_035649995.1. Classification (GTDB taxonomy): domain Bacteria; phylum Acidobacteriota; class Blastocatellia; order Pyrinomonadales; family Pyrinomonadaceae; genus PSRF01. Next base: position 3,028 of record DASRIM010000349.1, on the reverse strand, counting down.
GAGCGGCTGTTGCGATCGGCGAGTTAGACCAGGCAGCGCGGCGCAGCGCGTCCGTGAGCGAGAAGCTGCTGGAGTCGATCTCTTATACAAAGACGCCGCAGGGAATCGTGGTACTTGCGCGCCGGCCTGAGTCTTCCGAAGAGCGGCTGTCGCAGAGTGTCGACGAGCGCCCGCTGCTCGTCGTCATGCATCAGATCAACAACCCCGTGAACGTCGGCGCGATTTTGCGGACGGCGGAGGCGGCGGGCGTCACCGGCGTGATCGCGACAAGGAACACGAGCGATCCCTTTTCGCCGAAGTCATTGCGCGGCGCGATGGGCTCGGCGTTCCGATTGCCGATCTGGACCGGACCCGAGTACGACGAAGTGATCCGCTGGTGTCGTCAGCGCGGGATTGAAACCGTCTGTGCGGATGCGGAAGGACAGCAGTCATACACGGATTTGGATTGGACGCGAGCGAGCGCGCTGATCATGGGCCCTGAATCAACGGGATTAACTGCTGACGAAACGAAGCTCGCGAATCACATTGTCAGTATTCCGATGCATGGCGCAGTTGAGAGTTTGAACGTGTCGGTAGCGGCAGGAATCCTGTTGTTCGAAGCCGCACGCCAGCGATCACGTCATTGAAAAACACAAAAGGCACAAAAGACACAAAAGGCACAAAAAGAATTTCTAAACGAAAGTAAAAGCTCTCTTTGAAAACCCGGTACGCCTTTGGAAAGACGATACTCCCTTTGCAAAAATCCCTTTGTGCCTTCTGTGGTTACTCGGCGCGGATGCAGACCTCAGTAGCCGGAAACGGCTTTTCTGAACTCTTGCGTTTGACCCACGCGACGATCGTGTAGATGCCGGGTTTGTCTTTGAAGAGCGTCACCGGCACGCTGAAGCTTCCGTCGAGCGCGATATCGATGTCGCCCCTGGCCCGATCGGAATACATGTACGGCGGCGCCACCTTCGGCCGCAACACCTTCGAATCATAAGGCAGCCCGTAAGACCTCGCCTCACGCAACCAACTCAACTCCGGCGGTTTCGGCAACGGTTCGTAAAAGACTTCAATGTTGTAGAGCGTGTGTTCTCGCTTCAGCATCTTCGCCGCGAAGACGAAGTTGTCACCGGGCTTCATTGTGCGAGGAACCGGATTGACTGCGACGTATCTCGCCACGAATAACTCGACGATCCGCAGACGCAGCTTGTCGAGTGCGATACCAAAACCGACGTGCGTGTGCTGCGGCGCGAGGATCGTTTTGCGATGGCCGTCGTTCGGCGGCGCTTCCTGATACATGCGCAGGTGGAGATACGACGTATCCTGCTTCAAGTCGCTCACCTTGTTGGACCACGTGTTATCGGCGGCCGAGACGTTCTCCTGCGTCGAGTCGGTACCGCCCGCGAAGGAGTAGCGGTGATAGGGTTTGAGCCCGTCGAGGCCCCAGTGGCTGGCATACTCGTGCGTCGCCATTTCCGTCGCATGACCAGTGGCGACGCGCGTGGCGAGCTCGTCGATCTTCAACTCCGGCACTTTCGCAACGGCGCGTTCCTCGTTGACCATCTCGAGGAGGTTCGCGCGGAGCTCGGCGAACTTTTCGAAATCTGTTGTCTGGGATCTTGAAACAGGAACGTGCGCTAATAGCGCTGCGCCAATCGGAACAGTGACTGTTCGTAGAAATACGCGGCGACGCAAAGCGATTTAGCGGCGAAAGCGGCTGCGCCGAAAGAAGAGATAGAAACCGGCGATGAGAAGCGAGGCGGCGACTATCATGTAAGCAAGGCGCTTTTCACTCAGCCCGCCTACGACAATTACGATGCCCTCATCTCGCGCCAGCAGCGGCGAGGAGATCGTGCTCAACAACGCCGTCACGATCATGGCGACGGCGGCAATCGAGACCACAACGAAAAACAGAACAATCGTTATCTGGAAGAGCCTTTGATACATCGCTACCTCCCAATCGCTCGATAAGCCGTGGCGAGCCCCTCGGCATTATCGATCGAAACCCCCAGATCCCGAAGCAAACCATCCTGCAACCCGTAAATCCAGCCGTGTACGACCAACTCCTGTCCACGTTGCCACGCGGTCTGAACGATGGTTGTGCGGGCAACGTTCAGCACCTGTTCGATGACGTTGAGCTCGCACAGGCGATCCAGGCGTTTCACCTCGTCGGCGATCTGCATGAGCTCCTGCTCATGATCGCGCACCACGTCCTGCACGTGACGGAGCCAGTTATCGATCAGCCCGAGCTGAGAGTTTTCCATCGCCGCCTTCACGCCGCCGCAACCGTGGTGGCCGCACACGATGATGTGATCGACCCTCAGCACGTCCACTGCATATTGCATAACCGATAAGCAGTTGAAATCCGTGTGGACCACGACGTTCGCCACGTTGCGGTGTACGAACATCTCGCCGGCGACGAGGCCGACAAGCTGGTTCGCTGGAACGCGGCTGTCGGAACATCCGATCCAGAGAAATTGCGGCGACTGTTGTTCAGCTAACGCCGGAAAGAAATCCGGATCGCTTGCCTTGATCGCTTCAGACCATTCCCGGTTCTGATCGAGAAGACGTTTTAGATCTTTGTCTTTCATTTACGTCCGCGCTATCGCGCTGTCATAGCTTGTGCGGCGGCTTGCGGCATGTGCGCGACCGGCATGTCGCCGTTGTCAGGCCGCAGATACTGCCAGTCCTTCGGTTTCAGCGACGCGAGCAGCTCTCTCCGGTTCTTCGTCTTCAGCGGCTTGCCTGCGTAGATCTTTCCCATTCGCTGCAACGTCTTCTCGGGAATCGCGCCTGAAAACATCCAGAGCGGCCACGTGAAGTTTGGACCATTGAGCCGGCGCAGCTTGTAAAGCCACATGCCGATCGATCCGACGCGCCAGGCCATCGGTCCCCACCAACTGTATTGCCCCGGCCGCAGGTTCATCTTCCAGCACTTCATCATCAACTGCCATTGCAACGGCGTCAGTTGGCGTGTTTGCCGCACGCCTTCTTCCTTCTCCATGCGCGTGTCGTGCAGCGGCGTGAAGATCGACGGGATCAGAAA
>DASRIM010000348.1:0-4994 GCA_035649995.1 Pyrinomonadaceae bacterium | reverse complement strand
GGCGCTGGAGATGGGCCAGTTTGACGCCGCGACGGCTGAGCTCGACAAGGCCGTCAAGATCAATCCACGCTCGCTCGAAGCGCACTCGCTGCGCGCGGCGCTGTTCTACCTGCAAGACAAAGACTTCGAACCGCAAGTAGCGGCCACGCTCGCCATCAACCCGCGTTACGGCGGCGTCTACAACACGCTTTCGCGTTACGCCACGATCACGCGCCGCACCGAACAAGCGGCCGCGTTTGCCCGCCGTGCAACCGAGCTCGCTCCGAAGTTATGGGACGCGCATCTCAACCTCGGCATGGCGCTGCTGCGGCTGGGCGAGATGCAACCAGGCCGCGCCGCTGTCGAAAAAGCGTTCAAGGGAGATCCTTTCAATCTCTGGGCCAAGAACACGCTCGACCTGCTCGACTCGATGGCCGACTTTCGCGAAACTCGCCGCGGCGCTTTCGTGATCAAGGCGTCAGCGCAGGAGAGCGACGTCCTTTCGCCATACGCAGCGAACCTGCTGGAAGAAGCGGCGGCGAAACTGACCGCGAAGTACAAGTTCACGCCGAAGGGACCGATCATCGTCGAGATCTTTCAGAACCACGAAGACTTCGCGGTCCGCACGCTGGGCATGCCGGGCCTGGGCGCGCTCGGAGTTTGTTTTGGGTTCGTGATCGCGCAGGACTCGCCGTCGGCGCGTGACGCGGGAGAGTTCAACTGGGGCAGCACGCTGTGGCACGAGTACACGCACGTCATCACGTTGCAGATGACTGACTTTCGCATTCCGCGCTGGTTCTCCGAAGGGCTTTCGGTTTACGAGGAACGGCGCGCGCGGCCGGGTTGGGGCGACGATTGGAACCCGCTGTTTATTCGTTCGTTCATCGACGGGCGCTGGTTCAAGATCGCCGATCTCGACGCGGGGTTCCAACGTCCGCGCAGCCCGCAGGACGTGCCGATCGCATACTTCGAAGCATCGCAAATCTGCGAGTTCATCGTCGAGCGTTTTGGCTTCGACGCGATCCTCCAGATGCTCGCGCTTTACCGCGAAAAGGCGAAAACGCCCGACGTGCTGCGGCAGGTTTTGAAACTCAGCGAAAGCGATTTCGATCGCGAGTTCTTCGCTTACGTCGAAAAGAAAGCGCGGCCGTTACACCAGGCGCTGAGCACGCAGAACAACGTCGCCGCGTCGATGACGAAAGAAGAAGTGCTGAAACAACTCGCGACGCAGGACACTTTCGCACTGCGCATCCGCGCCGCTGAGTTGTTGGCTGCAGACGGCGACACCGCCGGCGCCGTCGTGCATTACATCCGGGCCATCGAGCTCTTCCCTTATGCCGCTACGCAGGGGAACCCGTACGATTCGCTGGCGAAGTTGCTGGAACAAAAAGGCGACGCAGCGCAGGCTGCGTCCGTTTTGGAAGGACTGGTTAAAACAGACGAGAACAATCTCGAAGCGTTGAAAACGATCGCGCGCATTCGCTCGGCGCTGGGCGAACGGCAAAAGGCGCTCGATGCGTTGCGCGCCAGTTTCTTCATCAGCCCGTTTGATTACAAGCTGCACACGCAAGCCGGCGAGCTGAGCGTCGATCTAAAAGATTACGGGCAGGCGTTGACCGAGTTTCAGGTGGCGCTGGCGTTGCAGCCGCCGAACATCGCCGAGGCAAACTTCAACGTCGCCACTGCGTATCACGCATTGGGACGGCAGCCGGAAGCGAAGCGCTCGGTGTTGCGCGCGCTCGAAGCCGCGCCGCGGTACGAGAAAGCACAGGAGTTGTTGTTGAAAATTACGGGACAGTAATCCTCTATATTAGTTGTCTAAGGAAAAATATGGCGGTTGACCAATTAACAATGAGCGACGAGCAGTTGCTCGACAAACTGGGTACAGCGCGCGAGCGCCTTTTACGAGAGATCAGAAAAGCGATCATCGGACAGGACGAGGTCGTCGAGCAGGTGCTGCTGGCGCTGTTTGTCGGCGGCCACTCGATCATCACCGGCGTTCCCGGATTGGCAAAGACGCTGCTGGTTCGCACTATCGCCAGCGTTCTGGATCTGTCGTTCAAACGGATCCAGTTCACCCCCGACTTGATGCCGGCCGACATCACCGGCACCGAGATCATCGAAGAGGACCGCGCCACCGGCCGGCGCGCGCTACAGTTCATTCATGGTCCAATCTTCGCCAACATCGTGCTGGCCGACGAGATCAACCGTACACCGCCGAAGACGCAGGCCGCGCTGCTCGAAGCGATGCAGGAGGGACGCGTCACGGTCCAGGGCGTCAGTTACGATCTGCCGCGCCCGTTTCACGTCCTCGCAACGCAGAACCCGATCGAGATGGAAGGAACGTATCCGCTGCCGGAAGCGCAGCTCGATCGATTTATGTTCAACGTGAAGATCGGATACTTGCCGGAGGAAGAGGAAGTCGAGGTCGTCAAGCAGACGACGTCGCCCCAGAATTACGAGTTCGAACGCTTGATGTCGGCTGACGAGATCATCGCGTTTCAAAGACTGGTGAGACAGGTGCCTGCTTCGGACACTGTTGCGCGTTACGCGGTGCGGCTGGTCAACGCAAGCAGGCCGGGCACGCCGCCGGCCCCGGATTTTGTGAACAAGTGGGTGACGTGGGGTGCATCGCTGCGCGCGTCGCAGTTTTTGATCTTCGGCGGGAAGGCGCGCGCGATCCTGCGCGGGCGATACAACGTTTCCTGCGAAGACGTGCGCGCCGTCGCACCCGCGGTGCTGCGCCATCGCGTGCTGTTGAACTTCCAGGCCGAAGCCGAGAAGGTCGATTCTGATCAAGTGATCAAACAACTGATCGCAACGGTCCCCGAACCGAAGAGCGGTCTGTAACCGCAAAAGGCACAAAAGACACAAAAGGCACAAAGAAGCATTACAGTGCAAGAGCATGGCCGAATCGTTTTTGAAAAACTCTTTTTTGTGCCTTCTGTGCCTTTTGTGCCTCTTGTGGTTAAGTTGATATGAGCACACCAGCAACCACACCAGCGCGGTTTCTCGATCCGGAATTGTTGGCACGGGTCGGATCGCTCGAGCTGCTCGCGCGAGCGGTGGTGGAAGGTTTTATGTCGGGTCTGCATCGCTCGCCGTACACCGGGTTCTCGACGGAGTTCACCGAGTATCGTCAATACAACCAGGGCGACGATCTGCGTTATCTCGACTGGCGTCTGCTCGGACGCACCGATCGCTACTTCATCAAGAAATATCGCGCCGACACAAACACGCAGTGTCACATCCTGATCGACACCAGCGCCTCGATGAACTACGCGCACACGACTTCGGTGACGAAATTTCAGTACGCGCAGTTCCTCGCAGGCTCGCTGGCGTATCTACTGAACCGGCAACAGGACGCCGTGGGCCTTGTCGCATTCTCCCAGGACGTACACACGCACGTGCCCGCGCGCAATCGCACCGGTCACATGCGCACGATTTTCGGCACGCTCTCGCTGCTCGAGCCGGGCGGCGAAACGCGTCTCGCCGAATCGCTTCATAAACTCGCGGAGATCCTGACGCGGCGCGGCATCGTCGTCATCGTCTCCGATTTCTACGATCAACCCGAGCGTCTCAAAGAAGCGTTTCAGCATCTGCGTTTCAAAGGACACGATCTCGTCGCTTTCCACGTGCTCGATCAAAACGAGTTGGACTTCCAATTCGACGATCCCGTGTTGTTGCTCGAAGACGCCGAGACGCAGGAACAGATGCCGGTGCTTCCGGACGTCGTGATGGCTGGTTACCGCGAGCGCATGAGAAGACACGTCGAGGAGATGCGAGAGTGCGCGGCGGCGAATCACGTCGATTATGAATTGTTGACGACGAAACAGCCGCTCGATTTTGCGTTGTTCTCGTTCCTGTCCCGGCGCGCCGGTAAATAGACGTCAAATAGACGTGAAATAGACGTAATACCGATGTCATTCTTAACGCCACTGTTTTTCCTGGGTGTCGCCGCATTGGCCGCTCCCATACTCGTGCATCTTGTGCGTCGCACGCGCGCACGCAAGGTCCAGTTCCCTGCTCTCGTGTTCGTTCGCCAGGTGCCGCAGCGCACGATTCGCCGGCGCACGCTGCAAAACGTGTTTCTGCTCCTGCTTCGTTGTCTCGCGATCCTGTTGATCGTGATCGCGTTTACGCGCCCGTTCTTCAGCGGCGGCAGCGCCGCGAAACAATCGACCGGCGCCGGCGCTACCGTCATTCTCGTCGACAATTCATTGAGCATGAGACGCGAGCCGCTGTTCTCGGAAGCACTAAAACGCGCCGAAACAGCCGTTGACGACGCGCGCAACGACGAGCAGATCGCGCTGCTGACTTTCGACAAACGTTACGCCGTCATCAATCGCTTCACCGCCGATAAAAGCCGGCTGCGAACGGTGATGAGAACCTTGAGCGCCGGCTGGGACGGAACGGATTACGAACAAGCGCTGCGCGGCGCGGAGTCGTTACTCGGCGAGATCGAAACGAGCGGCCCGAAGCGGATCGTGATGATCTCCGACTTCCAACAACCCGGTTGGGCCCAGAACACCGCCACTTTCAAACTCGCGAACAGCACCGAGCTGCTGCCGATGGACGTTACCGGAAACGATCCCGTGCCGAACATCGCGATCACCAACGTCGAAGCGCGCGGCGTCGTTTTTGGCCAGAAGTATCTCGACAATCTCGCGGTCCACGTCAGCAACTTCAGCGATACGCCGCGCGATCACATTCAGGTCGACTTTCAGATCAACGAGCAGACCGTCGAGAAACGAGACATCAGTCTCAACAGCCGCGACACGAAAGTGATCGAGTTCACCGGTTTCAATCTGAACGAAGGCGCCAATCGCTGCACGATCGATATCGTGTCCAGCGACTTCGCTCCGGACAATCGCTTCTATTTCACGCTGCGGCGCGAAACGCCGGCGAAAGCGTTGATCGTCGAAAGCGCGTCGCGCGGGCAGAGCGACAGCCTGCACCTGCAAAGCGCGTTGACTACGAATGACGATCTGCCGTTCACATTCACGCTGAAGAGC
>DASRIM010000347.1:0-3971 GCA_035649995.1 Pyrinomonadaceae bacterium | reverse complement strand
CGGTCAGTGCGGAGGCTGCGACGACGAGCACCGCGGCCGCCGTGATGCCTTTCCACGCGGACCGGCCGCGCACACCGGGGGCCGCCGGTGCGGCGCCCTCCACGTCGGGGGGGCCGTCGAGGTCGAGATCGAGGCGCACGTCGGCGATGTCGCGCACACGCCGCGCCGGATCTTTCTCGAGCGCGCGGCGGAGCAGCCGTCGCACGGCCGCCGGCGTGTCCGGCGGCAACCTGGTCCAATCGGGATCCCTGGTGAGCAGCGACGCGATGCTGTCTGAGATGGTCTCGCCGGCAAAGGGGCGGGTACCGGTGAGCAGCTCGTAGAGCACGCAGCCGAAAGCCCACACGTCGGTGCGGCGGTCGATCGCCAGGCCGCGCGCTTGCTCGGGGCTCATGTAGGCGGCCGTCCCCATGATGACGCCGGCGGCAGTGCCGAGGCTGGTCATCGTTCCCGCGAGGGCCGGCGCGGCGGCGCCGTGCGCAAGGACCTTGGCCAGGCCGAAATCGAGCACCTTCACCTGCCCCGACGACGTCACCATCACATTGCCCGACTTGATGTCGCGATGAATGATGCCGCGGCTGTGTGCTGCGGCGAGTGCTTCGGCGACTTGCAAACCGATCAGGAGTGTCGTTTTCAATTCGAGGGGACGTCCGGCGACGAGCTGTCGAACGTTCTTGCCCTCGACGAACTGCATCGCAATGAAATGCTGGCCATCAACTTCGTCGAGATCGTAGATCGTGCAGATGTTTGGATGGTCCAACGATGACGCGAGTCGCGCTTCGCGTTCGAATCGCTTCAGATTTGCTTCCTTCGCGCTGAGTTCGGGTGGTATGACCTTGATCACAACAGCACGACCGAGCTTGAGGTCAGTAGCTTTGTAGACTGCGCCCTGCCCGCCGACACCGAGCTTGTCCGTGATGCGATAGTTGCGAAGAGTCTTACCTACCATCCGTAAAAATCCGCGTTCATCTGCGTACTACTCAAACGTCGCCAATAGTTCTTCCGAGGTTGCGGTCGCCGTCCCGACTTTCCCAACTACGATCCCAGCAGCGTGATTCGCTAACGCCGCGGCTTCAAGCATCGTTGCTCCAACGGAAAGCGCTCCCGCGAGTGCAGCGATCACCGTGTCACCCGCGCCAGTGACGTCATAAACCTCACGTGCGGCCGTCTTGACGAAAACTGGTTCGGCCTCTGCCTCCAGCAACATCATTCCGCGATCGCCTCGCGTTATCAGCACCGCATCGCATCCGAGTTTTTCACGGATCACTTTTGCGGCTTGATGCGATCCATCGTCTGAAGTGTCTTCGGAATTACTCATGCGCAACGCTTCGAAATGGTTAGGTGTGACGAGCGTCGCTGGCCGATACGCGTTGAAGTTACGCAGTTTCGGATCGACGAGAACAGGAACGCGTTCGTAAGCAAGCGGAAGAACCTCGCGCAGTATCGCAGGCGTTACAACGCCCTTGTCGTAATCTGAAACAACAAATGCGTCCGCTTCCTTCAATGCATCTTTCAAACACGAGACGATCTTCTCTTCCAGCTTCCCATTCACCTGAACGCGAGATTCACGATCGGCGCGTACTACTAACTGACTGTGCGCGATGATGCGCGTCTTGATCGTCGACGGGCGCGATTCGTCAACTATCAAACAGCCATCCTGAGCTCCGAGTTCGCGCAAACCATTCTGCAAACGTTCGCCGGCTGCATCCTTCCCAATCACGCCAATTACTGATCCGCGCGCGCCGAGTGCAACCAGATTCGCGAGGACATTCGCAGCGCCTCCGAGGTGTATCGACTCGCGGCGCACATCAACAACCGGCACGGGAGCTTCCGGCGAAATGCGCGTGACGTCGCCCCAAACAAACTCATCCAGCATCACATCACCTAACACGACGACGTTACGGCCGCGCAGCATTTCCAGGATTTCAGAAGCGCGCGTTTTGGTTAGCTGAGACATCTTGTTTTAGCGCAGCACGCGGTCGATCGCGGCAGCAACGCGTGGAACAGGCACGCGCAATATACATTCAGGCTGAGCAAATTTCTCGCAAAAATACCCATGGCAAGGCTGGCAAGGCATTTCTTCGAAAACCACCTCCGCAGCGGCCCGATTCCACGGCCGCCAGTGCGAAATGTTTGAAGAACCGAAGATAACGACGCTCGGCGTCCCAACTGCGGCTGCGATGTGCGCTATTCCACTGTCATTGCCAACAAACAGTTGCGACCTTGCCGCCAAAACCGTCACTTCGGGAAGCGTTAAGTCGTCAAACGAAAGGATCGGAGTTGAAAGTTCCGCGAGCAGATTCTTGAGCACAACACTTTCATTCGACGCTGCGATCGCTACCGGCGCGTAACCTCGTCCAGCCACAAACTCTGCAATCCTCGCAAAATTTTCAACCGCCCATTGCTTGGTGGCAAATGCCGCCGCAGGATGGATCAACGCGATCTTCTGATTGGTAAGCCCGGCGGCAGCGAGACGCTGATTGATCGCCTCGGTGGCTTGTGGATCGATACCCAAAGATGTGCGAGGTCGATCCGTAACCGGAACGCCGGTCCAGCCTAATAGGGCGAGTTGTTGTTCGACGGAGTGCGTCTTCTGCTGGCCCCAGAGCAACAAAGGCGACGGTGCCTGGTGATTGTGGAGATTAGCGTATTGATAAGTCTTGAAGCCTACGCGATGTGGTGCGCTGGTGGCTCGCGTCAGAAAAGTCGCAGTTGTGCCGCCGTGAAGGTTGTAAACGATGTCGTATTTTGTAGACCGGAGCTCGCGCGCGACGCGCGCGCGGGCCATCAGCCCGCCACCTTCCAACACGATTACGTTATCAATATGAGGATGATTCGTAAGGAGGGGCGCAACCCAGTCTTCCACCAGAATGTCGATCTCGGCGTCGGGCAAGAAGCGCCTCAAAGCGAAGGCGGATGGGGTGGAGAGAACTGTGTCGCCGATCGATCGCAGGCGAATGAGTAAAATTTTTCGCGCGTATTGCCAGTCCCAGCGCGCAGGCGCTAATGGTTTCGCCGCTTCCTGACCCTGCGCTCCGTACATTGCCTGTGTTTCGATGACGCGCAAATGCGGAGACGACTCAACGATGTCGCGCAGGCTGTTCATCGGATCATTCTTCGATAGTGGCCTCGTCGATGAGCATTACGGGAATATCGTCGCGGATTGGATAGACGCGTTTGCACTCGACGCATTTCAATGCGCTCCCATCGGGCTTCACTTCAACCGTCGCCTTGCAGGCCGGACACGCGAGTATTTCCAAGAGATCCTGACTGACTGCCATGGGCTAGACCTTTCCTCTGCGGCACTTCGAGCGGGAATGCTGAAAGCTTACCACATGGGACCTATATGACCTATAAGTCGTATTTGACCTATACTCTTCACAAATGTCGCTTGAATTCGCGCTTCAATACACGTGCCCGCTGCGGGCGAATTATTCCGAGCAGCACCTGCGCCAGTGGGGACGCTTGAGCAGCTTGCACGCAAGGATCACCACCGGCGACGCGAGCGCACCTTCAGTCGATAAACTTCAGTGGGTTGAAAACGCGAGCGCCGAAATCGAGCGCATGCAGCAGGCGACTACCGTGTGCGCGCATTGTCCGGCTTGCTTGCCGATGGACGCAGCCGGCGATGGTGAGTCGGTGGGTTGTCTCGGAAGGATCAACTATCCCGTCGAAGCACAGTTTGAAAAGTTTCTGGCCGATCGCGTACAGCTTTCGCTCGACACGCTCGACAAAGAAGATCAGCCGCGACTGCTTCGCATACTGATCGATCCAGAATCGCCGTTTGACGGTGAAGCGACGAAAGAGCTGCGACGCGTCGTCACCGCAGAAGGTTTGCGATTCTTCGAACTGCGTGTGCCGATCGTTCTTACTCGCGACGCGGCGAGAATCACGACTGACAACATCTTCGATCTGCTCGCCGGTTTTCGATCTGAAGACAGCGACACCACCACCTACACTCGCGAGCTTCC
>DASRIM010000346.1:0-2232 GCA_035649995.1 Pyrinomonadaceae bacterium | reverse complement strand
GACTTCGAGCGGAATGAAGACCTCGCCGCGCACCTCGAGTGGTGAGTCGATGCGTTTCGCTTCCGGTTTGAGACGCAGTGGGACGCTGCGGATCGTGCGCGCGTTCTGCGTGACGTCTTCGCCGATGCGACCATCGCCGCGAGTGACGCCGCGAGTCAATACGCCATCTTCGTACTGTAATGAGAGAGACAGGCCGTCGATCTTGAGCTCCGCAACGTATTCCAACGGGCGCCCTTCGGCGAGCCGGCGGCAGCGTTCGTCGAATGCGCGAAGCTCGTCGATATTGTAGCTGTTGTCGAGCGAGAGCATCTGGCGCGTGTGGACCACCTCAGGGAAGCCCTCGGCGGGCCGGCCACCGACTCTCTGCGTAGGACTGTCGGGAGTTATCAGCTCAGGATTTGCTTCTTCGAGCTGCTGGAGCTTTTTGAGGAGGACGTCGTACTCGCGATCGGAGATCTCCGGAGCGTCGTTGACGTAATAGAGTTCGTCGTGACGCCGAATCTCGTTTCTGAGTTTCTCGATTTCGCGACGGGCAGCCAATGTCACTCCTTTAACCACAAAAAGGCACAAAAGACACAAGAGGCACAAAAAGAGTTCATCAGTAAGATTTCACTTTTCTCCGCTCTTTTCGTTCTACCTCTTTCCTTCTACCTCTTTTCTTCTTCTGTGCCTTTTGTGCACTTTTGTGCCTTTTGTGGCTAACTGTCGTGCGCCTTTTTGTGGCCCAACCTGGGCAATGGAGCGGTGGGTTTGCTGTCGTCATGAGTATCCGCGGCGGACTTCGATCGCGCGGCGCCGAGCCGGTGAATCACGCGGCCGATCAGTTTGATGCTCTGTATAAAGTCGTCGACGCGAATGTTTTCGTCGGGACCATGAGGATTCGATCCCGCGTAACTCGTCCCGAACGACGCGACGGGCGTCGGCGGTTGCGACACGCCACAAACCGCACCGACCGGCCCGCTGGACGGATCCATCGGATAAACGATCGGCGGCCTGCCATAAACCTCCTGCACCGACTCAATCACCGCCCGCGCTACGCGCGACTTACCCGACGACTTTGCCAGCGGCGCGCTGCCCAACTCGATAATCTCGATGTCCCTGAACCCGCGAACGTCCAAATGCTCTCGCAACAACTCGACGACGATCTGCGCCGTCAGATCCGGCACCAGCCGGAAATCGAGACGCGCCATCGCCATGCTCGGCAAAACCGTTTTCGCGCCTGCGTCCGTGTGTCCTGTGTGAATACCGCAAATGGTACACGTTGGACCAAAGATGTGCTCTTTCACGAGCGACGCACCCTTCATCGCCCGGACCCAGCCGCTGATCCGAAACTCGCGCTTCAGTCCAGCTTCATCCAATTCGATCGACTTCAACACTTCCGCGTCTTCGTCACTGATCGGCGCGACGTAAGATGAAAAACCGTCGATCGTGATGACGCCTTTCGGCGAAGTGATTGTCGCCAGCGCCTGGACCAAACGCCACGCGGGATTGGGAACAATCGCGCCCCATTTCGAGTGCAGGTCCGATCGCGCCCCAAACGAGCGCAGCTCGAGAAACGTGATCCCCTTGAAACCCAGACTGACTGTCGGGTTCTCTTTCGTGTCGCGCGAGCCTTCGTCCCACAGACATCCATCGGCTTGCAACAGGTCCGGGTGTTCTTCCGTGAAACGGTAAAGACTCGGACTGCCAAGCCCGTCCTCGCCTTCGACGATGAAACGCAGCGTCACCGGCAGCTTGCCGAATGTTTTTTGATACGCCTCGACAGCCGCGAGTCGCGCGATGAGATCGCCCTTGCTGTTCGCGGCGCCGCGCGCGTACAACTTCCCTTCGTTGATCGCTGCCGCAAACGGTCCGGAGCTCCAGTCCTGGAGGTGCCCGACAGGCTGCACGTCGTAGTGACCGTAGACCACGAACGTCTTTGGCCCACTGCCACACTCGCCGTAGATGATCGGATAGCCGCTGCCCACGCGGAACGAGCGCGTGCCCATGCCGACTCGCTGCATCATCTGTTCGACAGTCTCGGCGATCGCGCGCATTCCGGTGCCGCGTGCGGCCACGGACGGCATGCGGCAGAGAGCCTGCAACCGCTCGGTAAAACTCCGCGCGTGCCGCTCAACGTACTTGTCGAACTTAGTAAACGCCGTCATGTCAGTCGCTTTATATGTCGCTGGGCCGGTACAGCAGATAACGCGACTGTTCCGCCCCTCGCTCGAATCCGGCGCAGACGAGTTG
>DASRIM010000345.1:0-8569 GCA_035649995.1 Pyrinomonadaceae bacterium | reverse complement strand
ATCACCGAAGGCGCCGGCGAGGATCCGTTTCTCGGCGCCGCCTTCGCTCGCGCTCGTGTGCGTGGATTTCAGGGCGAAGATTATTCGCAACCGGGAAAGTTACTCGCCTGTGCGAAGCATTGGGTCGCGTACGGCGCTGCCGAAGGCGGACGCGATTACAACACGACCGAAATGTCTGAACAGACGCTCCGCTCGATCTATTTTCCGCCGTTCAAAGCGGCCGTCGACGCCGGCGTCGGCACTTTTATGAGCGCCTTCAACGCGTTGAACGGCATTCCGACGTCGGCGCACCAGTTCACGTTGACGAAGGTGTTGCGTGACGAATGGAAGTTCGACGGGTTCGTCGTCAGCGACTACACCGCCGTGCAGGAGATGATCGCGCACGGTTATGCCGCGGATGGAAAAGACGCCGCGCGTCTGTCGTTGAACGCCGGAGTCGACATGGAAATGGTGAGCCGGCTCTTCAATCAACACGGAGCGGCATTGCTGCAAGAGCGAAAGCTGACGCAGGCGACGATCGACGAAGCGGTGCGGCGAATCTTGCGGATCAAGTTTCGACTCGGTTTGTTTGAGAAGCCGTATGTCGACGAGTCGCTCGAGAAGACGGCGTATTTGACTCCGGAAAGCCGCGCGATTGCTCGCGACATCGCCGGGCGCTCGATGGTGCTGCTGAAAAACGAGCGCGACACGCTGCCGCTGTCGAAATCGATCGGATCGATCGCGGTGATTGGGCCATTGGCCGATGACAAGCGTTCGCCGTTGGGTTGGTGGTCCGGCGACGGAAAAGATGACGACACGGTCACGCCGCTGGCGGGGATCAAGAGCAAAGTCTCTGCGCAAACGAAAGTGACGTACGCGAAAGGCTGCGACGTTCTTACCGACGACACTTCCGGCTTTGCCGAAGCCACTGCCGCGGCGCGCAGTTCCGACGTTGCGATTGTCGTTGTTGGTGAGCCGAAGGAGTTCGCCGGCGAAGCTGCTTCACGCGCATCACTGGACCTTCCCGGACGCCAGATGGATCTCGTCAAGGAAGTCGCGCGCGTTGGGAAGCCGACGATCGTCGTGTTGGTGAATGGCCGTCCGCCGGCGATCGGCTGGATCGTCGATAACGTTCCGGCGATTCTCGAGGCGTGGATGGGCGGCACTGAGTCAGGAAACGCGATCGCCGACATCTTATTCGGCGACGTTAATCCGGGCGGCAAGTTGCCGGTGACGTTTCCGCGTCTGACCGGACAGGTGCCGATCTACTACAACCACTTGAACACCGGCCGTCCGCCTACGACTGAACGTTACAACTCGAAGTACATCGATGCTCCGTGGACGCCGCAGTTTCCCTTTGGCTTCGGTTTGAGCTACACGCAGTTTCGCATTTCGAACGTTGCGTTGAGCGCTACGCAGATTCGCGGCGACGGCTCGGTTCGCGTCACGGCGGAAGTCGAGAACATCGGGAAACGGGCAGGCGATGAGGTGGTCCAGGTTTACATTCGCGACGTCGCGGCCAGCATTGCGCGGCCGGTGAAAGAGTTGAAAGGTTTTCAGCGCGTAGAACTTAAACCGGGAGAGAAGCGGCGTCTCGAGTTCGTTCTCGGACCGGAGCACCTCGGCTTTTACAATCAGGAGATGAAGTTTGTGGTCGAGCCTGGCGAGTTTCGTGTGATGGTTGGGTCCAATTCGCAGGACGTGACTGAGAAGACGTTTGTCGTTCAGTAGAAAAATCCGACTTCTTTCGTTCGTAGTGCTGCTGTGCGTCGTGCTAACCGGCACGAGCACCGTCCTGGCGCAGTCACGTTTCACGCCCGACGACGAAGTATTCTTAAATGATCTTCAGCAAAGATTATTCAAATACTTCTGGGAGCAAGCAGATCCGGCAACGGGAATCGTGCCTGATCGCGCCCGCACTGACGGCTCAGCACTCGACGAAAACCATCAGAACGTCGGAAGTATCGCCGCTACCGGATTCGGTCTGAGTGCGCTTTGCATCGGTTCGGAGCGGCGATGGATCGATTCTGCGCAGGCCGTCGAACGTGCCCGACATACCTTGCGCTTCTTCGCCGATCGCGCGTTTCAGCAACGCGGCTGGTTCTATCACTGGATCGACACGAAAACCGGACAGCGTCGCTGGAACAGCGAGGTTTCCTCGATCGACACCGCGCTGTTGCTCGCGGGCGTACTAACGGTTCGACAGTGTTTCGCGCGCGACCCCGAAATCGTTCGACTGGCAACGAAGATCTACCGGCGAGTCGACTTTCGCTGGATGCTGAACGGCGATCCGCTGCTGCTCTCGCACGGTTGGAAGCCGGAGACTGGCTTTCTTCGTCCGCGTTGGGACACTTACAGCGAAGACACGATCCTGTACCTGCTCGCTGTCGGTTCGACGTCGTCGCCGATCTCTCCACGTTCGTGGAGCTCGTTATGGAAGGATCGCTATCGTTACGCAGGTTATTCTTACTTCACGACGATCGGTGTGCCGTTGTTCATGCACCAGTATTCGCACGCGTGGGTTGACTACCGCGGCCGCCGCGAAACATCGGGCGATCGCATCGACTACTTCGAAAACTCAGTCAACGCGACCCTGGCCCATCGCGAGTTCTGCATCCATCTTTCACACGCGTTTCCCGGCTATGGTCCGGACGTTTGGGGAATCACCGCTTCCGACAGCGTGAAGGGCTACCTCGCATGGGGTGGCCCACCGCGCGACCCGAACATCGACGGAACGGTCGTGCCTTCAGCGGCCGGCGGTTCGCTTATGTTCACTCCTGAGTTATCAACCCGCGCGCTTCGTACTATGCGCCAGAAGTACGGCGATCGAATCTACGGACGCTATGGCTTCGTCGACGCGTTCAATCCAAACACCGGCTGGATCAACGCCGACGTCATCGCGATCGATCAGGGCATCATCCTCCTGAGCGCCGAAAACGCGCGCACCTCTTTCATCTGGCGCTGGTTCATGCAAAACCCCGAAATCCCGCGTGCCCTGCGCCACGTTGGTTTGGTGAAGTACAAGCCGGCAGAGGCTAATTGAGATGATAACTAAACTTGCAATGCTAATTTTGGTGACGCTGTTCGTGGCGCCGCATTGGACCGTGCAGATGAGTGGGGTTGATGTGCGGTTGCGTGGCGTGAGCGCGGTGAGTGAGCGGGTGGCGTGGGCTAGTGGCGCCGGGTCGACCGTGTTGAGGACGGCCGATGGTGGGACGACGTGGCAAAAGCTCACCGTGACCAGTGATGCGTTGGATTTCCGCGACGTCGATGCAATCGACGCCCAAACAGCGTACGTCCTCGCCATCGGGAATGGCCCAGCTTCGCGAATTTACAAAACTACGGACGCCGGAAAAACCTGGACACTCCAGTTCAAGAACGAAGATCCCAAAGCGTTCCTCGACGCGATGACGTTCTGGGACGCGGAGAACGGGATCGTCTTCGGAGATTCAGTCGACGGTCAGTTGTACATATTGACGACTAACAACGGCGGACGTGTTTGGTCGCGCGTGGAACCCAAAAACCTGCCGCCGGCTCTCGAAAACGAAGGCGCGTTCGCCGCCAGCGGCACGAACATCGCCGTCTTCGGAAAATCCCACGCCTGGATCGGCACGGGCGCAGCCTCCAAAGCTCGGGTGTTGCACACTTCGGATCGTGGACGCACCTGGCGAGTGGCTAATACTCCCCTGGCCGCCGGACCTTCCTCCGGAATCTTTTCAATCGCCTTTCGCGATGCAATGCACGGCGTGATCGCAGGTGGTGATTATCGCAAGGAAAAGGAAGCGGTCGACAATCTTGCCGTTACAAACGATGGCGGAAGCACGTGGACGCTCGCAAAGGGCCTGTCGGGTTTCAGATCCGTGGTCGCATACGTTCCTCACACAAAGACGCTCGTCGCCATTGGTCCATCGGGCGGTGATTACTCGACGGACGATGGACAAACCTGGAAACCGATCGGTGGTCCGGGCTTCGACACGTTCAGCTTTGTTCCTCGTAAGTCGATAGGCTGGGGAGCCGGCGCGAATGGCAGTATTGGACGGCTAGAGCTCAGGTAGTAACAGCGGGAAAAACTGCCCGTCGATCTTTTTCCCTGACTCAATAACCGGCACGCCTTCGAGCAACGGAGTGTTCGTTGCGGAGACGGTGCCGTCGAGGAAGGCATTGATAACGAGGCCGCGGCGAGGGGTGTCGGTGGTGTTGGCGTAGGAACCGTGGACCATGAACGGGTGATGGAAGGAGCACTCGCCGGCTTTCAGTTCGATCGGAACGGGCTTGAACGAGGCGCGCTGCTCGGGCGTCAGGTAGTCGACAATCGCGTCCATCTCGTTAGCGAAACTCGCGCGCGGCAGAAGCGGCCAGTGATGACTCCCCGGAACGTAATGCAGACATCCGTTCGCCCGCGTCGAATCGTCCAGCCCGATCCAGCATGAGATGTGGCCCACAGGCGTCGTCCTGGTCCAATAGGAGTAGTCCTGGTGCCAGATCACTACACCGCCATGACGCGCCGGTTTGTAAAAGATCTGATCGTGCCAGAAACGCACCGCTCCGCCGAGTAACTGCCTCGCCGGCACGACAAACCCCGGATGCCACAACAAATCATGCAACCCGGGCTTGATCCTCCACGCGCCCAGCGCATGAAACAAAACCCGCGACGGATCCGCTGACTCATTTGCGTTGAACTCGTAAAACAGCTCGTGGCCCGGATGCGACGGATCCACCAGCTCCGCCAATTCATCCCGCAACACCTCGAGCTGCTCGTCGTTCAAAACCCGAATACCGGCCACGTATCCGTGCTCGCGATAGAAGCTAACCTGTTCTTCACTCAACCGATAGCGGTCCAGGTCATGACTAACGAACAGGTCCGTCAGCGGATGATGGTAGCGCGACAAGTCTTCCGTCATTAATCACAGATTACACCGATTCAGAGACACCTTCGCACCACTTTTTGCGCGTTATCAAAAGGAACCGTAAAAGGAGGTGTTCCACATGCTTGATAGATATACATACCAATCAGTATTAGCGGCCTCGGAAATGATCCACTGGAGAATCGAGGACATCATCGGTGGTGAAAAACGACTCGACTTTCATAAACCATTCATGCCTGAGTCGTTAGCCCGTGTTGAGCCGCTGACTTTCCTGAACTCGGACGAGAAGCGAATCCTGAACCAGATCAGGGGCAACGCTTACCTGAGCATCTTCGGCCTCGTCGAAGAGTTCATTCTCCCCTTCGTTCTGGACCACGCCCGGCCACAGCTCCACGGCGATGATTACCGCGTGCGCGCGCTGCTGAAGTTCGCCGGCGAGGAAGCGAAGCATATCCAGTTGTTCAAACGCTTCCGACAGGAATTTGAAGAAGGGTTCGGCACCGACTGTCCCGTGATTGGGCCATCCGAGGCGATCGCAGCGGAGATACTCAAACACGACCCGTTGGGCGTGGCGATAACCACGCTGCACATCGAGTGGATGGTCCAGCGTCACTACGTCGAGAGCATCAGAGACAACCAGGCGCTCGATCCGCAATTCAAGAGCCTGTTGAAACACCACTGGCTGGAAGAGGTGCAACACGCGAAGCTCGACACGTTGATGGTCGAATCACTCGCCGCAGGACGCGACGAAGACGGAATTATGCAAGGCGTCCGCGAGTACATCGACATCGGCGGCTTCATCGACGGCGGTCTCAAGCAGCAGGTCGAATTCGATCTCGACAGCTTCGAGCGCGCCATCGGCACCCGGCTTTCGGACAGTGAGCGAGATGAGTTTCGTCAGCAACAGCTTCAGGCGAACCGCTGGACCTATCTCGGCACCGGCATGACGCATGAAAGAGTGCTCGATACGCTCGAGTCACTCACGCCAAAAGCTCGGCGAACGATCGAAAGCATTTCACCAACCTTCAGTTAACGGACTCAGTGCGCTCCGTGTCGCAAACGAAAGACGACACGGAGCGCACGTTAGTTTTTCTTATCCCTTCGGTGCTCGAATCGTAAACTTCAACACCACGTCGTCGCGGATCAAGTCGTCAGTTGCACCGGCGAAATTGACGCCGAAGTCTTTGCGGTTGATGGCGAAGTTACTGTCTACGGTCGCCGTGTCAGGCGAGACGGCGATCGTCGCGGGAAACGAGATCGCCTTCGTTACTCCGTGCAGTGTCAGGTTGCCGGTGATTGTGTGGCTCGCGCCTTTTTCGCCGCCGGGCTTGATCTCGGTCGAAACGAACTGAGCTTGAGGAAACTTGGCGACGTCGAAGAAGTCGGGTGTCTTTAAGTGTTCGGTCAGTTTCGCCGTGTCAGTCTTGACTGAGCTCATGTTGATGGTGATATTCACGTGGCCCTTTGTGAGATCGTTATCGACGTGATGAATCTCGCCGTTGAACTGTTCAAACGATCCGTTGTGACTCCCGGTCACTTTCGAGCCGATAAATTCGATTTTCGAATTCTGCGGCGTGATCACGTATTTTTGACCGCTTGCGGCCGCAGTTTGCGGCGATGCCTGCCTGGCCGGATCGCTCGTCACTGCTTTGCTTGTGTCGGACGCCGGGTTATGACATGCCGCGACGAATAGCAGCATGGACAGTATCGTCACCTTCATACTTAAACGCATCATTCATCTCCTCCAGTGTTAATAAACAGACATGTGCTAATCAGGGGAATTATCTTTGGCAGCTCGCCGACAAACGCTGTGTCAGCGCCGCGTTTGCGGAGACAGGCGACAGGTTCGCGCGATAAATACGCCAGCGTCCTTCGCGATCGTTTCTGCGGCGCATGACGTAGCAGCCGGCGAAGAAGCGCTCGCGGCCATTACGCGTTTCCGCGATCACGATCGTCGGAATCTCCGCGTACAAACTGCCGGCAGCACCTTCTACAGGCGCCATCGGTTCGACGAACAACCGGCTCCTTTCGGTATCAGCAAAGCCGCGCACGAAACGTTCGAAGCTCGTCGTCGGCGATTGCCAGTAGCGAAACGCTTGTTCGTAGTTTCGATCGTTGATGGCGGCGTAATACGAGCTCAGGGCCGCAACGGGATCGCTGTCACCTGTTTCGGGACGATCGGGCGTGGTAGGAATGGCGCCGGCATCGACGAAGTTAAGAAGGTTTCTGCCCGCGCCGTAATAGATCGTCAGACGATTTGCGGCGAGCCGGAAGCGCCGGGCGCTGTCGAACGCGCCCAGGAAGCGCTGCTCTTGTTCATTTGCTCTCTCGTCGGTGCAGGCGCGCCGCGTGCTGACCATCGCTCCGAACGAGATCGTGTCGCCGGTAACGGTATAGCTGCCGCTGAAATTGTTACAGCCGGTGGAACCACTCGCGCGTCCATCGTTGCCGAACCTGAGCGCCACGATGGGCCGTTCAAGCACAGCGATTTCGGCGCCTGCTGGTCCCATCGAAACCAATCGCCATTCCTTACCGACGAGATCTCGCTCGTCAGTCGAGAAGTTTCGCGGATTTTGAGCCTGGACCAGCAAAACACTCGCGCCCAGAAGACACAAAAGTCTTGCGATTCGCACCTGATTGACCTCCAGATGCGCACAGATTAACACCGATCTGTGTGTACAATCTCACGCATGGGTAACAAATACGAAATCGCAGTGGTCGGGGCGGGTGTATTTGGCGCCTGGACCGCGTACCAGCTACGCCGTCAGGGCCGCGAAGTATTGTTGCTGGATTCGTATGGACCGGGAAACAGCCGGGCTAGCTCAGGCGGCGAGTCGCGCATAATGCGGTTGGGCTATGGACCAGACGAGATTTACACGCGTTCCGCACAGCGTTCGCTGCAACTGTGGCGTGAGCTTTTCAACGAGACGCACCAGCCGGATTTGCTGCGGCGCACGGGCCTGCTCTGGCTGGCGCGCGAGCATGATTCGTACTGCGAGGCGACGTTCACGACGTTGCAACGCGCCGGCGCTGCGTGTGAGAAGTTGGACCGCGACGAGCTGCGCCGCAAGTTTCCGCTGATCGATCCTGGTCCAGCGTCGTGGGGAATCTGGGAGCCCGAAGCAGGCGTGCTGATGGCGCGGCGAGCTGTTCAGGCCGTTGTGACACAAGCGCGGGCAATCGGCGTCGACTACCAGCAAGCGCAGATCACCTCGGAAACGCGGATCGACGCGGAGCGGATCGTGTTTGCCTGTGGGCCATGGCTGCCGAAATTGTTTCCCGAACTTCTCGGCGAGCTGATTCACGTGACGAAACAGGAAGTGTACTTCTTCGGCGTTCCGGCCGGCGACGAGCGTTTCGGGCCGGAGTCGTTGCCGGCGTGGATCGATTTCAACGACCTCGTTTACGCGTTGCCGAACCTGGACGGACGCGGGCTCAAGATGGCGATCGACGCGCATGGGCCCGAGTTTGATCCTGACACGGGCGAGCGCGTTGTTTCCGAGGCCGGGTTGCAGGCGGCGCGCGCGTACCTGGCCCAGCGAGTGCCGCTGCTGAAGGGCGCGCCGTTGCTGGAAACGCGTGTGTGCCAGTATGAGAACACGTCGAATGGCGATTTTTTGATCGACCAGCATCCGGAGATCGAGAACGTCTGGATCGTTGGCGGCGGGTCAGGACACGGATTCAAACACGGGCCGGCGGTCGGCGAATACGTCGCCGCGATTATT
>DASRIM010000344.1:0-22431 GCA_035649995.1 Pyrinomonadaceae bacterium | reverse complement strand
GGTTCCATTGCCGAATGCGATCAGATTGCGCTGCCCCTTCGCGTTGTAGCAGATTCGTTCGACATAAAGATCGCCATCGAGTGAGATTCGTTCGAGCACGCCGGCACGGTTGTAACTTTGTCGCAGCAGCTTACGCTCGTTCTCGACGTCTTGCGGGAGCGCAACCTCAGTCACTCTATTCAGGCCGTCGTAAACAAATGAGGTCGTGTATTCCGTTGGGTCGAGAATCGCGGCCGCGCGATCTTGAATCGAACTCTCGCCGCCATCCCAATCGACTTCATAGGCGGGTATCTCCCAATTGTTATCCGCGGCGCCTTCAAAGACGGAGAGGATCTCTTCGTCCCTGATTACCTGGCGAGTTTTTTCCAGAACATTGCCTTTAAAGTCGTAGCTGACGATCTGTTCGCGTCCGGCTGTATCGTATTGCGCAACGATCTTTTCGAGGGCATTGCGCAATCGCGCTGTGTCGCGGTCGACGCCAATGTCGTCAGCGTTGTCGCCGTAGATCGAATGTTGGCGCAGCGTAACCGGCTGCGCCGAATTATCGCGCGACCATACGTTGACGGTCCGGTTCAGTGAGTCATACGAGTTGAAAACAGCCGCACCTTTGCTGTCACGTTCTTCAACGGCAAGTCCGAGAGCGTTGTACACAGTGCGTCGGGTCCCCGCGTCAATCGAGATAACGCGTACCGGGTTGTTGGCGAGATCAAAGACGTGTCTGGACGCGGTCCTGCCAAGTGCATCGGTAACAGTAAGAACGTTGCCGCGAATGTCATAGGTTGAAGTTGTTACGATCTGGTTCTCCGCCCCCGCACCGTTGCGCTGAATGCTGCGAATGGTTCTGCCCAGAGCGTCGAACTCTATGTTCGAAGGTGTGAAGTGATGGTTTGCCGGTGCTCGTTCAGTTAACGGTGTTGCGTCGATTCCCTGCCCGAGCGGAGCTAAATCATTGGAGTCGTAACTGTAGGCTTCCCACGGAGTCGGATTGAAATTGTCAGGTCCGGTTAAATCGACCGGCACGCCGTAAACTACACGTTGCTCCGAACCATCCGGGTTGAGCGTGCGGATAAGTTGTCCGCGTGCATCGTAGAACTGTTGCAAACGCTGCCCAAACAGATTGCGAACACCTTCGTCGCGTAACGTCTCGGCTTCAGTGAGGGATAAATAGTCCCAGCCAACGTCGAAAAACGGTTCGTACTTTTGGACCACCTTTCCTTTATTGTCGTAGATTTGCCAGCCGCTGACGACGACGTTTGGGAGATCAGTTTCGTTTCGGCTCCGCCCCTGAATCAACGCAGTCGTAGCTGTTTCATCACTTTGATCTGCGGGAAGAACGTCGTTACCGAGAATTTCATCGCCGAACAAGACGTCTTCAGCTTGCGTTCGGGTTTGTAGCAACCGTCCAAAGCCATCCGAATATTCAACCGTTTCGGTCATGTCGTCGCGTTCGTCGAGATCGACGTCAGAACCGTTCACATGATGCACGCGGCGGATGCTACGCACGCTTAAAGGTTGGTGATCATTTAGAGGACTGTTGTCGTAAGCTAACAGCTCATACTCGAAGCGCGTGCCCGGCGCCTCCAAAGTATCGCCGACCGCCGGCTGGCCCTCCTTACCCATAAGGGCGATTGCTCCTGGAAGTCCCAAAGCAGTGAAACTAATCGCGGTGCGGTTACCGTTGGGCTCGGAGACCAGGTTCGGTTGCAATACGCGATAGTCAATCTGTGCCGTGGTTACTAAACCCGCCGCGTCAGTCACGCGGATCGGCAACAATGCGAATTGATCGTGCTCGATCGCGGTTTCATTTCCCATCGCATCGCGCTGCCCCGTCAACATTCCACGGGCGCCAACGAATCCCGGTGATTGAAAGTCAAAACCGTTCGCGGCCGAGTCGATGTAGTATCCGCGTGTGTGCTCGGCGTCTCCCGGATTGAACCGGTATCCCGCGAGCAAGGGCATCGCCTGACGCAACCGTTCCGGGTACTCATCGGGCCAGATCACCGCACCGCTCGGTTCGAGGTAGGGAGGAATTGCCGGCTGCTCATCACCATCGCTTTGATACGCAGCGGCCAGGATTTGTTCTGTCGTTATCAGCGTTTCCGTCCGCACCAGCGCCCCAAACGGGCCCAATTGGCCCAGCGGCAAGCCGGTAAAGGCTTCGCCATCGAAGTAGTTGAATGACTGACTGATAAGTTGACGCGGCGCTGATCCGTTGAGGGCTTGCGTGCGAAGTTCGTGAACAGTTAACGAGGGCGCCGGTTCGTCTTGTGGGGGATAGATCTGGAAGCTGGTGGAGCTTGCCAGGCGGTTAACCAGGTAGATTTCGTCGTCGCGTTGGGAGAAACTCGACTGACCAAAACTGGTCAAATAGTCCGTGCCCGGACGCGGTTCATTCTCAATGTGTTGCCAGCCGCGCGGGCACGCGATACTCAGTGACTGTCGCGGCTGTCCATACTCGTCATAATCGTCTTTAAATGCGATCTGCGTCAGCGGATCGTCTCCTCGTTCCCACTGCGTAGTACGTTCGGCAAGCAGATGAGGAAAAAAGATTCGCAGACGATCACTCCCGGCTCCAGGCGTCTCGATCTCCCTCAGGCCGTGGAACGATTCCGTGACCGTGTAAGGCCGGTCCGTGTGAGGCGTGTCATCGAGGGCATAGAGTTCGTTTCGAATTGTGGTCCCACGCAAGGCCCGCAGAGCATCACGGCGATCACGTCGCCGTTCGAACTGTGTGAGGAATTGTTGTAGCTCATCGCGTTCCGCGGTAAAGAATGGTGTGTCTTCTGACCAGTACTCGTCACCGAAGTTTACCGCCTCCCAATCGCCGAACTCGTCACCTACTGGTCCTAAATGAAACCACGAGCGCGACAGTGTCGGCGCGGAGAAGTGGATCGCTTCAACTCGATCAAAAGAATCGCTTGCCATGGCCGGATCGAAGTAGTTTTCGAAGGTTTCCGAATTCAAAACCTCGACACAACCAAAACCCCGATACTCACGCTCTCCACCGTCCCAGTAGCCGTGGTGGTAGCGATACTCGGTGGTCATCCTGCCGCGCGAAAACTCGTCAATCGATACGACCTTCGACACAACCTGCACTGGAAACGGCAGCGTCGTCTTCCAGCGGGTCTCACGATGAGCCTGATCGCGCAGATACTCTTCCGTCGATGAACGATAGGTAACTTCGGTGATCGCTCCGCGGTGGTTGTCCATCCGGCTGAGTAGATAAGGTTTCACGCCGCGAGTCAGATCGAGGAAGAACGCCCGCTCTCGCCGATTACCCAGCGGGCTGGTGCTCCATAGAACGCCGGCAACGCCAGTGCCCAGCAGGTCCACAAGTCGAACGTCGTCTTCAGTCGTAAAACCGGGAGTTCCATCGATCACGATCGGATCGCTCCAACCGTTTCCGCTTTGGTTGATCCACAGGTGAATGCTTTCGTGATCCACGAAGATGAGATCGGCGACTCCGTCACCATCGACGTCACCGATCAAGACTTGTTGCGGCGAGTAACCAAACGGCAGCCGGGGACTATTCTGCATGTGAACGCGTGGTCCCCAGTTGCCATGACCGAGATTGGGCCAGTATTCGATATTGCCGTCGTAAACCATGACGATGTCGGCTAAACCGTCACCGCTCATGTCAGCCCAATGGACTCGTGGGTCGGCGAAATGAACGTCGGGAAACTCGGCTAGCGGTCTACGCTCGACGCGCCTCGTCTCTCCCCAGCCGTGGTGCGGATCGTTGAAATAGAATTCGAAACGATTGTTCGCGCGAACAGCGTCCGTAACGCCATCGCCATTCAGATCGATGAGCCTTACGTCGTCGGCTTCAGGATTGAAACTCGGCGCAACGTCGTAACGCCGAAAAGAACGGTGGTCCCAGTAGCCGCCGAAGCGCAGCGGGTAGTAACCGGCAAAATCAGGTTTGGTTACGAGAAGATCGGTGCGCCCATCACCATCGGCGTCGATAAGCTGTACGCCGGGATCACCGAGCGAGAGTCCGGCAGGCGCTTCACCCATCATTCGCGGCAGATCAAAGCGGCCTCCCCCGAGATTGCGCCAATAGCGCACCGTGCCGTTCATCTCGATGAAATCCGGGAGACCACTGCCAAAGAGATCTACGAGTTCCAACGAAGAAGCCGATAACGCCTGCGCCGGCAAATCGCGCCCCGAAAGAGGAATCAGTTCGCTGTTCGCGGGTCGAAATCGCGAATAACTGAACTCCAGAGGAGGTAGCTGCTGAGTGCGGCCGGCCTCTGCCGGCGCGGAATCATCGTGTCCGATTACGTGTATTTGACTGAGCAGGGAAACGCCGTTCAGCGGTAACTCAGTTTCATCAACACCTTGGTCCAGGTATACAAACTGATAAGTGCGAACG
This sequence comes from Pyrinomonadaceae bacterium, assembly GCA_035649995.1. GTDB lineage: Bacteria > Acidobacteriota > Blastocatellia > Pyrinomonadales > Pyrinomonadaceae > PSRF01. Next base: position 18,056 of record DASRIM010000344.1, on the reverse strand, counting down.
CGCTGCGAAACCTCCGCGTGTGTCCTGACTTCAATCCGGCTACACCTTCGAGTAGTGCGCACCTCGAATCCGGCACGGTGCGTTGAGAATGGATCCGGACGGTTTTCGTAGATGAAGTCAATCGAGACCAGGAAGCGGTTCGGATCAGGAGCGGGCACGTCGGCGTCGACGTACTCGATTCGTCTCAAATAGAGCTGACCCGCTTCATCAGTTGCGTCCTCCTGCTCGCGTTCGTACTGGTAACGGATGCGATTGCCGAAAGGATCGCGTGTTTCGGTCAGCTTCCAGGCGAAGACGTGTTCCAGCTCGTTGGGATCGCAGACGACCGCCGGATCATTTCCAAAAGAATTTGGGTTACCGTAAGTGCTGATCGACCCGTCTTTGCTCCGGATCACCCAGAAACTGTTCTGTTCGTCTCGATGAAATTCGATCCGTGCAAACACGCCCTCGGTCCTGGGTCGATAGCGAACGACACCCGGAAAATCGCCACTTACAGGAACGAGGTCTTCCGCCCCTGACAGCACAAACACGTCGTTGCTGTCGTCATAGCGGGGAATTCCTGCAGAAGTCTTCCGCGTAATGCTTGAAGTGTTTAGTAGCCAACCCAGTCCAAAAACGTCGTTCCCATTACCGGTGCTGTACTGCAAATTCAACTGAGGCTGGAATTTGTTGCGCCCCGGGGGCAACGCGATGGGCACCGTGAAGTTGCCGGTGCCGGTGAAGAGATCGGGTGAAAAGGTTTCGCCAATACCCTGAATGGCGCCCCCGCCCTGCGGTAAGGAAATAACGGCCCCGGGGTTATCCATGATGGAACCTCAATTCAATTAGTTCAAGTAACGAGTTGGCTTACTTCAGTTACTAAGGCGCAAGTGAGCGTTGAAAACTATCAGCCGACAAAAAGATTCTGCGAGCTGGTCGATATTGTTGTTCTCCGGAACGTCTATCGTGCGCTACCGTACAAACAATCGGATGCTGAAAAGAGTATAAGCCCCTACCGCCCAGCGTTGCCCCGGCCATAAGCGCAGCTTTCCCCCGGAATTTGTTCACAAAAATCGGTTTCCTTACGCAACAATGATTCATTGTGCGTCAATTTCCTGTGGTCCGTATTCTCTTTTCGACACAGGACTGTAACAGGACTGTAAGAGGCAGAGCCAAAAGGGGAGTAGCAATGAAGAAAACTCTAAATCTTGTCGCGTTGATTTTCGCTTTCTTTATGTTCTTCGGAGTGGCGAAAGCAGATCAGATCGTATTGACCGCCACCTTGACCGGCGCTCAGGAAGTGCCGCCGACTGGTTCGCCAGGCATTGGTAGCGCCTTGATAACCATCGACACCGTTACCAATCTGATGACAGTCAACGTTGCCTTTGCCGGACTGCTGAGCCCGACAACTATCGCCCACATTCACTGCTGCGCAGGGCCGGGTGGAACTGCGATCCCCGCGACAACTGTTCCATCCTTTCCAGGTTTTCCAACGGGCGTGACTACGGGCACGTTTCTACAGACGTTTGATCTGACTCTCGCGTCCTCATACAACCCGGCGTTCATCGCAGCGAATGGCGGAACAGTGGCGGGCGCTCAGGCGGCCTTCATCACCGGACTGCTAAACGGCCAGGCGTATTTCAATATTCACACGGTGCAGTTTCCAAGCGGAGAGATTCGCGGACAGCTTCAGGCGGTGCCTGAGCCCGCCACTGTGCTGTTGTTAACGAGCGGCGTCATAGGTGTGGCAGGTGCACTACGCAAACGTCGCAAACACCTGTAGCGTCTCTAAAATTGGTCGTGGGAGGTTGGCGCGAGTCAACCTCCTCACGGTGAAATCTCCAGCGCCGGCGTGTTGCTACTCACGACGCCGCGCAGCGTCACAGTCAACGGCAAGTTCCCTGACGGTAACCCGTCGGGTAACCTGACGATGATGTAAGAAGCATCCAGTCCCTGCACTCCTGCCACTGTCCCAACATTTTCCACGGTCAGCAAGATTCCGTTCGCTCGCACTGTAAGTATCGCCGGGTCTGGTTGGCTGAGCCCCAGGTTCGAAGTGAACAACATTACTCGCGTGTGCTGATCTGCGCTGAAGTTGTGAATGTTAAGGATGGAAAATGGACCACGTAACCGCGTGACGGAATCGAGCGCGGCAGCTTTATTTGCCGTTCCCTGTTCGATGAAGATTGTTGGCGCGGGTGTTGCCGGTGCGGAGTTGAGCAACATGGCTACTTCGCTGCTGCCCTGCATCGTTACGACGAAATCAAGCTTGCCGTCACCATTGAAATCGCCTGCCACGAGCGAGCCCAACAACGATCCCGGCTGTTGGAAGACAGGGGGCGCGAACGTCCCGTCGCCGTGTCCACTCAAGAAACCGAAAGCGCCGCCCGAGCCCGCGACGACCAGATCAATCCTGCCGTCGCCGTTAAAATCGTGGCTGATGAGATCGGCTGGAGTCGTGCCGAACGCGGTCGTGATTCCAGTTTGAAACGTGCCGTCTCCGCGACCGAGAAGGATCGTTAACACGTTGGGAAGTCGCGACGCTACTGCAACGTCAAGCTTACCGTCGGCATTGAAATCAGCCAACGTAGCCTTGACGACCTCATTAGCCGCCGGATAACTCACCGGATTATCAAACGTACCGTCGCCGCGGCCGGTAAGCACAAGAACGCTAGCGGGAAATCCGAGCAATACGAGATCACTCTTACCGTCACCATTCAAGTCGCCAGGCAAAACGGAAAAGACCGCGGTTGCAACTGCTCTGTTGATCGCCGGCTGAAAAGTCCCATCGCCGGCTCCTAACAGGATGCTCAGCGTGTTCGGGCTCCCGAGAGTTGCAAGATCAATCTTTCCATCGTTGTTAAAGTCGCTGACGCCCAAATTCGAAGGCTGAGATCCAACTGCGTAATCGACTCGAGTCTTCAATGTGCCGTCGCCGTTGCCGATGAAGATGCTAACGTTCGAGGAGAAAAAGTTTGCAGACGCCACATCCGCTTTTCCATCGCCGTTAAAATCTGCAATGACAACATCCGCGGGATTCGAGCCCGCAGGATACGCAACCTGTGTCTGGAGAGTCCCGTCGCCGTTTCCAAGCAGCACATGAATATTAGATCCCGTCGTAGTTGCAACCGCGACGTCGAGCTTGCCGTCTCCATTCAGATCGCCGCTGGCAACGCCGAGGGGATTTAAATTGCCCGTACCGAAGGCCAGACGCTTGGCGCTAAAGTTGGCCGTGACGTTCGACGACAAGGCAGTGAAGCTGTGGCTCGTCGGCGCGAGCAAACTGAAATTCGTGAACTGCTGGTTCCCATGCGAGACGGTAACGGTGTAATCGCCGTCCACCGGCAGGTCGGAAAAGCTGTAGCCAAATGAGCTTGTTATGGCAGTTCCTGTCCTCGTTCCGCTTAGCGTAATCGTAAAACCGCTGATATTGGAGCCAAACTCGGCACTGATTACCGCACCGCTAATCGTAAACGTGGCTACTCTGCCGGTGAAATTGACCACACGATTACTCGACAGGTTGTTAGACGTGGACGCGGGCGGAGTGAACATAAATTTCGGCAGCGATGGAGTCACCGTATAGTTGCCTCCACCAGGCAAATTCGTAAACGCATAGCTGCCGTCATCGCCGGTAGTCATTGTGCCGGTCATCGATCCCGACAGCGTCATGGTCACTCCAGCCATTCCCGCGCCTGAAATGTCCCGGACCTTTCCCGAGATCGAGTAATGGTTGAGTGTTCCAACGAAGTTGGCGACGGCGTTCGACGTTAGATTATTGAAGGTTTGATTGAGCGGCGCGAAAGTATAATTCGTCCTGGACGGCGTTACTGTGAACGCCTGCCCGCCAGGCAAATCGTTAAAGGCGAAGGTGCCTGTCGCATCTGTTTTGACGATGACTGCCGTTGGACCGGTGAGCAGAACCGTCACAGCCGAAAGTGGAACGTTGTTGTTATCCCTGACGGTGCCGCTGATGTTGTGAGGTCCGGTTTGATTTATGAAGACGCCGACCGAATCCACGCCGTGTGCTGAGATGATATCCGGTTTGGTGTCGCCATTGAGATCGAGAACGGTTGCAAAGTTACCGCCACCTAAAAAGTTTACTGCTGCTTGAAACGTCCCGTCCCCGTTTCCCTTGAGAACGCTCAGTCCCCCGCCGTTTCCCGCTATTGCCAGATCAGATTTTCCGTCGCTATTAAGATCTCCGGTCGAGAGTTCATAAGGAAAACCGCCGGCGCTGTAGTTAACATGAGCTGCAAAAGTGCCGTCACCGTTTCCGAGAAGGATGCTGACACTGTCGACTTGAATATTGGCGGTAGCAAGATCGAGCTTGCCGTCACCATTGAAATCGCCTTTGACGATAGAGAAAGGGCTGGGCGCACTCGAGTAGTTAACGGAGGGTGAGAACGTTCCGTCGCCCTGGCCCAACATGATGCTAACGACTCCGTTAGAACCGAATCCGTAGCTGCTGACCGCCAAATCAATCTTGCTGTCTGCATTGAAGTCGCCGACTGCGACTGACGTTGCAAAGTTACTCGAGCCATAATTCGCGGGCGGTTTCAGCGTACCGTCGCCATTTCCTAAAAAGACCGTGGCGCCGCTTCCGTTGATAACGACGATGTCGGGCTTAGTATCGTTATTGAGATCGCTTGCGACGATGGATTTAGGTTGGGCCAATCCCGAAAACGAATAGTCGACCCTGGGCTGAAAAGTGCCGTTACCGTTTCCAAGTAAAACGCTGACGCGCTGCGTAGCGCTGAAGGATGTTTCGGCGACGACGTCGAGCTTTCCGTCGCTGTTCAGATCGGTGATGGCGACTCCGTACGCTGGTTGTCCGACGTCGTAATCCGTTTTGGCCCCAAAGGTCCCATCTCCGTTACCGAGCAGGACGCTGATATTGTTAGTGCTGTTATTTGCTACTGCGAGGTCTGGTTTCCCATCGCCATTGAAATCTCCGAGGGCGCCGTCATACGGGTGAGTACCCACGGCGTAGCTCACCGCAGAAGCAAACGATTGCGCAAACACTGGAGCTGCTTCGAGAAGCGCTATGAAACCAGTAACGAAAAAGACGGTGAGAAGCTTTGTGCTAATGACGGCAGACTTCGTTTTCAAAATTGAGAACCTCTGGGTTTGGATCTATTCGGGAGACGACTCTGAAATTACTCGGTCACTGACGGCTAGCTAAGTTAGAGACAGAATTTGCCGCGTTGAACTTTATCGGTGAGCTTCAAAAAAGCGCTTGGATTATAGAACCAGGCTCTTGAGGAGCGCAATCGGATGCCAGCTATCACCTGGGAGGCTGGTCGATGATCAATATGCGGAGCGGACGGGCTGATCCGGTTCGTTGATGCGGCCTAATCTTTTGTACTCGCGCAGAATTGCGTGCAGCGACTCCGCGGCAAGACCGTGAAGCATCAGACGAAAACCAGCGCCCATCGTCGAGAGTGGCACCATCGGGTGCTTGTTATTGACCAGGCCGATGTACTCCGGCGCGTTGAGGATCCGAGCGACGTAAAGCCCAACGGTCTCGTCGAGCTGAAGCGAGTTGGCGGCCCGCCAGAAATCACTCTCAGACAGGAAGAGCTGGTAGAGCGGAGTGTAGATCTCGATGGCGCTTTGTACATCGATGAAGTTCGTCCAGCGGTTCGGGAAGTCGCTCAACTCGAATGGCCCGTCAGTGATGCAGTCGAAGTTGAGCGTGTTCGGCGGGCGGATGCTGATGTCGTCGTTCCGCAGCTTGGTGTTGAGCCGGATGACAAAGTTGTAGAGGTTCAGATCGTGCCTCAGGAAGATGTTCTCTTTAACGTCCTCCAGCGTCCGCGGCCTGATCGGATCAGTCTCCACCTCCACTCCGGGAATGTTAGACGAGACGAAGGCGAGGATTTCGGAGCCGATATGGAAATGGCGGAGGATCAGGAAATTCGCTTCCGGGCTGACGAAGTTCTTAAGGCCCCAATAGATCAGGCGGTGGAGGGTTTTGGAAGAGGTGAAGCGCGCGGGGACTAAGTAATTAAGCGCGTGGATGAAGATGATCGCCAAGCGCGCGATGGGCCGCGCTACGGGGAGGACGGCAGCCCGCGAGAAAGAACTCATCGAAATCAATAACGCGGCCTTGGCGTCGTCGTCCATCTGGATACTCCGGTCGAGGTAGAGCGCCAGCCACGGATCAGGGTCTTCAGGGTTATAGTTTTCGAGCTCAAATTTTTTCGCGAATTGCATAGTGATTCCCTCGCCCGCTCACTCAGCGAGCCGCCGGCGAATGCGGTTCTCTGCCGGCACCTTGACCATGGACGCTAATCCCGCAAGTTGGAGTAAGAGTATTACCTGCCAGGTCCAGTCGAACTGCCGCGGCAGGAGTCCCTGTCGCGCACTCTCTGGGAATTCGTGATGGTTAGCGTGCCAACCTTCGCCAAGCGTCAGGTAACCGAGGACAAAATTGTTTCTGGCGCGGTGGGTTGTGCGGAAGGGACGTTTGCCGGCCAAGTGTCCAAAGCTGTCGATGCTGTCTCCGAGGTTATAGACCACTACGGAGACGGTCCAGAGCACGCCCACGCCTGCCCAACCCCAGCATGCGTAGACAAAGCCGTAAGATACCGCGACGTGAAGAACACACGCGGCTAAGAAAGGCAGCGGCTTACTTACAAAGCGGTAATAAGGATCGGCCGCGACGTCACGCGCGAGATGGTTATATTGCTGGTTTGTGCGCGGGCGGTTCCAACCGTCGTATAGAGTACGGATCGGCCCAGCCAAAGCATAGATAACGCAGACCCACGCCGCAGAACTTCCGATATACCATCCGACGTGCGAATACCAGAACCCCTTCCAGACGGGCGAGTGCGGATCCGCCGTTTCGTCCGCGCACTTGTGATGAAAACGGTGCGTGCCGGCCCATTGAATGGGAGTGCCCGCAGGCAGGGCCACGGAGATGAGCACCCGTTCCAGCGGCTTGCGCAGTTGGACCGAGCGGTGGCTGAGGCAGCGGTGATAGGCCAGATTCACGCCCAGCCCAGCCAACAAATAATAACCAAGCGCGAGAAACAGGAGAGACATGTAATCCGCTGTCACTATGTGTTGCCTAACTCCTCTAGCTGTAGCAGGTACAAACGCGCCGTGACTTTCGCCGTCTTGACGATACGCGTGACCAACTCCTCGGTGAGTACACCGCTTCCGACTACCTTTTCGAACCTGTCGAAATGGTTGACGTCATTCGCGCCGTGGTAGAGGAGGAACGAGACCTGGTTTTCGTTCAGGCCCAGTTGCCTTCTTATCTTTTCGCCCCAGCGGTTCGCGACCCTCATCCCCAGTCCTTCGATGATGAACATCGCGCCCAGGAGATCGAACGGATTCTCCTGACCGGCTCGATGGAACATCCACGCCGACAACGCCTCCGTGCCGATATTTTTTTCGGCAGAGGTGATGTCTGCGATGTCTCCGCCGACAGATACGAAGTCCTTCTCGATCATGCGGAAATCGCGGTGCTCGTCGAAGGCATGTTCAATAAACATGGAACGGTAGTCGAACGCGTCGGCGGTAATGTTCGAAGCCGCGCGTGCGATCCAGCGGCCGCCCTCGACCACCTGCTGGCGCAGGTTCAGTAGCAGTAGGCGGTAGTCCTCGATCCGCAGTTGTCCACGCTCGAGTTTTTCGATAATCGGGATCTGGTGGAGGCGGGTCTCAAAGTCGATCCATACCTGCGTGAGCTGCCGCGTGAGTCGTGCCCTGAGATCGGAAGGTGCTGATTCTGCCGGCGCAGTTGGCAGTGCGGATTGCGCGCGCGACTCGGACGCCGGCGCCGGCTGTATTTGCGGCGGACCAGTTCCATCAACCACCGTCAAGTGCATAAAGGAGACAATGAAGCGACCGCTCTCCGGGACCATGCACAAAATCTTCTGGCCGGGGCGGAGCCGGCCTTCGTTGATCAACTCCTCGAGCATGATAAAGATGGATGCGGATCCCGTGTTCCCTTTCGTGTACAGGTTCGTAAACCAGCGATCCTCCGGGATCATGCCTCCGCCTTTTTGCAGGAGGTCGAAAATCTTGCCGCGGAAATGGTGAGAAGAGTAATGACACACCATCCAGTCGACTTCAGAAGGGCTGAACTTCCCCGCCTCGATTAACTCGAAGTAGCGGCCGACGCCGAGCAACACGATGTTGTCCAGCAGGCCCAAATCCTGCTTCAACAACACCGCCCCGTCGGAAGCGGCCTCGGCCACGCTCGAATAATCGTACCAGGAGCGCACGACCTTCCCGGTTTCGCTGTTCTTCGTCGCGCCGGCGTACATGCATACATCGAATCGATCGGCATAAGAGACCAGGTCTATCCAGTCGACTCGTAGCGACAGCGAGCGTTCGTTTGGGCGTCCTTCGAGGACTGCGGCGCCCGCGCCGTCCGAGAGCATCCAACGGAGAAACTCGGCGTCGAATGGGATGCGGCCACGCTCTTTGAACGATCGGGTGATCTCGAAAAATCCCGGCCTGAAGAATCGACTCGTCAGCTCGCTCGCACACGCCACAGCGCGCCGGTGCTCTCCTGAGCGAATGCCGGCGTAGCAGCTTTTGAGGGCCATGATTCCGCTGGCGCAGACTCCGTGGAAGGAGGCCACTTCGCAGGGAGGCAGGCGCAGTTCGCCCTGGACCATGCTGGCGAATCCAGGCGCGAGTAAGTCTCCCTGCGACGTCGCGGCTGCGAGATACTCGACGTCTGCAAGGGTAATCTCGGAGTGCGAGATGGCGTCTATGATGGATCTCGCCGCCAGAGTACTGTTCCAAAATAACAATTTACCTTCGCGATTAATCGCGTAGTGTCGTTTCTGTATTCCATTCTGTTTTAAGATCCGGGATTTGAGGCGTGACGCCTCGCCGCCGATCAGGCCGATGTATTCTTCTACCTCGTCGTTCGTTATCGGTTCCCCAGGAAGGAACTTCCCAACGGCGTTAATGAATACTGGGCTAGACACCGCGAACCTCCTGAATGAATGCCTCGGTCCTATACCTCGAACTCGTGAGATCATACATTACCTCCAATTCCCTTCAGAGCATTCCATCACGAGTTGATTCACTATAAATTCGTAAGACAGTCATCCATGGTTTTGATACATTAACCACGTAACCTCGCTGGTTCCGTTCACATTACGTCCGAAGCACGGCACATGAATAGAATATTGCACGATTTACGTGGCGGTTACCGTTTGATGTTGAAGAGTCCCGGGTTTTCGCTGGTGGCGATCCTGTCGCTCGCCCTGGGCATTGGAGCTAACACCGCGATCTTTAGCGTCGTCTCGGCTGTACTGTTCCGGCCTTTGCCGGTTAAAGATCCGCAGCAACTGGTCTCACTGTATAGCGGCTTCGGCAGCAACCGCACTACCTACGGTCCTTTCTCCTATGTCGACTATGTGGATTTCGCCGAGAAGACGGACGTCTTCTCCGGTCTCGTAGCGCATTTCCAGGATTCAATGATCCTGGGTGAAAGCGATCAGGGCCTGCAAGTACAGAGCGCGATAGTTACGGGAAATTATTTTTCCGTTCTAGGGGTGGAAGCGGTGCGGGGGCGCACCTTCACCGCCGAAGAAGGTCGAGTCAAGGGCGCCAATCCGGTAGCGGTGGTGAGCTACAGTTTGTGGCAAAAGCGATTCAATGGTGATCCGAACCTGCCCGGTACTACCGTGAAACTCAAGGGACATCCTTTCACGGTCATAGGGGTCGTTCCGGAACGCTTCACGGGCACTGACCTGGGTCGCGCACCGGACATCTGGGTGCCTATGTCCATGTACGCACAAGTCGGACTGAGTGACACGATGATGAACGAGCGCCAGAACCACTGGCTATCAGTCATCGGGAGGTTGAAACCAGGCGTGACTGTTGAGCAGGCCCAGGCCCGCGTCGACGTTCTCGGTAAGCAACTAACGCAGGAGTATCCGACCGAGTGGACCAAAGGCAAAGAGGAACGTACGGTGACCGTGCTCTCGCAAAGCACGGCCTGGTATCCGCCCGAAGTACAAAGCGCGATCGTGGGTGTTTCCGGATTGTTGATGGGGATCGTGGGATTGGTGCTTGTTATTGCGTGCACAAATTTGGCGAACCTGATGCTGGCGCGCGCTTCGTCGCGTCGCAAGGAGATGAGCATTCGAATGGCCCTCGGTGCGAGGCGAGGCCGGGTTATTCAACAGCTCCTCACTGAAAGCGTCCTGCTATCTTTGGTCGGCGGCGTTGTCGGCGTATTAATCGTTTCGTTATCGGAAAACTTATTGGCGGCCTTGAAGCCTGCCGTTGCTTCACAAGTCACACTCGACGTCGGGTTCGACGCGCGTGTCTTCATCTTTACGTTGCTCATTTCGGTTTTGACAGGCGTGCTGTGCGGACTGGCTCCGGCACTCCAGGCCACGAAAGTCGATTTGGTTCGCGACCTGAAAAATGAGTCGGCGTTTCTCGGGCGTGGGTATCGCCGTTACAGTGTTCGCAATTTACTGATTGTGGCGCAGGTCTCTGTCTCGCTGGTATTGCTCGTCGGGGCCGGCCTTTTCGTACGCAGTCTGAGGAACGCCCAATCGATCGATCCGGGTTTCGAGATGGACCACCTCCTGACGATGAAATTAGATACGACGGTGGTCGGTCTGGAAGCTGATAAGGCCCTGGCGTTCTACCAGAGCGTTATGGACCAGACGCGAAACGTCTCAGGTGTCAGATCCGTGACGATGGCTTCAAGCGGGCCGCTGGAAGTGGTTAGCGGTCTGCGGCCGGTATATGTCGAAGGCTACTCCGCGAGTGCCGGCGAAGACATGAACTACAGCTTCAACATCGTCGCGCCGGATTACTTTCAAACGATGGGGATACCACTCGTACAAGGCCGGGAGTTTACTGAAGCCGACACCAGCAAAGCTCCGAATGTGGTTATCATCAACGAAACAATGGCCCGTACTTTCTGGCCCAACGAGAGCCCAATCGGCAAGAGAATCAGCGACAATGGTCAGCCCGGCCCTTATCGTGTGGTCGTGGGTGTAGCGCGAGAAAGCAAGTATCTCACGCTCGGTGAGGCTCCGCGTCCTTATTACTATATCCCGCTTCAACAGGACTTCTTCCCCTCCGCCAGACTGCACGTTCGCACCGTGGGCGATCCACAAAGCATGGTCAACACTGTTCGCGCCATCGTGCGCGGCGCGGATGCGACGGTACCAATCTCGAACGTGCAAACCGGAGGCGAGCATCTTGGCCTGGCGCTCCTGGTGCCGCGGATTGGTGCGATGCTGCTTGGTCCAGCCGGCCTGGTGGCGCTGGTGCTCGGCATCATCGGGCTCTACGGCGTGATGAGTTACTCGGTGGCCCGCCGGACAAAGGAGATCGGCATTCGCATGGCGCTCGGCGCGCAAGAGGTAGACGTTCTGCGAATGGTCATGAAAGAAGGCATGGGTTTGGTGGGAATCGGGTTGCTGCTGGGACTGACAGTTGCTTTCGTGATTACGCGCGTCCTGACCAGCTTTCTCTACGGCATCAGCGCTACGGATCCGCTGACGTTCGTAGCAGTGTCTCTAATTCTTATCGCCGTGGCGCTGGTTTCGATCTTCATTCCAGCGCGCAAAGCACTCAAGGTACAACCGAACATTGCCCTGAGATACGACTGAGCCTTTTACCTCAGTGGTCCACTACTGGCATCCGACGATCATCGCCGAATCCGTTCCTGCGATGCTCTCGCCAGTAATAGTTACGCCGCTCAGGTAGACGAACCGCGTATCACAGTCGATATCCGTGTCGCGGCTGCGGAAGAAAACAATCAGATCGGTATCACCGTCGTTATCAACATCATCGAGAGCTGTGCGTAGCGCCGCGGTCTCTTCGCCGGTCATGCCAAAGCGCAGAGAACTTGCGTCGATCAAAGTCGCATCGAAGCTGTCAGTAGTCAGAATAGCGACAGGGACCACACCACGACTGCGCAGGTTCAGTGTGTTTGGAACATCGCCGGGCTTGATGTCCATATCCACGGCGCGTACCGAAGAAAACACCTCGATAGTACCGCCATTTAGACCGACGCTCATGTAGAGTGACATCGCTCCATGCTGGTCGATAAGCGCCTGCACAGCGTTAGTTGTCGCATCCGAAAGCCTCCAACCGCCTGGTGTTGAGACGATGTCTTCCTCTCCATCCACACCGACAGACGTCCCACACGTCGGACATCCGAATCTCACAAAGATGCCCATGCGAAGGTCGTGTAAAGACACGCTGATCCGAACGTGCTCCGCGCGAACAATGTCGTTTCCCAACAGCGACATGTCCACAGGTTGTCTACACAGGAAGATAATCCCGGGAATTGTTGAAGGCGTGCAGTTACTATCGAATCTTTCGAAGACGAGATCAGGAAACCGTTGTACGAGAATCCAGCCGGTGCCGTTAAAATCAAGACCGCCGTCTCCGACGATCCTTACCGCCCCGTGAACATTAGTTCCCGACGTCAACACCAATAAAGTGATACAAAACACGAGTCTGAGTAGGTATTTCATTTGAAGACTCCTTATCCCAGCGCGTGCCGTTCTTCTGCACTACGCAACAGCCAATGAAGGAGGAACAGGAAGCCGGGTAATGCGAAAACAATGAACGCCCAGCCGCCAAGGTGGTTTCGCATCAGATAACCGTAGACAACATAGAAAGCCAGAAGACTTCCTACAGTCACCAGCGAACCCACTCCTTCTTTCCACCATGCGATCACCATCCCGATCATCACGCCGATAGGAAAGAAAAGGAGCCCCACCCATTCGCTGGCCGTAATCCGTGATGGATGAAGCCCCTCACCCGCGAACAGCATGAGCAATAATGTGATGCTCGCAATGCTAGTGAGCCGGGCTAACAACTCGATTACTGCCAATGGGAAATCCAAATTAATCCTGCTGTTAAACATAAACACCTCCTTGCGGCGCTCACACGGACACCACACAACCCTGTGCAGCAATGGATATACCCACCAACTACCGGCTCGATTGACGATATCGGCCCGTTCTACTGCGTAATCTTCCGCACGGATTTGCGCGAAATTCCGGCAAGTCAGCGCTTACTGCCGAATTGCACAGGCAATCACACGGAACGAGATTTCCCTTGAGTAAATTCAAATGAAAGCCTCCATTAATGGGCAGCAGTATCAATTTGCAGACGGCCTGTCCGTGCTGGAGGCATGTCGTTCCGCTGAAATCAAGATCCCGACCCTCTGTCATGACTCGCGACTCAAGCCAGTCGGCAGTTGTCGCATGTGCCTGGTCGAGATCGAAGGAAAATCGCATCCAGTTGCTGCGTGTAACACCCCGCTGGCGGACGGGATGTCGATCTCGACCCATACTCCCGCACTCGAGAATGAGCGACGAATGATCCTGCGGATGCTGGCCCAGGACCATCCAGGCCGAGTCGTTACGAAATCACCCGATAAACCGTTTTACCGGCAGTCGCTGCGGTATGGTTTGAGCGAAAGCGATTTCAAGGGGACGCATGAAGCACAGCTCGTCGACGACTCTAATCCTTATATTCACGTCGACATGTCCAAATGCATTACGTGTTACCGCTGCGTACGCATTTGCGAAGAAGTTCAAGGCCAGTTTGTATGGCAGATACTCAATCGCGGTCACGACACACGGATTGTTCCCGATTCCGGAACCACCCTCGGGGCAAGCTCCTGCGTCAGTTGCGGCGCTTGCGTGGACACCTGCCCGAGTGGCGCACTTGAAGATCGATCGATGGTCCAACGCGAGACACCGACCAACTGGACCAGAACAACTTGCCCGTATTGCGGCACTGGTTGCGAGCTGAACGTTGGCGCGCATCAGAATCACATAGTTTCAATAAAGCCTGTGCTTGATGCCCCGGTGAATCATGGTCATCTCTGCGTCAAAGGACGTTACGCGTTTGATTTCGTCGACGCTGCCGACCGGATAACCGAGCCGATGATCCGCACAAAGGATGGATGGCGGCCACTCTCCTGGGACGACGCGATCTCCTTCACCGCCACGCGCTTTCAGCAAATCGCAAAACAATATGGTCCAAACAGTATTGGCGTGCTTGGCTCGGCGCGCGCAACCAACGAGGAGAACTATCTTGCGCAGAAATTTGCGCGCGTCGTAATCGGCACCAACAACGTCGACTGCTGCGCCCGCGTCTGCCACACGCCCACTGCCGCCGCGATGAAACTAATGCTGGGCACAGGCGCGGCCACAAACTCTTACAACGACATTGAGAAAGCGCAAACGATTCTGGTCTGCGGTGCCAACGCAACAGCGAACCATCCGATCGTTGGCGCCCGAATCAAACAAGCAGCGTTGAAGGGCGCAAAGCTTATCGTGATCGATCCTCGCAATATCGAACTTGCCCGCTATGCCAGCATTCATCTCCGGCTTAAACCAGGAACAAACATTCCTCTATTGAATGCGATGGCGTGCACAATCATCGAAGAACGACTGGCGGATTATGAATTTACGGCTGAACGTGTCGCGGAGTGGGATAAATTTTGTGAATTCATTACGGAGTTCACCCCTGAGAAGGCGGCGGCTATTTGTGGAGTTGACGCAGATCTTATTCGCCAGGCAGCTCGACTTTACGCAACGACAAAACCCGCGATCTGCTTTCACGGTTTGGGAGTAACGGAACACACCCAGGGAACTGAAGGCGTTATGTGTCTCGTTAATCTTGCGCTGCTAACGGGCAACATGGGTAAACCCGGCGCCGGCATCAATCCGCTGCGCGGTCAGAACAACGTTCAGGGCGCGGCCCACATGGGATGCGATCCGGGAATACTTACCGGCAGTGTTTCCTTGCCCGACGCGCGGTCACGGTTCGAGAGCGTGTGGCACGCGCCGGTCCCGGAAACGCGTGGTCTCAATCTTCTTGAAATGATGGATGCGGCCCAATCCGGTGAACTGAAAGCATTATGGACCATCGGGTACGACATTGCATTGACAAACGCTAACTTTGAAGCAACCGAACGTGCATTGAACTCGCTCGACTTCATTGTTGTACAGGACATGTTTCTCAACGAGACGGCGCGCCGATTCGGATCGTTATTTCTTCCCGCGACTTCATCGTTTGAAAAGGATGGCACCTTCATGAATGCCGAGCGTCGTGTTCAACGCGTTCGCAAGGCGATTGAACCCGTCGGCGATTCGAAACCTGACTGGAAGATTATTTGTGAACTAGCGACGGCGATGGGCAAGGGTCATTTTTTCCAATTTCGATCCGTTGAGGACATCTGGAATGAGATCCGTTTCGTATGGCCCGCAGGTTACGGTCTCACCTATGAGCGTCTTCAGAATGAAGGTCTGCAATGGCCTTGTCCAAACGAACATCATCCCGGCACAGAGATAATGCACGTGGAGAGCTTCCCGCTGGGAAAGAAAGCTGCGCTTCGTCGAATCTCCTATCGCCCGACGGCAGAAAAGGTCGACGATGAATTCCCTTTCCTGCTTATGACTGGAAGAACTTTGCACCAGTTCAATGCCGGCACGATGACAATGAGAACACAGAACCGGAAATTGAGGCCTACAGATCTTCTCGATGTGTCACCCGCCGACGCCGAAAAACTCCGGATTCGTAAAGGTGAAACAGTGGTGGTCCAAAGTCGTTATGGCTCGGCTTCGCTGCCAGTCCGCGTCACTCGGCGAGTTAAGCCAGGAGAGTTGTTTGCAACCTTTCATGACGCGAAAGTGTTTCTCAACCGAGTCACCAGCCCTCATCGCGATCGTTACGTGAAGAGTCCCGAATACAAGGTGACCGCAGTGAGAATTGTCAAACCGGACGGTCCGGCGCGTGAGTTGCCAACGATAGAAGCAAAGGAGGTACGTTAATGTCTGCTCAACAATTACAACACTCAAAATTCGGATTCAGCAAAACAGTCGATCTTCCTTACGAGCAAGCGGTCGAAAAGACACGTGAGGCATTGAAGGATGAAGGCTTCGGCGTGCTCTGCGAAATCGATCTCAAAGAGAAGCTGAAAGAGAAACTCGGTATCGATTTCCGCAAGTATGTGATTCTGGGCGCCTGTAATCCACCTCTTGCTTACAAAACACTGCAGCAGGAGATCAATATTGGATTGCTCCTGCCCTGCAACGTCATAGTTTACGCAGCCGACGAGGCTGGGAAGTCAGTTGTTGCGGCAATCGATGCTGGAGCGATGCTGTCGGTCGTCGGAGGCGGTAATGAAGCTCTCGATTCGGTCGCACGTGAGGTAAACGAAAGGCTCAGTCGCGTCGTTGCTCAGATTTAGTCAAAACTATGAGGACGCACCAGTTTCGCGTGCGTTGCCTCGTTTCGCTTCGGAGAAACGGGAAGAGGACGGCGCCAGGATCCAAATGAGAGGAAGTTGGTAAAGAGTACGGAATCTATGGAACACGATCATTCACCCGATGCGATTCGCGAACGGCTGGAGGGTGGACCAAGCCACAACTATCTTCGCGATTGGATCTACGGTGGTATAGATGGATCGGTAACAACTCTCGCGGTGGTTGCGGGAGTGGCCGGAGCGCAACTTTCAAGCTGGATCATTCTTGCATTGGGATTTGCGAACCTGTTTGCCGATGGCTTTTCGATGGCGGCGAGTAACTATCTCGGAACCAAAGCCGAACATGACGACTGGCGGCGATTAGAAGCGATCGAGAATCGTCATATCGATACGGCGCCCGAGGGCGAGCGAGAAGAAATCAGACAGATTTTCGCGCGCAAAGGTTTCGAAGACGAAGATCTACAGCGAATGGTTGAGCTCACGACAGCTAATCGTGAGCGATGGGTGAGAACGATGTTGGCCGACGAGTATGGACTACCTCATGCTGTACGTTCGCCGTGGATCGCCGCGTTTAGCACGTTCACGGCGTTCGTCTTCTGTGGATTGGCTCCATTGTTACCGTACCTGCTCGGCACTGAACACTCGCTTGCGATCTCCGTATCGATAACGGGCGTTGTTTTCTTCGCGATTGGATCAATAAAGAGTAGATGGTCAACTTCATCCTGGTGGCGTTCGGGTGTCTCGACGTTTTTGGTTGGAGCCATCGCGGCCGCAATTGCTTACTTCGCAGGCGTAGTTTCTCAGCGTTTATTGTCGTGACGCCCGCGAAGTTTGTCGAATGCTAGCCAGAGCGAGAATGAAGACGCCGTCAACGCGCTACATACCCAATCAATCCTTTGTACGCGACCTTGCGCCAGTCCGCGTTCTCTTCGAGCACCGTTGGCTCGTCTGTGGCGGCTATCAATCCGATAATGGGTTCATCGGCTCCGGCTGCTGCTCGGATGAGAACAGGCTCGCCAGTCGGAGGCAAAATTTGCTCGTCCGTGCTGGGACCCGGTTGATAGTGGCAACTCACCAGCGCGTTCGCATCCAGCACCACATCGACTTCAAATTCATCGGTCTTCCGATGTTTGTCGCCTGTTAACACTTCCCAGTAAGCGAAGGGGCGATCCCCGATCTTCGGCGGCGCCTGCAACGTTACGTTAGTCGACTTATTGTAAATACGGTACGAATCGCCGAAACCATCTCCTCTTCCCGCCAGATCCGCGGGCGAGATTCGCAGCAAATCGTAGGATCCGGAGGCACGCACATCCAGGATGCGCTGCGAGGTAGCGGCAGGTACGGACTCCACCGTGCAGACGAACATGAGGCTTTCCAACATTGGGCGACTCTCGAGCGGAAGCGGCGGGCTGAACTCGAGGTCGATCGTGAGATCGGACCATGCCGCAGGGGCCGCAAGCTTCTGCTTGATACCGTCATCGGACGTGTCCAGTATAAGGTTCAGCAGATCGAGCTGTGAGATTGATGGGACGGTGGGTTGCTGCTTCTTGTCGCTGAAGTGATACGTCCACGTCCATACTCGCGGCGCATCGCTGCGCACAGCATACAGATGCTCGCCGCGCCTGACCGTGCCGTCGCCGGCGGTGCGAAGCGAGAGGATGGCGTTGCCCGATTCCGGTAGCGGCGGACCGCTCGCCTTGAACGTAATCTTGCACTCGAACTTGGTTGCTTTCCCTCGTTCTTGCGTCGGCAGGATCAATCCGTACAAGAGCGGGTTGATCACGAGCGTGCGGCCGCGCCGGAGTTGATCCAGAATGTCCGGCGTTTCCTTCGTCGTAAA
>DASRIM010000343.1:0-3900 GCA_035649995.1 Pyrinomonadaceae bacterium | reverse complement strand
CCGCCAGCGCCTTCTCCGCGCGCAGTCCCTTCAGCACGCCCGACTTCGCCGCGCGTTCGACGCCCTCAGACGCAGACAATGTCGGGACCAGGTACGTTCCGTTCGTCTTCATCAAACGCGCGCCTTCCTCGTCAAGAAGCGAACCATGCTCGATCGACGCTACTCCAGCGCGCGTGGCGATTTTTATTCCTTCAGTGCCATGCGCGTGAGCCGCCACTTTCCGTCCGAGTTTGCTCGCCTCGTCCACCATCGCCTTCAACTCTTCAAACGTGTACTGCGTCACGCCAACCGCGGCACTCCCCTCTGAAAGCACGCCGGCAGTCGCGCATGTTTTGATCACGTCCGCGCCATACTTGATCTGATACCGCACAGCGGCACGCACCTGATCGGGGCCGTCTGCGATGCCGTCCTCGATTCCGGGATCGAACATTCCCGGACGATATCCATTGTCGTCGCAATGTCCGCCGCGAATGCCGAGCGAATGACCGGCGGCTACGATTCTTGGGCCTTCCGTCCAGCCTTCGTCGATCGCCTTGCGCAACGCGAAGTCGTCGAACGGTCCATCTGCACCGACGTTCCTTACAGTCGTGAAACCGGCCATCAGCGTGTTACGCGCGTGCTGTACGCCGAGAATCGCGCCGAACGCTGCGAAGTCGCGTACGCGCGCGTTCTCGCCTGCAGGATCTCCCAGCACGCGGCCGATCAGGTGCGTGTGCATGTCGATGAAACCAGGCAACAGTGTGACGTCGCCGAGGTCGATGACTCTCGCGTTCGCGGGAACGTTCACCGAGCTCGCCGGACCAACCGCGGCGATCCTGTTGTTGTCGACGACGATCACGGCATTCGTGATCGCAGCCGTGCCCGTGCCGTCGATTAAGCGCGCGGCTTTCAGCACGACGACGCCTTTTCCGATGGGCGCCTCCGGAGTAATCCGCGTTTGGGTTTGTGAAATCGCCGGTGTGAACACCGAAAGTATTAGCGTTAGCAGTGGAAGGAGTTTGCGATTTTTCATTTTGGCGCGCGATTCTACATCCTGGTTGCGCCGCCGCAAAGCCTTACGTTACGCTCCCGCCTCATGAAAACAAACCGCCGCGAATTCAACTACTGTCTGCTCCTGAGCGTGTTCTCGTTGTCGTTCCGTAACTCGGCCGCGCAGCCGCAATTGCGCGTCAACGGCGAACGGATCATGAAACACATCAACGGCCTCGCGGAGTTTGGGAAGAACCCGCAAGGCGGCGCGAGCCGGGTTGCGTACAGCGATGCCGACAAGCAGGGACGCGAGTACGTTCTCGGCCTCATGCGCGACGCAAAACTCGATGTCTCCATCGACGCCGCCGGAAACCTCATCGGGCGCCGCGCCGGCAGCGCAAGCGGACTGCGGCCGTTGCTCATCGGCTCGCATATCGACACCGTTCCCGAAGGCGGCAACTACGACGGCGTCGTGGGCTCGATGGGCGCGATCGAAGTGGCGCAAACGTTGGCTGAAAACAATGTCACAACTCGCCACCCGCTCGAAGTCGTCATCTTTCAAAACGAAGAAGGCGGACTGATCGGAAGCCGCGCAATGGACGGCGAACTGACCGAACGCGAGCTCGACCTCGTCAGCCGCAGCGGCAAGACAATTCGCGAAGGCATCCGGTTCATCGGCGGCGATCCGGCAAAGCTTGCCGATGTGCGTCGTAAGAAAGGCGACATCGCCGCTTATCTCGAGCTGCACATCGAACAAGGCGCGACGCTGGACACGGAAAAGATCAAGATCGGAGTCGTGGAAGGAATCGTCGGCATCAACTGGTGGGACGTTACGATCGAGGGCTTCGCCAATCACGCGGGCACGACGGCGATGAACAATCGTCAGGATGCGCTGCTGGCGGCGGCGAAGTTTATCGAAGCGGTGAATCGTGTCGTCACCAGCGTGCCGGGCCGGCAAGTGGGAACAGTCGGACGGATCAACGCGCTGCCCGGCGCGCCGAACGTCATTCCCGGAAAGGTCGTCCTGAGTCTCGAATTGCGCGATCTCGACGCGGCGAAGATCAACATGCTCTACGAAAAGATCCGCGCTGAAGCGCAGCAGATCGCCAACGCCAGCCGCACGAAGTTCGACTTCAAGGAGATCAACGTCAACATTCCCGCTCCGACTGACGTTCGCATACGAGGTCTGATCAAAGAGGCCGCCAGGGAACTCGGACTTTCGACGAAAATGCTGCCGTCAGGCGCCGGTCACGATGCGCAGGACATGGCGCGGCTTGGTCCAGTGGGAATGAACTTCGTCCCGAGCGTCGGCGGCATCAGTCACTCGCCGCGCGAATTCTCGCATCCGGAAGACATCGCCAACGGCGCGAACGTCCTGCTGCACACGTTGCTGAAGCTGGATCGATCGTGAGTCTTACTCGTATCGCAGCGCGATGATCGGATCGACTTTCGTTGCTCGACGTGCGGGGATGTAACTCGCCAGCGCCGCGACGCCGACGAGCAACAACGATATCAGCGCGAACGTCGTTGGGTCCGTCGCCGTCACGCCGTAAAGTAACGTCGACATCACTCGCGTCAACGCGAACGCCGCGACAAGTCCGATCACGACGCCGGCGATCACGAGTTTCAAACCGTAGCCAACCGCGAGTTTGAGCACCGCGCCCGTTTGCGCGCCGAGCGCCATGCGTATTCCGATTTCATGCGTGCGCTGGGCCACCGAGTAACTCATCACGCCATAGATTCCGACTGCGGCGAGCAGCAAAGCCACACCGGCGAAGATTGCCAGCAGCAACATGCTGAAGCGCTGTCGGGCGATGGAGTCGAGGAGTATCTCCTCCATGGTTCTGATGTTCGACACCGGCTGGTCCTTGTCGATCTCCCACACTGCGTTTCGCACAGTCGCCGCCATGCTTGCCGGATCGACGTCGGTTTTCACGACGAGATCTTCCGGCGAGAAGAAGCCCCTTTGCCGGTAAGGCAAGTACATTTGCGGCTTCGGATCGACGGTCAATTCAAACTGGCGCACGTCTTTGACGACGCCGATCACTTGCGTCCAATCTTCCGGTCGCTGGATCCTGCCAGTGGCGAGGCGCTTTCCAATCGGGTCCTCACCAGGCCAGAACCGTCGTGCCATTGTTTCGCTGATCACGGCAACGCGCGGAGTTGTAACCGTCTCTTGATCTGTAAACCCTGTGCCGCTCAGCAGCGGAATGCCCATCGTGTCGAAGTAGCCTCGACTTATCATCCGCGTCACGACGATCAGCTCCTGTCCCGGCGGCGGTGCAGGCTTGCCTTCGATGGTGATGCCGATCGAATTGCCCTGGCGATACAGCGGAAGGTTCGAAGTCACCGCAACCGACTTAACACCCGGCAGAGCTTCAACACGTTGGATCAGATCCGAGAAGAACGCCGTCCGTCGTGCGAACTCGTCGTACTTCGAGTCTGGCAAAACCATCTTCATCGTCAACAAATTGTCGGTTCGAAAACCGGGATCGACGTTGCGCAAGCGAAGGAAGCTATTGATCAGTAGTCCGGCGCCGATCAAAAGCACGAGCGAAACAGCAACCTCGGCCATTACCAGCAGGCCGCGAATGCGTTTGCCGCTGCTGCCGGTGGCCGAGTCGCGTCCGCCTTCTTTAAGCGTTTCGGTTTGATTGAATCGCGCTGCCTGAAGTGCCGGCGCAAGACCAAAAATCATACCTGTGACTGTCGACACGAGTAACGTGAAGCCAAGCACTTTCAGATCGATCGAAACCTGCTTTGCCTGCGAGATGTTTTCCGGGATGAAAGCTCGGAGCAGGATCAGCCCGCCGTAGGCGATTCCCAGTCCGACAAGGCCGCCGAGTGTCGCCAACAGAACACTCTCGGTCAGAAACTGGCGGACCAAACGCCAGCGTCTCGCGCCCAGCGCCACCCGCACGGCGATCTCTT
>DASRIM010000342.1:0-17064 GCA_035649995.1 Pyrinomonadaceae bacterium | reverse complement strand
TCGGCGCCCGTCAATCCGGCGATGTCGGCGGTAGCGACTAAGGTCCAGATCTGGAGCGTTCCCTTCAGCGGCGGCGAGCCGAAACTTCTCGGCGACGGAGACGAACCGGTGATCTCGACGAAGAGCGATCGCGTCGTATTCCTAAAGGATCGCGGCATCTGGTCCGTGCCCGTTGACGGTTCGACAGCCGCGAAGCGTCTTTTCTTCGCGCGCGGCGACTGCGGTTCGCCGGAATGGTCGCCGGACGGTTCGCGTCTCGGCTTCGTTTCGAATCGCGGCGATCACTCGTTCATCGGCGTCTACACAAACGACGCGACGCCGATCGTTTATCTCGCGCCGTCGACCTCGCGCGATTCGAGCCCGCGCTGGTCTCCTGACGGGAAACGGATCGCGTTTGTGAGGCGGCCCGGAAACGGCGGTGCTCCCGAAGCGATCCTGGAACAGCGCCCGCAAGCATGGTCCATCTGGTCCGCGGACGTCGCGAGTGGCGAGGGACGCCAACTCTGGAAAAGCCCGTTCACGCTGCGCGGCTCTCCACCCAACACACACGGCGGAACGAACCTGCACTGGGCCGCGGCGGGACGCATCGTCTTTCTTTCGTATCTCGACGGCTGGCCGCACCTTTACTCGATTCCGGAAAACGGCGGCGAGCCCTTATTGCTGACACCCGGCAACTACATGGCCGAGTACATCTCGATCAGCGCCGATCGCACCTACATGGTCTTTGCCGGAAACGCCGGAAGTGACGCGGACGACATCGACCGCCGTCACATCGTCAAAGTCCCGGTCGACAAGGCACAGCCGGTTGTGATGACGCCGGGCAAAGGACTCGAATGGACGCCGTTCGTTACCGGCGACGGCAAGTACATCGCGTATCTGGCTGCCACTGCGCAGCGTCCGCCGCTACCAACCGTGATTCCAGCGGGCGGCGGAAAGTCTCAAACGATCGCTGAAGATCGTCTCGCCTCGGATTTTCCCGCGAGCCAACTCGTGACCCCGAAAAAGGTGGTCTACAAAGCGCCCGACGGCGTCAACGTTCACGCGCAGTTGTTCGAAACACCGGGCGGCGCCGCGAAGAAGCCGGCGATCATCTACGTTCACGGCGGCCCGCCGCGCCAGATGCTTCTCGGTTGGCATTACTCCGATTACTACTCGAACGCCTACGCGCTGAACCAGTATCTGGCAAGCCGCGGCTACGTCGTCTTGTCGGTCAACTACCGACTCGGAATCGGCTACGGCCACGACTTTCATCGTCCACTGAACGCAGGCGTGCAGGGCGCTTCGGAATACCAGGACGTGAAGGCCGGCGGCGAGTATCTGCAACGTCTGCCACAGGTTGACGCCAGGCGCATCGGCATCTACGGCGGCTCTTACGGCGGTTATCTCACCGCACTCGCGCTCGCGCGCGACTCGAAACTGTTCGCTGCCGGCGTCGATATTCACGGCGTGCACAACTGGACCGCCGAACGCGCGGCGTCGCTGCTCGAGAACCGTTACGAGAAGCCGCCCGACGTTCAGCGTGCACTCGACGTGGCGTGGCAGTCGTCGCCGATCTCGTCAATGGCGACGTGGAAGTCGCCGGTGTTGTTGATCCACGGTGACGACGATCGGAACGTTCGTTTCAACCAGACGACGGATCTCGTCAGGCGTTTGGAAAAGGCGCGAGTGACGTTTGAAGAGTTGGTGATACCCGACGACACTCACCACTTCATGCGTCACGCGAATTTAGTGAGAGTCAACTCGGCGACGGCTGCGTTTTTCGATCGCATTTTTGGCATGAATCGCGCCAGCGAGTAGACCAGTGCAGAACGTCGAAACGGCCCCCGAAAAAGTTCATTACTTCCCGTGCCCGTCTTGCGGAGCGGATCTGCTGTACGAGCCGCAGGACGGGTTTCTTTCCTGTCCGTACTGCGGCCACAAAGAAGCGATCCCGAAGAGCGCTGCCGAGGTGCAGGAACGTTCGTTCGAACACTATCTGCGCGTGCGTCCCGAGCAGATGGGCCAACTGGCGGCGAACGCGCTCGAAGTGCAGTGTCAGAGTTGCGGCGCGACATCGTTGTTCACGCCTCCGGAAGTCGCGGGCCGCTGCGAGTTCTGCGGCGTACAGATCGTGGCCCAACCGAAATCGGCCGATCCGATCCTGACGCCGGAGGGAGTGCTTCCGTTCAGCATCGCGCAGAAGCAAGTGACGGAGAACCTGCGCCAGTGGCTCTCGTCGAGATGGTTTGCGCCGAACGATCTGAAGCACTTCGCTCAACCCGAAGCGATTCACGGCATCTACATTCCTTTCTGGACCTACGACACAAACACCACGACCTACTACACGGGCCAGCGCGGCGACCATTACTACGTAACCGAGACCTACTACGAAAGAGACGCGCAGGGCAGAGAAGTCGCGCGCACGCGGCAGGTCCAGCACACGCGCTGGTCGCCGGCGTCGGGAACAGTAACGCGCTGGTTTGACGACGTGTTGATCCCCGCGACGACGTCGCTGTCTTCTCAGCGCCTTCAGGCTTTGCAACCGTGGGACTTGCCGGAGATACAGCCTTACAACCCGGCGTTTCTGTCAGGGTTCAAGGCGCAGCGCTATCAGATCGAGCTGGGGCAAGGCTTTGAACTGATGAAGGAAGTCATTGCCGGCACGATCCAGAGCGACGTATGCGCGGACATCGGCGGCGACGTCCAGCGGATCGAGGATCTCTCGACGCACTATTCCGGCATCACGTTCAAACACCTGCTGCTGCCGGTCTACGCGGGCGCGTATCGCTTCAATGGAAAAGTTTTTCAGATCGTGGTCAACGGCCGGACTGGTGAGATACAGGGCGACCGTCCCTACAGTGTTTGGAAGATCCTGCTGTTCATTGTTTTTCTGCTGGTGGTTGGACTGGTTTTGTTCGTCGTGTTCGGCGACGGAAGTTAGAACACAGATTTCTACATGAAAGGGTTGGACGATGCTTATTAAATTGCTGGTTGTTATTACTTGTGTTGTCGCATTGAGTGGTTGTGCAAAAAAGGAAGGTTTGACGAGTGCCTCGAACCGCGGCGATGAAGCTGCTCCGGTCGAGGGAGTGGAAAAGGTGAAGCCCGCGCCGGGAACGGGAAACGTGCAGGGCAAGGTGCTTTACAACAACGCGCCCGTTGAGAATATCGAAGTGAAGCTGTGCGAGACGTTCAGCCGTTTTCTCAGCGGTTGCGGCGGAAAGACTTACACGGCAAAGACTGATAAAGACGGCGATTTCGTGATCCCGAACGTCGAGCCTAAGGAGTATGAAGCGCTGACTGTGCGCGTGTTCGACACCGATTCGTACGTCTTCGCGACCGCGGGCATCGGCATTAGTGCTGCGAAGTACAACGTCACCGCCGATAAGACGCTCTTCGTTGCGCCCACGCACCTGTTCAAAGGCGATCTAAAAACTGTTAATCCGAAGGCAGGCTCGACTGTCAGCGCGCAAGACCTGGAGCTCAAATGGGAGCCGTATCCGGACGCCAGTTACTACAAGTTGAGTCTATCGGCGGACAATCACATGGTGACGGCGCCATACACGAACGAAAAGGTCGAGGGAACATCATTCAAAGTAGCGAAGCCGCTGGAGAAGGGCGGCTATCGTTTGAAGGTCGAGGCTTACAACAGCAAGGATAAGAAGCTGTCAGAGACCAACGAAGAGACCAAGTTTACAGTTAATTAAGTGTGCGTGCCGATCCACGGATGATGTGATCCGTGGATCGGCCTCGCCTGAAGATCAGCGTTTAGGTGTCTTGACGCTGATCGTGTTCGAGAATGCTGAGTTTCCTCCGCCGTTGAACGCCCGGACTCGATAGCGATACCAGGTGTTCCCTGTCAGGCCGGGGTTGGGGAACGTCGTTACGTTAGCGCCGACCGTTGCGATCTGCGCGAAGTTCGTGCAGTTGTTACCGGTGCAACGTTCGATACTGAACCCCTGCTCATTGTTCGCGTTGTCCGTCCACGACAAGTTGATCTGAGTCGCGGAAACAGCCGTTCCATTCAGGTTCGCCGGTGCGGCTGGCGCAGGCGTTGGCGTCGGAGTTGGCGTAGGTGTCGGCGTTGGGGTTGGAGTTGGTGTGGGTGTTGGAGTCGGGGTGGGAGTCGGTGCTCCACCGCAACCCGGGAAGCGGAACGATCCGATGCGAGTGCGCCACGCGAAACTCGTCGTCGTGGTGTAGTACTCGCTGGTGAACCAGAACGTACAGTCGTCAACGGGATCGACCGTGAGCGAGCTGTAGTCGCCCCAACGGTTGCCGGTGCCCGTTTGACTTCCTGTTCCGGCAAACAGAGTCGCCTCGCCCTGGCCCAGCGTGTTCAGCGGATCGCTCGCCAATCTTCCCGCGTAACGCATCTCCGGAAACAGCGTCGCGCTCGACGCGCTGTAACCGATCGCGAGATTGCCGTCGCGGTCCATCGCCGCGCTGCCCATCCAGCGCCACGTCGCGTCAGGTTGATAAGTGCTTTCCTGAAACACCGACACCGGCCCGGTCGTCACGTTGCGCAACTCGAACCAGCGAATGCCGGCGACGGTTCCTGAACTCACGCTGTAGTTCCCAACGACGGATTCGTGAGTGCCGAAGTTGCGATAAGTGAGCCTGAACATCAGCCGATCGCCGATGCCGTCGAGACGCGAGGTCGTGCCCGACTGCGGCACGCACGATCGCGTGAACGGGCAGAGTTGTGTAAATCCGGCTGCCGGCGGACTGCCGACCAGCGTGAACGTCGAGTTCGCGGGCGTCGTGAAGTCGGTATGGAAGTGAAAGATCCTGTAAGTGCCTCCGCCGGGCCACTCGATAAAGATCCCTGGCGCGCCGGGTGGTGGAAGCGAGGAACCGTCGAGGTCCGCGGGCAGGTACGTCTCCTCGAGTGGTCCATTGGTGATTCCGGGCGTGATGAACGTGGCGGGCAGACCGGCCAGCATCTTCGCGCGATCGAACGCGAATGGTTGCGGGCCCAGGAACGAAGTGCCCGTCGAATTGAACACGTTCATGCTCATGTAGTACGCGTCGGGCCACACGCTGAGGTGCGGATAGTCGAAGAAGTTCGAACCCAGGTGAAAATCGTAGCGATGATACGCGCCGGTCGCATCGCTCGTGGCTGAGATGGCGACACATTCGTCAGTCGGGACGGAAACGCCGGCAAACTGCGAGATGACCCAGCGGTCGGCGAGTTGATCGTAAAGGACCACCGGATCGCCGCTGCCGTTGAACTCGCAAACCCCGCCAAAGCCGCCCCAGACGGTCTGAATGCCTGATGGACCAAGCACGGAGGCGCCGGTGTTCTTGTCAAAGACCTGGAAGCCCTCGTTGACGCTCTGCACGTACTGGGTCAGCCCGACTTCGCCGTTCGTATCCGGCGGCGCGCAGTTGCACGAGACGCCGGGAAACTGGATGCCGTTGAAGTTCATGTCGGTGGTGGGCATGTTCGCCGTGGCGAACTCGGTTGCGGCGATTGTTTTCTGGACCACTCTGTCAGGCGTGTCTTTGTGGTAGTGCGCAATTTTGGGGTTTTCGTTCGCCTCGCGCTTTTCCTTGCCGCCGCCGATCGGGTGTTGCTTCATGTCGCGCAGGGGCGGCGAGGTATCGTTGCGAATGGACACACCGGTCGTGATCTCCTGTCTGCGGCCCTGAACCGGGCTGGCCAGGGCGTAACTGACATTTGCGGGCGCCGTCGCGGCGCTGTTTCGTTTGGCGTCGATGATTCGCGGCACGAAGGTGAGCGCAGCGAACAGCAGGAGGACCGTAACCAGAACTACTAGTCGGGTTCGTAGTTTCATCTATTCGTCTCCATTTCACAGTCGGAACAGGGCTGGAAAGCGTCAGCACGCTATCATAGGGAGTCGCTTGTCGCAAGAAAATTGGACCGCTAGGATTCCGCCCGATACCTGTGTTATCTGTGTTACCGAATCCCCGACGAGTCGGCCAAACCATCTAAGGAGCAGAAGAGATGAAAGTATTCCGTATTTCTATTGCCGCGCTCGTGTTTGCGGCCTTTGCGATCCTGGCCCACACGCAGACCAGGCCGGCAGCGAACCCAGCGGCGCCCGCGAACAGGCCCGCCGCTGCTCCAGCCAACATCGCCGTGATTGACTCGCGCGCCTTCAGCGACGACAAGACGGGGATTGCGCGGGTGATGAATGCGATGAGAGCCCTTGAAACGAAGTTTGAACCGGTGCGCAACGAGCTTCGGGGCATGCGCGAGAAGTTGACCGCCATGCGCGCCGACATCGACAAGAAACGAACCATCCAGGAACAGCGAATCACGGCGCAACAGATCGAGGCAGCGGACCAACTGGAGATACAGATCAAGCGCAAGGCAGAAGATGCGCAGACCAGTTTTCAAAGGGAGTCGCTGGCCGCGCTCGACCCGCTGCAAAAGGACATTTTCCAGGCGTTGAACGCGTATTCACAGGCGAAGGGCATCTCGCTGCTGATTGACATCAGCCGCGTGCCGGTGATCTACGCGGCGGCGAGCATGGACGTCACCAAGGACTTCATCGCCGATTACAACCGTACACATCCGGCGACCGGCGCGCGCCCGTAGAGCCGTGGACATGCTGGTTCGAACCCTCTGTTGTGTAGCGATCGCTGCATTTGCGTTTGCATTTGCGTTTCCTGCGCTTGCGCGGGCGCAGCAGTTGGACGTTCGCCTCGTGACTGACGAAGCTGAGGCCGTGCTTTCGGTGCTCGCGAAGAAAAAGTCGAACGCGCCCATCGAGCAGGCGGACTGGGATCGCATCTTTGCCAGCGAAGGATACACGCGTCTGAAGAAACGCGAGCTGTCGATGCAGCGGCCGTTCGAAGACGCGGAGTTTCAGAAGTTCGTTCTTTCCGACACATTGGCCCAACGTGCGCCCGAGCTGGAGCAAACGTTGGCCAGGTGGAAGCAAGCCGATTTAAACCGATCGGCGAAGTTGGCGTTGGCTTATTTGCCTGACGGCGCTCGCATCCGCGCGAAGATCTATCCCGTGATCAAACCGCGAGAGAACAGTTTCGTCTTCGACGTAAAAAACGATCCGGCGATCTTTCTTTACCTCGATCCGGCAGTGAACCAGGCGAAGTTTGAAAATACGCTGGCCCATGAGCTTCACCATATCGGCTACGGCGGCAGTTGTCCGGCTACGGAAGCTTCCGCTGCGGCGTCGAAGTTGTCGCCGCAGGCACAAACTGTGTTGACGTGGACGGGCGCGTTTGGCGAAGGCTTTGCGATGCTGGCGGCGGCCGGCGGCCCGTCAGTTCATCCTCACGAGGTGAGCGACGCTGCGGAGCGCGCGCGTTGGGACAAGGACGTGCTCAACTTCAACGCGGATTTGAAGAAGCTGGATGCGTTTTTCCTGCGAGTGCTGGAAGGAAAGATGACGGATGAGGAGATCCGGAAGGAAGCGTTCGGGTTCTTTGGCACACAGGGACCGTGGTACACCGTCGGGTATCGAATGGCGGTGCTGATCGAGCAGACGTTCGGCAAAAAGAGACTGATCGAGGTTATGTGTAACCAACAGCACCTTCTTGCCGCTTACAACGAAGCAGTCCGCAAGTCAAAAGAACCGCTTGCCACGTGGTCCGAGGCTGTGTTGATGTTGAAGTAAGGCGATGGACTACGAGGTGCGCAAGGCGACGCTGGCCGATCGCGAAGCGATAACGCAGTTGATTGCGGAGTCGGCGCGCCATTTGAGCCGCGGCGAGTATTCCGACAGGCAGATCGAGGCCGCGATAGCGTCAGTCTTCGGAGTCGACACTGATCTCATCGAGGATGGAACTTATTTCGTTGCCGACAAAGACGGGACATTGATCGGCTGCGGCGGCTGGAGCCGGCGAAAGACGCTCTTTGGCGGCGATCAGTTTTCGCATCGAGACGCCGGGTATCTCGACCCGGCGAGTGAGCCGGCGAAGATTCGCGCGTTTTTTGTGCATCCGCAGCACGCGCGCAAGGGCGTCGCGCGGGCGATCCTTTCAGTGTGCGAAAGGGAAGCGCTGGAGCACGGCTTTCGCGCGCTGGAGTTGATGGCGACATTGCCGGGTATCAAGTTGTATGAGGCGTGCGGGTATGTGAGGAAAGGTTTTTTTGATCTGGAACTTGCCGATGGTGTAAAACTCGAGCTCGTGCCCATGCGTAAGAACGTAGCCACGGATTAAACCATTTAAGGAGAGATTCGAGTGAGATTAGTGTTCCTGCTCGCCGTTGCGTCTTTGCTGCTGGTTGTTCCGCAAAACGACTTCAAACCGATTACCGTCTATCTCGTTCGACATGCTGAACGAGCAGACGAGCCGCGGCAGGATCCGCCGCTCACGGAGAAGGGAAATTTACGGTCGCAGGAGCTGGCGCGAGTCCTCGCGAACGCCAACGTCAAAGCGATCATCACGTCGCAGTATCTGCGTACGAAGCAGACGGGTGAGCCGTTGTCGAAGAAACTCAACGTTCCGGTGACGTCGATCAGCTTGAGTGTGAATCCGTCAAACCCGCGGCAAGTCTCCGCACAGTCGACCGAGGAAGTCGCGAACAAGATCCTGGAACGCGGCGGCGAGAGTGTCCTGGTTATTGGTCACAGCAACTCGATTCCCGACGTTATCAAGATGCTCGGCGGGGACGTCGTCCCGGTTATCGATGAGAAAAAGTTCGACGATCTGTTCGTCGTGACTGTCTATGCGAAGGGCAAAGCCACCGTCGCCCAGATGAAATACGGCAGCCCCGAGTAGATCCGCACCTATCGCAAGCGCGAGGTATATATCAGGGAATTCTTAAAATCGCTTTTTCATTAACCTCCCGCAAGCGGGAGACTCAGGTCACAGCGAAACCTCGTAAAACTACCGAGAATGACCCCTCACCACCCGCTTTTTCGCGTTACGAGGTGTAGAGTCTGTTAACAATAACAGCCATTGCCGGAATGGTAATCCGGTGTAGGAGAAGTTTATGAAGCATCTCTTCCTTGTGATCCTGCTGCTCTTGCCGCCGGTCACAGCCTTTTCTCAACACGGACACGCACCAGCCAAAGAGCCTCCTCCGGCTGCGTTAGCGACCGGACTGGGCGACATTAATCACCCCGTCTCAACCACCAACGCGGAGGCGCAAAAGTTTTTCAACCAGGGCCTGGCGTACCTTTACGCCTTCAATCACGATGAAGCCGTCCGCTCATTCAAACAGGCCGCGAAACTCGATCCGCAGCTAGCGATGGCTTATTGGGGCGCGTCACTCGCGCTCGGTTCGAACTACAACGTCCAGGCCGACGGCCCGGCGCTCGTCCAAGCCTATTCGAACCTGCAAAAGGCGATCGAGCTCGCACCGAAAGCGTCGGAGCATGAGCGCGCGTATATCGATGCGCTGTCAAAACGTTACTCCGCCGACCTGCAAGCCGACAAAAACAAGCTCGGCGTCGACTACAAAAACGCGATGGGCGAACTGGCGAAGCGTTATCCCGACGATCTCGACGCCGCGACGCTCTACGCCGAAAGCATGATGAACCTGCGGCCGTGGAAACTCTGGAGCCGCGACGGCAACCCCGCGCCCGAAACACTCGAAATAGTTTCGGTGCTCGAAGGCGTACTGCGCCGCAATCCGAACCACACAGGCGCGAACCACTATTACATTCACGCCGTCGAAGCCTCCAACAACGCGGAACGCGCTCTGCCGAGCGCCGCACGCCTCGGCAAGATCGCACCGAAGGCCGGTCACCTGGTCCATATGCCTTCGCACATTTACATCCGCACCGGCGATTACCAGGAAGCTGCGCAATCCAACGTCGACGCCATTGCCGCCGACCGCGAGTACATCACGAAGACCGGCGCGCAGGGTCTCTACACGATGATGTACTACAACCACAACATCCACTTCCTGGCGGCAGCAAGCGCTATGAAGGGACGTTTTGGCGACTCGATCAAATCAGCGCGCGAGCTCGAAGCGAACGTCAAGCCGCATCTGAAAGCGATGCCGATGCTCGAGATGTTCATGCCGTACTCGAAAGTCGCGCTCGTGCGCTTTGCGCGTTGGGACGAAGTTCTGAACGAACCGAAACCCGATCCGGAGTTGAAGATCACTACCGGCTTCTGGCACTTCGCACGCGGCAGCGCCTTCGCGGCAAAGAACGATCTCGCGAAAGCTGACGCGGAGTTGTCTGCGTTGCAGGCAGTCGCGAAGACGGTCCCCGCCGACGCGCCGATGGGAAACAATGTCGCCGTAAACATATTGAAAGTTGCCGATCTTGCGCTCGCGGGAAAAATCGCGTACGCGCGTGGAGATAAGGAAGCGGCCTTTGCCCTGCTAAACAAGGCCGTCGCCGCCGAGGACGCTACGGGCTATAACGAGCCCTCAGACTGGGACCTGCCCGTCCGCGAGTTCCTCGGCGGCGCGTTGCTGGCCAGCGGCGATTACGCCACGGCCGAGCGCGTGTTCCGTGCCGAGATTGAGAAGCGGCCTCGCAATGGCCGCGCGTTGTTTGGTTTGGCGGAGAGCTTGCGCAAACAAGGCAAGAGCTCTTCCGCGCAGATGGTCCAACAGGAGTTCGAGCGCGCGTGGCAGACCGCGGACACGAAGTTGTCCGTTGAAGGTCTGCTCGGCGTTCAGGCGAAACCGGCGACAGCGGCGGTTTATCGTCCGGCGTCTGACGTGCGTTTCTCAAACATCGCGCTGCGCACTGGCGTGAGATTGCGTTACGCGTACCAGGGCGACGCCTCCGGCGAGCCTGTGATTCTGCTGCACGGCTACACCGATTCATGGGTTTCGTACAGCACGGTGCTCCCGCTGATCGACAAGAAGTATCGCGTTTACGTTTTGGACCAGCGCGGGCACGGCGATTCGGATCGGCCGGCAGGCAATTACGGTTTCCAACAGTTCGCCGACGACGTCATCGCGTTCATGGACGTCATGAATATCAACCAGGCGACGATCGTGGGCCACTCGATGGGAAGCTTCGTGGCCCAACACGTCGCGGTGACCGTGCCCGAGCGCGTCAAACGGCTCGTGCTCTCCGGTTCGGCGACAACTGTTCGGAACAACGTGGTAACGGATCTTCAGCGCGATGTTAACGCGCTCAAGGATCCGATTCCGGAAAAGTTCGTGCGCGAGTTTCAGGTCGGCATGGCGTTTCAGCCGCTGCCGGACGGGTTCGTGCAGGCAGTTGTGAGAGAGAGCCTGAACATTCCGGCGCGCGTGTGGCGCGAAGTGATGGCGGAGATGTTGTCGCCCAAAGCTCAGGTCGAACTGGCGAAGATCAAAGTTCCGACGCTGATTCTCTGGGGCGACAAGGAAACGGTTTTTCCGCGTTCGGAACAGGATCGGCTCCTCGCGGCCTTGCCAAATGCCCGGTTAAAGGTCTATGAAGACACCGGACATGCCATGCACTGGGAGCGGCCGGAGTGGTTTGCAAAAGATCTCCAGGACTTCATGAACTGAAACTGAAACAGGTCCCAACCAGGATCCGTGTTCTATGTGTTTGGCTGTGCGGCGCGCTTTTTGTCGGCCAGGCACTGAACACGGATCTTTCTGCGCAGACAGTGACCCGATCAGTCGTTCGCGCACAGAATGGAATGGTCGCGTCGAGCCAGCCGCTCGCCTCGCTGGCGGGGCTCGAAGTCCTCAAGCGCGGCGGCAACGCCGTCGACGCGGCGATAGCCATGGCTGCCGTGCTCAACGTCACCGAACCGATGATGACGGGTATCGGCGGCGACATGTTCGCGCTGGTCTACTGGTCCAAAACGAAAGAGTTGAAAGGATTGAATGCGAGCGGACGCGCGCCACGCGCGTTGAGTGTCGATCACTTCGCCAAAAAGAACATCAGGCAGGTGCCGGAGTTTGGCATGGAGAGCGTGACGGTGCCGGGCGCTTTCGACGGTTGGGTGGCCTTGAACGAGAAGTACGGCACGATGAAACTCGCCGACCTGCTCGCGCCCGCGATCGCGTACGCCGAAAACGGCTTTCCGGTGATGGAAAAGACGGCGGAGGACTGGGAAGCCGAAGTCGGTAAGCTCAAGCAGAATGCGGCTGCTTCCGCCAACTATCTCGTCAACGGGCGCGCGCCGCGCGCCGGCGAGATCTTTCGTCAGCCAAACCTGGCTCGCACCTTGCGCACGCTCGCGAGCGGCGGACGCGACGCGTTCTACAAAGGTGAGATCGCGCAGGCCATCGCCGATTATTGCCGCAAGAACGGCGGCTTTATCACGCTGGAAGATCTCGCTGCGACGAAACACGACTGGGTCGAGCCGATCTCCACAAACTATCGCGGCTACGACGTCTACGAGATCCCGCCGAACGGGCAGGGAATCACGGCCCTCATCACGCTCAATATTCTCGAAGGGTTCGATCTCAAGAAGCTGAGCGCTCAGCCCGACCGTTATTACCACACGCTCATCGAAGCGACGAAGCTCGCCTTCGCGGATCGAAACCGTTACATCGCCGATCCTTCGTTCGCGAAAGTGCCGGTGGCCCAACTGCTCTCGAAAGAGTACGCCGCGCGACGTCGCGCACTAATCGATCCCAACAAGGCGCTCGACTCGCCGCCGCCGGGCGACGTCAACGTTGGCACCGACACGACGTATCTGACTGTCGTCGACAAAGACGGTAACGCCGTGTCGTTTATCAACAGCCTGTTCGACGCATTCGGATCGGGAATCGTCGCAGGCGACACCGGCATCGTACTGCAAAACCGCGGCACCGCTTTCTCGCTCAACCCGAACCATCCGAATCGTCTCGAACCCGGCAAACGCCCGTTTCATACGATCATCCCGGCGATGGTTTTGAAAGACGGCAAGCTGTTCATGTCGTTCGGCGTGATGGGCGGCGCGATTCAACCACAGGGACACGTCCAAGTGCTCGTGAACCTCATCGATCGCGGAATGAATCTGCAACAGGCGATCGACGCGGCTCGCTATCGCTTCATGGTTGGCAAGAGCGTGTTGATGGAGGACGAGTTGGGAGCGACTGTGATCCAACGACTGCTGTCGCTGGGCCATGTGCGCGCCAAGCCGCCGGGCGTGTTGCGATCGTCGATGGGCGGCGGCCAGGCCATCATGGTCGATCCGGCGAGTAAGACATTGATGGGCGCTTCCGATCCGCGGAAAGACGGAATGGCGCTGGGATATTAGTTTTATGAGTACCGATGTAGCTAGTGTTGTCGAAGAAATTCACACGATTGCCGCGGATGCGGAGCGAGTGTTTGGCAGTCTTTCGCCAAGTCAACTCAACTGGAAGCCGAGCGCCGAACGCTGGAGCGTGGGTCAGTGTTTTGATCATCTGATCACCACTAACCTGACTTATCTGCCGATCATCGACAGCGTCATCGCTGGGAAAAAGCAGTCGAATGTGTGGCAGAAACTGCCGGTGCTGCCGGGCATGTGGGGAAAGTTGCTCCTGAAGTTTCTCGATCCGGCGTCGACGCGGAAAGTTAAGGCGCCGAAAAAATTCGAGCCCGCGCAAAGTGACATAAATGGTTCGATAATTCACGACTTTGTTGCTCATCAATCGCTGGTCGCGGAAAAGATGCAGTCAACCGCGAACCTTGATCCCGCGAGAATCGTAATTACATCTCCGGCGTCAAGTATGGTTGCCTATAGCTTGATGGACGCGTACCGGATCATCGCCGTGCATGAACGGCGGCACTTTCAACAGGCGCAACGAGTGACTGAGGAAAGCGGTTTTCCGACCTAAAACAAACTCGACAATTATGAACGCCGAAGCCACCGCAGCGTTACCCCGGAACGTTACGTCGGTATTAACGGACTTCGTCAACTCCGCGAAAGAAGCATTCGGCAGCGACTTGCGCTCCGTAGTCCTTTACGGCAGCGGCGCCGAAGGCAAACTCCGGCCGACGTCTGACGTCAATCTGATTCTCGTCTTAACTGCATTCAATCAACCGCAGGCGGACCAGCTTCGCGAGCCGCTTCGGTTGGCCCATACGGCTATCAAGCTGCGGGCCATGTTTCTTTTGGACAGCGAGCTGCGTCCGGCGACGGAAGCGTTTGCGGTGAAGTTTGCCGACATTGCGCGGCGCAGGCGTGTGCTGTATGGCGACGATCCGTTTGCGTCTCTGTCTGTGTCACGCGACGACGCGATCTTTCGTCTCAAGCAGACGCTGTTGAACCTGACTCTGCGCATGCGTGAAGCGTACGTTGCGCGCAGTCTGCGTGAAGAGCAGCTCGAGGCGCTGATCGCGGACGTGGCTGGACCACTGCGCTCGTGCGCGTCTACCTTACTCGAGCTCGAAGGCCGCTCAGCGGCGTCTCCCAAAGACGCGCTCGAAATAGTTTCAGCACTGCTGGAGACTGGACCACGTGCCGCGGACGCTCAACTGATCTCCGAAGCAAGGCAAAGATCCTGGCTTCCAAAGGACGTGACGGCGCCGCTCCTTTTCGATCTGATCGATCTTGCCCGCGCGATGTGGGCACGCGCCGCCGCCCTCAAATGAGGTGACCCACCATGAATCCGTTTGATCTTCCCGGGCCACAGTTTCTGTTGTTCTATATCATTTTCGCAGGCGCCGTTATTGGCGCGCTCATCTACTGGCGACGTTATGTCGAGTCGTCAAAAACACCGAAGATCGATCTGTCGGATCCGTATCTGATCGCGTACCTGCGCGGCGGCGAAGCAGAGGTTTTGCGCGTCGCGACTGTTTCGCTGATCGACAGGGGTTTGCTCGTCGCGGAGGGCACCACGCTCAAACGCGCCGAGAACGCGCCGCCGGAATCCGCGCGCAGGCCAGTGGAGCAGGCGCTGTTGAAGAAGTACGCGCGCGGCGGAGAAGTTTCGTCGATGTTTGAGGACGACGGCTTGAAGAAGGCGTGCCAGTCGTATGACGTCACACTGAGACGCGCGCAACTGCTGGCCGACGAAAACGTGACGCAGGCGCGATTGATACGTCTGGTTATCGCCTCGTTTTTGTTGAGCGGCGTCGGGTTTACGAAGGTGCTGATCGCTCTGAACGCGGGCCGCACGAACGTCGGATTTCTGGTCGTCCTGACCATCGCGTCACTCTTCGTCGCGGCGGCGGTCTCGTTTCCGCGGCTGACTGAAAGCGGAGAGACGATGATCGAAGACGTGCAAAACCTGTATGGCGGTTTGCGCGATCGGGCCATGTTTCTCGCGCCCGGCGGTGCGACGATTGAGCCGATGATGCTTGCCGCCGCTTTTGGCGTCGGCGCGTTGCACGGCGAAGGGTTCACCTACGCGAACAGGCTGTTTCCGCGGCAGAAAGGGACGTCGAATTCGTGCGCGGCGGCGGACGCGGGTTGCGGCAGCAGCGGCAGCTCGTGCAGCAGCGGCAGTTCGTGCGGGAGTTCGT
This sequence comes from Pyrinomonadaceae bacterium, assembly GCA_035649995.1. Classification (GTDB taxonomy): domain Bacteria; phylum Acidobacteriota; class Blastocatellia; order Pyrinomonadales; family Pyrinomonadaceae; genus PSRF01. The sequence continues at coordinate 1,798 of DASRIM010000342.1, read as the reverse complement.
GTGGCGGTGGCTGCGGCGGCGGCTGTGGAGGTTGCGGAGGATGATGATGGCCGTTACTGATCGGTTCGGGCTCGGCTGGCGATCGCGACTGGCGCTCGGGATTCTCTCGCATCTCGATCGGATCGATCTCGTCGAAGTCATTGCCGACGATTTCTTCCGCGCCACTCGCCGCGAACGCCGCGCGCTGCGTACGCTGGCGGCGCAGGTCCCGATTACGCTGCACGGCGTGACGCTCGGCATGGCATCCTCTGTAGCAGTGGAAACTAAGCGGCTCGATCAGATGGCGCGGCTTTGTGAGGAAGTGAAGCCGGTCTCGTGGTCCGAACATCTCGCGTTTGTGCGAGGCGGCGGGATCGAGATCGGACACCTCGCTGCGCCCCCGCGAACAGCAGCGACGATTGGCGGCGCGATCGCGAACCTGCGCCGCGCGTGGGCTGTGGTCGGCGTCGCGCCGCAAGTCGAGAACGTGGCGACATTGATTGAGCCGCCGGGAAGCGATCGTGACGAAGCGGCCTGGGTTGCGGAAATCATTCGCAACTCGGAAAGCGATCTGTTGTTGGATCTACACAACCTCCACGCCAACGCGTTGAACTTCAAGTTTGATCCGGTAGATTTCATTTCGCGTATTTCGCCGGAGCGGATAGGCTCGATTCATCTTGCGGGTGGCCGCTGGATCGGGCGTCCTGATGCGCAGCGGCTGCTCGACGATCATCTGCACGACGTTCCCGATCCGGTTTACGATCTGCTCGAGGAGGTCGCCGCGCGCGTGCCGCACGCGTTGACGGTGATTATCGAGCGCGACGGAAACTTTCCGCCTATCGAGTGGTTGATCGATCAGCTCGACTGCGCGCGCCGGGCCGTCTCGCGTGGAAGATCGCGGCAGAAGGCGATAGCGGCATGAGTGACGCGCGCTTTGAAGAATTTCTCGCACGGATCTACGTCGACGAAGACGCGCGTGCGAAGTTCCTGGCCGATCCGCGCGGCGAAGCGTCGCGGGCCGGTCTGACCGCGCAGCAGATCGACGACGTCGTAAAGATCGATCGCGAAGGGTTGGAGATGTTTGCGGCGAGTTTGAAAAGGAAAAAGCAGAGTCACGGATGATTAAAGCGATCACGAGCCGCGATAACACGCTGCTGCGGCTGGCGCGCGCGGTGCGCGACGGGAAGAACACGGATTACGTGTTCGTCGAGGGTTTGCGGCTGTGTGAAGAAGCGCTCCGTTCGGCGCTGGAGATCGAGGCTGTCATCGTCTCCGAAGAGCTGCTGCGAAAAGAGAGAGTGGCAGTTGCGATCGGCGAGTTGGACCAGGCCGCGCGGCGCAGCGCGTCCGTGAGCGAGAAGCTGCTGGAGTCGATCTCTTATACAAAGACGCCCCAGGGAATCGTCGTACTTGCGCGCCGGCCCGAATCTTCCGAAGAGCGACTGTCGCAGAGTGTCGACGAGCGCTCGCTGCTCGTCGTAATGCATCAGATCAACAACCCCGTGAACGTCGGCGCGATTTTGCGGACGGCGGAGGCGGCGGGCGTCACCGGCGTGATCGCGACAAGGAACACGAGCGATCCGTTTTCGCCGAAGTCACTGCGCGGCGCGATGGGATCGGCGTTCCGGCTGCCGATCTGGACCGGACCCGATTACGACGAAGTAATCCGCTGGTGTCGTCAACGCGGGATTGAAACTGTCTGTGCGGATGCGGAAGGACAGCAGTCATACACGGATTTGGATTGGACGCGAGCGAGCGCGCTGATCATGGGCCCTGAATCAACGGGATTAACTGCTGACGAAACGAAGCTCGCGAATCA
>DASRIM010000341.1:0-36857 GCA_035649995.1 Pyrinomonadaceae bacterium | reverse complement strand
AAAGTCGCGGAGAGCGAAGTCTCATCAGTTTTACTCCAGGGTGAATCCGGCACAGGCAAAGACCTCGTTGCCAAAGCGATCCATTATGGCTCGCAACGAGCCGAAGAACCTTTCGTGGCCGTAAACTGTGCCGCTCTTCCCGCGACGCTCATCGAGTCGGAGCTTTTCGGCTATGAAAAAGGCGCATTCACCGACGCGAAGGCGCGCAAGGAAGGATTATTCGAGCAGGCTGAAGGCGGAACGCTTTTGCTCGACGAGATTGGCGAGCTCGAGCTCTCGCTTCAGGCAAAGCTGCTGCGCGTGCTCGAGGAAGGCGCATTTCGCCGTGTTGGTGGTCTGCGCGACATCCCGCTGGACGTTCGCGTGCTGGCGGCGTCGAATCGCGACCTGAAAGCCGAAAGCGAAGCCGGACGCTTTCGCCTGGATCTCTACTATCGCTTGTCGATCATCCAAATCGACATTCCACCGCTTCGCGAAAGAGGCGACGACGTGCTGCAGTTGTCGCAGCACTACATCGACACGATTGGCGCCAAGCTTCGCCGTCGTAAGATCACCGGCTTGTCGCCGGAAGCAATCGCCGTCTTTCGCAATTACGATTGGCCCGGCAACGTTCGCGAACTGCGCAACGTGATCGAGCGTGCTCTGATTCTCGAAGACGCCGATCAGATCACGACCGAGTATTTGCCCGGCAGCCTGTTGGCGCCGCCGCGAATCGCCCACTCTCCCGCAAACACAACCGACGCCGCGACGGTTTTCGTCCTGCCGAATGAAGGCATATCGCTCGACGAAGCCGAGCTCTCCTTCGTGCGTCAGGCAATTCAACGCAGTGGCGGAAATCAAACACGCGCCGCGGAGCTCCTCGGCATCTCCCGTGATCAACTCAGATACCGTCTCAAGAAACTCGAAGATGTTGAAGTCGATTCCTGAAACAAATACGGCACGGGCGCTGGAGCGTTCAGAAAAGGAACTCGCCGACATCAAGTTTGCGCTTGATGAGTCGGCCATCGTCGCGATCACGGATCAACGCGGCATCATCACCTACGCCAACGATAAATTCTGCGAGATCTCGAAGTATTCGCGCGAAGAGTTGCTCGGCCAGGACCACCGCATTATCAACTCGGGCTACCATCCGAAAGAGTTCATTCGAAACCTTTGGACCACGATCGCGAGCGGCAGAGTCTGGCGTGGTGAGATTCGCAACCGTGCTAAAGACGGAAGTGTCTACTGGGTTGATACGACGATCGTGCCTTTTCTCAACCCCGAGGGAAAACCTTACCAGTACGTCGCGATTCGCAGCGACATCACGGAGCGCAAACGCGCCGAGGAGCAGATCCGGGAGCAGGCGGAGCTACTGGACCAGGCGCAGGATGCGATCATGGTGCGCGACCTCGATCACAACGTGTTGTTCTGGAACAAAGGCGCCGAAAAGATTTACGGCTGGTCCGCCAGCGAAGTGATTGGCAAAAACGCGCAGGAGATCCTTTTCAAAGAGCGTTCCCGGCAATTCGAAGAGGCCCGGAAGGAGCTCATCGCCAACGGAGAGTGGAGCGGCGAAATGCGTCAAACCCGGCGCGACGGATCGGAGATCATCGTCGAGAGCCGCTGGACGTTAGTGCGCGACGAAAGAGAACAGCCTAAGTCGGTCCTCGTCATCAACACGGACGTCACCGAAAAGAAACGGATGGAGTCGCAGTTTCTCCGTGCCCAGAGAATGGAGTCGATCGGCACGCTCGCCGGCGGCATTGCTCACGACCTCAACAACGTTCTCTCGCCGATACTGATGGCCGTCGACATGCTGCAACTGAAGACGACTGACGAATCGAGCAAAAGATGGCTCGACGTTTTGCGCACCAACGCCGAGCGTGGCGGAAACATGGTGCGGCAGGTGTTGTCGTTTGCGCGCGGCATCGAAGGCGAGCGCGTCGCGTTGCAGCCGAAGCACCTCATCAAAGAGATCGTCAAGATACTGCGCGAGACCTTGCCGAAGTCGATCGAGATCAGTTTCAAGGTGCCGGATAGTCTTTGGATCATCTCCGCTGATGCGACGCAAATGCACCAGGTGTTGATGAACCTTTGTGTAAACGCGCGCGATGCGATGCCTGAAGGCGGATCGATCTCGATCATGGCGGAGAATGTTTACCTCGACGAGAATTACGCGCGCATGCACATCGAAGCGAAGGCCGGACGTTTTGTCGTGGTCAGCGTCGCCGACACCGGGCCGGGAATGCCGCCGGAGATTCAGAACCGCATCTTCGAGCCGTTTTTCACGACGAAAGAGATGACGAAGGGAACTGGTCTTGGTCTGTCGACAGCGTTGACGATCGTGAAGAGTCACGGAGGCTTTATCAACGTCTACAGCGAATTGCACAAAGGCAGCCAGTTTGCTTTGTACCTTCCGGCGCTGAATACGCCGGGCTCGGTTGATGCAGCGGTGGCGCAGACGGATCTGCCGCTTGGGAACGGAGAGTTGATCCTCGTCGTCGATGACGAAGACTCGATTCGCGAGATCACGCGCGGGACGCTGGAGACGTTTGGGTACAGGGTGCTGACGGCGAGTGACGGCACTGAAGCGTTGGCGCTTTACGCTGATAAGAAGAATGAGATCGCAGCCGTATTGACTGACATGGTCATGCCTTTCATGGACGGGCCGGCGACGATTCGCGCGTTGCAGCGGATGAACCCGAAGGTCCGAATCCTGGCCGCGAGTGGTTTGGGAACGGGCCATCACGCCGGCGAAGGTGTGCTCGAGGGCGTCGCTGTCTTTCTGAACAAACCGTACACCGCCGAGAAGCTACTCAAGACGCTGGCGCAAGTGTTACGCAGTTAACGGCGGTCGTCTCCCAACTCCAGTCCGCGTGAAAGTCGATGATATCGACACACTGATAAAAAGATGAAGTGTTTTGAAATCACAATAAACGGCGTAAAAGTGTGCACTGCCGGAATCGGCGACGATGGCGTACTCACCGGCATTGTGTCTCTTGGCAAGCGGAAGAATGATTCCGAGATGCTTGATCTAAGAGTTGGAGGACTGGCGCATCGCGAGGCAGGTGCGACTGAACAACTCGAGTGGATCAATCAGAACCTCGCTGTCGGCGATGAAGTCACAATCAAGATCGTCGAAGCATCCGAATGCGATGAAGCAAATCGCAAGGAAGTAACGTACGGCGGATGCTCGTTTTGTAGTAAGAGACAAGGTGAAGTCGCAAAGCTCATTGCCGGTCCGGCAGTCTACATTTGCGACGAATGTGTCGGCGACTGCCTCGCAGCATTAGGCACGCGTGAGCCAAGCGGAACTATTACGACCATAATCGATAAGGCAGCGGAAGTCAGATGTTCCTTTTGCGGTAAACAGCCCAGCGAGGTCGCCGGAATGGTCGGGGTCGCGACCGCGCGTGTTTGCAATGAATGTATAAAGATTTGCGACGATATTTTGGCTTCAGACCAACCCACCTGATACCGGCCGGATAGCGACGGCAAAGCCTTCGCTGCGACCGATTTCTAAACACGAATCCCTTGCGGAATTTTTTCTGAGGTTGCGAAATACCCCGCAACCTCAGCCTATACCTCAATCCAAACCCGCTAAAACCCTTGAACAAATAGGTGGTACGGGTTGTGCACTGAGTATGCCCGGAATTGGAGTGAGCGTATGAAAATACTCGTAGCTGTAGATGGATCGCCTTGCAGCGACGCCGCCGTCGAAGAGGTTGCGCGCCGCCCGTGGCCGGAGGGCTCATCGTTCCTGGTGCTGACCGCAGTTGAACCCGTCACGCCGCCGACGCCGGAAGCGTGGGCGCTGCCGATGACGTTCGTCGAAGAGATGGATTCCGCGCTGCGCGACCAGGCGAGAAGCACCCTCAACCGCGCGATACAAACACTCAAACCAAAGCTCGACAAAACTAACTCGCTCGATGGCCGAATCGTTCCAGGTTCACCGCGCACAGTGATCCTGGAAGAAGCCGAAGACTGGGGCGCCGACCTCATCATCGTCGGCTCGCATGGTTACAGAGCATGGGAACGGTTCCTGTTGGGCTCCGTGTCGCAATCGGTGGTCTCGCACGCGAAATGTTCGGTGGAAGTGGTTCGTTGTCCGGCGAACTCCAGAGAAGAAAGTTCGAGCGAGAAGGGGCAGTAACGATGGCGAAGGTTTTGATCCTCGGCGGCGGATTTGGAGGCGTGGTTGCCGCGGAGCGTCTTGGTCAGGCGCTCGGCGACGAACATCAGATCACGCTCGTGTCGCGCAGCCGCCAGTTTATTTTTTATCCCTCGCTGGTGCGGCTCGCGTTTGGAAAGTGCGGTCCGGAAGACGTTTCTTTTGACCTTCGCCGGACGCTGTTGAATCGCAGAGTGAACTTCGTCGAAGCGGAAGTCGCCCGCCTCGATCCATTCGACAGAAAAGTCACGATCGCGCATGGTGAAATCGAGGGCAAGCTTCCGTACGACTATCTCATTTTTGCACTGGGCCGCCGGCTCGCTACCGAGCGCATCAACGGCTTCTATGAACATGCGCATCATCTGCTGAACGTCGACAAGGCGATAAAGTTTGGCAGAGCGGTCAGTAAGTTCGAAGAGGGAAGAGCTGTTTTTGGTCAATGCCCCGGCGCTCGACTGCCGGTGCCGATTTATGAAAGCGCGTTTGCCCTCGCGCGCCTGCTGGAAGAGAACGGCAAACGCGAGCGCGTCAGGATAAGCCTGGTCAATCCGAGCACGATCGAATCAGAGTTCGGAGACTCTATCGCCGCGGCGGCGCTCAAAAGAGCTCTCGCCACGCGCGGCATCGAGTTGCTGGAAAACGTCAGCATCAACTCACTGACGCGCGACGCCGTCACCGCCATCAGCGGAGACGTAATCAGTTTCGACCTGCTCATGCTGGCGCCGCCGTTTCGCGGTTCTTCAGTCGCTTCATACACGGGCATCACAGACGACGACAATTACATACATGTGGAGAGGACGATGCGGGTCGCCGGCCTCGATCGGATGTACGCGGTTGGCGACTGCGTAAACTTCGATGGTCCGAAGATGGGCCACATGGCCGTTCGCCAGGGCGAAGTTGCGGCAGTGAACCTTGCGGCCGAGATCGAAGGTCGCGAACCCCTCGCGCATTACTCGCACGAGATGCGCACGGTCATCGACGATCTCGGCAGCGACAGCATTTACCTGCGGAAGGATCTCTGGGCCGACGAACCGGCAAGCGTCAGGCAAGGTGGATTTTGGACCTGGGCGAAACGCGCTCAGAAAAGATACTGGGAGTTAACGCATTCATAGTTCAGGCGTCAATGGAGGGAACATCATGACTGAGAATCGCACAATTCAGTTGGCGGCAATCCCCATCGGAGGAAAAGGCGGGTTCGTTTGGAACCGTCTGCATGGAGAGCGTGAAGACATTTGCGAGGCTCTGCTCAAACATTCGGAGTCGCCGGTCCAGCCGCTTCAGAGCGAACAGTTGCTTCAGGCCAGACTGCGGCGGATCGACGATGCGCTCGATCGGCTGATGTCCGGCTCCTACGGCATCTGCTCGAAGTGTGGGCGCGCGATTGAAGAAACGACGCTCGAAATAGATGCGGCCTGGGCCATCTGCCTGGATTGTTGGACCTATCAGGCGGGGGACACGCACCTGACGAGAAACAACAGTCGCCTGAGCGACAGCGATCCGGAGTCACAGGTCATACTGGAAAACCTGGAGTCGTTCGATACGATCCTGCTTGGCACCCACAATAGCGAGTATCGCATCCTGCTGCTCGATCCAAAGACGGGCCGCGCGCTCGTCGAGGGCGGAAGCATGCTGCTGGAACCGCGCGAGGCGCTTGTCAGAGGTTCCTCGTGTCCGGCCGCGCCTTTTAACGAAGGAGCGCTCTGCGTCGGCGGGCGTTTGGAGATGTGGGTCGACGAAAGGATCCTACTAACCTCTCCAATCAAAACAATCGAAGTGAAACACAGCGCGCCTGCCGAATCCGTGCGCGACATTTCCGAGGCATTGCATTCGCCGTCATTGCATCGGCCGGCATAGCTGGAGGTGGCGATCAGACCTTAGGAAATCATGAAAGAAGCAATGAAGATTCTAGTCGCGTACGACGGTTCGGAGTGCGCTGACGCAGCGGTCCAGGATCTGAAAAGGGCAGGACTAGGAGCGGAGTCCGAGGTCGTGGTCATGTCTTTGGCTGACGTCTTTGTTCCATCACCCGCCGCGGGACAAGCTGACGAAACGTTGCCGTCGTACATGCCGGACAGTCTGAAACGCGCGCACGAACGCGCGCAGCAGAAGCTCGAGGAAGCCGAAGGTCTCGCGAAACGCGCCAGCGAACAGATCAAGTCGATGTTTCCTCGCTGGCGTGTCAGCTACACGGCAGAAGCCGATTCACCAGCATGGGCGCTGATTCGAAAAGCCGATCAATGGAAGCCGGATCTCATCGTGATGGGCGCGCGCGGCGCCTCTGTCTTTGGTGGAAGGTTGATACTCGGCAGCATCTCGCAGCGCGTGCTTTATGAGGCCCGCTGCTCGGTCCGTGTCGCGCGTAGTTCGTACCAGAATGCCGAGAAACCGATTCGGATTTTGATCGGCGTCGACAACTCATCCGACTCGAACGCCGCCGTCGACGCGATCTGCGAACGCGAGTGGCCTGAGGGAACTGAAGTCGGACTGCTCGCCGTCGTCGATACTGTCATGGCGATTGCACCTGACCGCGCTGACGACTCGGATTTGAAGTGGATCGAAGTCGGCGAGGAAGAGAACTGGGACCAGGTGCGTGAGGTTTTTGCCGCAGCCGCCGAAAAATTACGCAGTGCGGGGTTGCACGCTGAGGTTTTGATCAGGCGTGGGAACCCGCCGGACGAGATTCTTCAGGAAGCTCACACGTGGGACGCGGATTGCATATTCCTCGGGGCAAAGGGAACGAGAGGCATCGATCGGTTGTTGCTTGGCAGCGTGTCGGCCGCGGTTTCAGCTCGCGCCCACTGTTCGGTCGAAGTCGTGAGACCCAAAGAATAGGTTTTTTGATTTCTTACCATGTGTCTTCCGCTTGCGGGAAGTCAGCAGTAAAGGGATTTCTAAAATTTCCCTTTTTATGTGCCTCGCGCTTGCGGGAGTTTAGTGGAAAAGGGAATTTACAATCTCCTTAACCATGTGTAAATGGAGGTAACGTAGTCATGATCAACATAAAACGCATTTTGTGTCCGATCGACTTGTCGCCGTATTCCGGAAACGCCGTGCGTTATGCGACCGCCCTGTCGCGCGCTCATGACGCCGAGCTGATTCTGCTTCACTGTAGCGACGCTTTGGACGCCAGGGAAGAGATCGAAGCAACGGTTCGCGAGCACGTCGATTCATCTGACGCATGCTGGCGCCTCGTCATCGCGTCGCCTGAAGACGTGGGCGAGGAAATCATGAAGCACGCGCAGGCCGAGCACGTCGACTTGATCGTGATGCGTTCCCGGCGTCGTCCTCATCGTGCGGCGCTGTTGGGTTCGACCGCGGAGTCCGTGTCCCGAAGTGCTCCGTGCCCGGTGTTGGTGATGCACAACGACGAGCGAGAGTTTGTAAACGAGAAACTGAGAGTGAATTTGAAACGTGTTCTCATCGCTTACGATTTCTCCGACTATTCCGAGCTGGCGCTCCGGTACGGCTTGTCGATCGCTCAGGAGCACCAGGCGCAATTGCACCTGCTCCATGTGCTGCCGCCGGGTGCTGTAGGCGAGCCTGAGATCGCCTGGTTTCCGGTCAACAGCGAATCCGTATATCACAACGCCGCGCGCCGGCTGCAACGAGTCGTGCCGCCTGAAGTGCATCTCTGGTGCGACGTCAAAACCGCGGTGAGTGAGGGACACCCGTATCGCGAGATTCTGAGTTACGCAGAAAAGTTTGAGATCGACCTGATTGGCGTCGGCGCGCATGGCGCCGGATTTGGAATGCGTGCGTTGTTCGGATCGAACGTGGATCGCGTGCTGCGGCAGGCGCCGTGTCCGGTGCTGGTCGCGCGACCACTGCGGCCGATGATTCTTGCCGCCGACGAAAAACGTATTGTCACCTCACCTCAGGAGCACGCGGTCATACATGGGCGAGCATAACGTCGAACAACACGTGGATGAGAAGAAGGCGCAGTCGTTTATGAAAGCGCTGCTGGAGGATCTGCGCGCGCTGGCGTTCATGCTGGAGAACGGGCGGATCGAGAGTGGCGTGAGGCGTATCGGCGCCGAGCAGGAGATGTTTCTGATAGATCGCTACCTGCGGCCGGCGCCCGTTTCGCTCGCCGTTCTCAACGAGGCTAACGACCCGCGCCTAACTACGGAGATCGCGCGCTTCAATCTCGAGGCGAACCTGACGCCGCTCGATCTCAGAGACGATTGTTTCAGCCGCATGGAACAAGAGCTCGTCGAGCTTCTCGCTCTGGCTCGCACCAGCGCCGCGACGCAGGGCGCCGACATTCTTCTTTCCGGCATTCTTCCGACACTCCAGAAATCGGATCTGACGCTCGACAATCTGACGCCCGTGCCGCGCTATCACGAGTTGAACCGGGGAGTAATCCGGCTGCGAGGCGGGCCGCTCTCGATTCATATAAAAGGACTGGACGAATTGCACCTCGAGCACGACAACATCATGATGGAGTCGTGTAACACGAGTTTTCAGATCCACTATCAGACGAGCCCGCAGGAGTTCACCAATCACTACAACGTTGCGCAGGCGATCATGGCGCCGGTGTTGGCCGTCAGCGTCAATTCTCCGTTTCTGTTTGGCCAACGACTTTGGCAGGAAACGCGCGTTGCGCTGTTTCAACACTCGACGGACGAGCGTTCGCGCACGCAACTCGCGCGCAATCAACCGACGCGCGTCAGTTTCGGCGATTGCTGGTTGCAGAATTCAGTGATCGAGCTCTTTCACGATCAGATCATTCGCTTTCGTCCGATCATGTTCGCCGAGCCGGACGAGAACCCGTTCGCCTGTCTGGCGCGCGGTGAAACGCCTTCGCTTTCTGCGTTGCGGCTTCACAACGGCACGGTCTGGCGTTGGAACCGCGCCTGCTATGGCGTGACTGACGGCGTTGCGCATCTGCGGATCGAAAACCGTGCTTTGCCTTCGGGTCCGACCGTCGCCGATGAGATCGCTAACGCGGCGTTCTTCACCGGGTTGATGACCGCGCTTCCGGAGACTTACGGAGACATCTCGAAACAGATGGCCTTCGACGACGCGAAGCTGAACTTCTTCCGCGCCGCGCGACACGGCCTGGATGCGCATTTCCACTGGATCGACGGACGTGGCCAGAGTGCTGCTTCGCTCATTCTCGATCATCTTCTGCCAATCGCTCGCGAGGGTTTGGCCGGAGCGCAGGTGGCGAGCGCCGACATCGATAAGTATCTCGGCATCATTCAAGAGCGCGCACAGACGCGACAAACAGGCGCGCGTTGGACAACTAAATCCGTCGCCGCGATTGGCAGCTCGCTGTCGAAGGACGCGCTCCAAAGACGACTGACGTCCGAGATTCTGGCGAATCAGAAGCAGGGCGAGCCCGTCCACCGTTGGCCGTTGATCGAGAAGGCGGACGGCGATGAGTGGGAGCACGGCTATCGCACCGTTGGGCAGTTCATGTCGACGGACCTGTTCACAGTCAAACCGGAAGACCTCATCGATTTCGCCGCCAGCGTAATGGACTGGCGTCACATCAGGCACGTGCCGGTTGAAGACGGTGAAGGACGGTTGGTGGGATTGGTGACTCATCGCGGCGTGCTGCGCGTGATCAGCAGCGGCAACCGCTCCGCTCAACCCGAGCCAGTGACCGTCCGAGACGTCATGGTGGTCAATCCGGTAACGGTCTCGCCGTCGACGTCCTCGCTGGAAGCGATCGAAATCATGCAGAGCCATCGCGTCGGGTGTCTTCCGGTCGTGGAAGGCGATCAACTGGTGGGCATCGTCACGTCCTACGACTTCCTCGAAGCTTCGGCTCGGCTGTTCAAGCAGCACCTGTCGGCAAGTGCGTAAGATTCAAAACGGGGTGGGGAATCTCTCGCACGAAGAGACTGGCAACGGCGATATTTCACCAGTTTCAGTGTGAAAAGATCCATAAACGCCACTTCTGACATGGCATGCTCATTGCGCTCACACGGATTGATCGTTTTTCTGGTCGTTGGAGTGAAAAGATGCCGAGCGCGAACCAGATCGGGATTGAGAACCAGCTAAGGGAACATGCAAACGGGCACGGAGCGGATCTACATTCACTGTTGCGTGAATTTCGGGATTCCCACGTCAGCCATCTGACCTCGTTTCACGGCCGTGGAAAAGTATTGTTCGCGGAAGGCGAGCCGGCGCGCGGCATCTACCTTTTGCTAAGCGGAAGGGCCAGTCTTTCAATCTCGTCGAGCGAGGGACGAATCGTGATATTGCGGCTGGCGCAGGCCGGCGACGTGCTCGGATTGAACTCGGTCCTGCGCAATGCTTCGTACGAGGCGACAGTGAAGACGCTCGAACCCTGCCGCACTGATTTCATCTCGCGGGCCGAATTGCTCGAGCTCATGCAACGACGTGAGTCAGCGGCGCAAGCCGTACTGAAGATACTGAGCCAGGAGCTAACCGAGCTCACAGAGCGGGCACGCGTATTGCTGCTGCCACAGACAGTCAACGCCAAATTAGCCAGGCTGTTGCTTGACTGGAGCAAAACGCCCGATGGGGAACGGTCATCCACAGACCGAATCGACCGGCTTTTTACCCAGGAAGAGATCGCGCAAATGATCTGTACAACGAGAGAGACGGTAACGCGTTTGTTGGCGGCTCTGAGCAGGCGCGAAGTAATTCACATTAATTCAGGCAGCATTCTGATCCGCGACCGCGGAGCGTTGGAAGCGATCGCGCTAGTCTAAATTCATTGACAGTGAACCGACCGGGGTCCATGATGCCTAGCAATAGTGACAGTGGTCACATTACGTCGTGTGTGTTAGACATTAAAATGCTCCGGCATTTTCTCAAGGTCAGTATTTCACCACCTCAAGGGGTAGCAGAATGAAAACATTCTTGAAAGCACTCCTGATCTGCGCGGTCGCTGTAGCGGCAATCGCGTGGTTTGGCCGCACTAATTCATCTCAATCCGCGGAGATTAGCCCCGCTGAGCTCGCGCTCTATAAGAACGCCGAGCCCGCACTCGACAAGCCCGAAGACTACGTCGGCAGTGAAGCGTGTAAAGATTGCCACGAGGACCAGTTCAAAAACTTCTCGCATACGTCGCACGCGCAGCTAACCAAGCTGTCGAGCTGGAAAGCGAAGGTGACGGGCTGCGAATCGTGCCATGGTCCAGGCAGGGCGCACATCGAAGAGGGCAATCCGGCGAAAATTATTTCGTTCAAGAACAAGTCTTCGAAAGAGACGTCGGAGACGTGTTTGAGCTGCCACGCGGGACGTGAGGAACACAACAACTTCCGCCGCGGCGAACACTGGCGCAACGACATCGGCTGCACCGACTGCCACGCGAGCCACAGTTCACCGACCGGGCGACAACTGGCAGCCTCGAACGTGTTTGTCTCGAGAGCAAACGCGCAAAAGCCCGGGTTCTCTGATCTGCGGTTGCTTAAGAACAGCGAACCACAGCTTTGTCTGGATTGCCACAGCGAGACCAAGCACCAGTTCCAATTGCCGTTCCATCACAAAGTGCTGGAAGGAGCGATGAGGTGCAGCGACTGCCACAATCCGCACGGCGGGTTTGAATTAAAACAAACCAGGCTCGCTACGGGCGTCGATGCGACTTGCATCAAGTGTCACGTAGACAAGCAAGGGCCATTTGTCTACGAACATGCTCCGGTCAAGACGGAAGGATGCGTTGCCTGTCACACACCACACGGATCGTCCAATCCGCGGTTGCTGACTACTAGCCGCGTCGCGCAGCTCTGTTTGACGTGTCACAGCGTGGCGCATGGAGTCGGCGCTGAGGAGCCGGCAGGCCCGCAGCACAACCAAAACGCACAATACGCGAACTGTACGAATTGTCACATCAAGATTCACGGGTCGCGAACGAGTCCGGTCTTTTTCCGTTAGGCGGAGATTAAGCCATGAGCACGAGGCGAAAGATGTCCATACGAATATTCGGAGTGGCGCTGTGCTTGATCGTGACTGTGGGTTTGGTCACGGCCCAGCAGCCATCGCCGTCACCTTCACCGAACAAGTCGGATGCTATTACTGACACGCCGCCCCAGACGGGTGAGAACGCGGGCGACTACACCGTTGTTTCGAGTATCGAGTTTGGCTACCGTGGTCTGAGCGTCGACGGTGATCTCAACAAGTATCAGAGCGATCTGAACTACAGAACCGGTCCGCGACTCTTTGATAGTTCGTTTTATCTAAAGTCGAGGAACGGCGGAGGCAGTCTGTTCGAAACCTTGCTGGTCAGCACGACCGGCTGGGGCGCTGATCCGCAGGGAAACCTTCGTGCCAGTGTCGAACAACCGGAGTGGTATCGCTTCGACGCGACTTATCGACGCTTCAAGTACTTCCGTTTCCTGAACACGTTTGCAAATCCGAACTGGGTGTTTAATCCGCCTCAGTTCAGCGTACCGCCGAAGGTGACAACCGGCGAGCACGGGTTCGACACGAGAATCAAACTCGGAGATTTCGATCTGACGCTCTTGCCGAAAAACCGGCACATCCGTTTTAACATCGGCTATTCACCGGAACGTTACAGCGGGCCCGCGTTCACGAACTATCACGTGGGCGGCAACGAATTCATGATGTTGCAGGATCTCAGGTCTCGGTCGGATGACTATCGCCTCGGCGCGGACGGCAGCATCGGCGGGGTGAATCTCTCTTTCCTTCAGGGATTTCGGCGTTTTCGTGATGACAGCGTTATAGCTGAGGGAGTAAATCGCGGAATAAACGTCAATCCCGCCGCAGCGAATTTGACCCGGTTCAATCGCGACGAGCCAGCGCGCGGCAGTGTTAATTACACGCGGTTCAGTGCGCAGACGACGATCGCTGACCGACTCGACATCACCGGCCGCGTCATCTACAGCAAGTCAGATCAGAACTACGGCTTTTTCGAAAGCTTCTCTGGCCGAAACTGGAACCCCCGAATCACCGGGTTTCCTCCGACGCCGCCCAACGCGACGCCAAACACCCTTAACCTCGGCTTTTACAATCTCACCGGCGACACAGAACGCCCGAGTTGGTTGGGCGACATCGGTCTCACGTGGCTGGCGACCGACAAGTTGCGAATCTCGAACACCTTCAGAGTTGAAACATTCGAGATCACAGGCGCCGCGCTCTTCAGCGACTTCTTCTCGCTCACTCGCGGCACCAGGACCGACACGATCGGCTTCAGCAATCGCGACGTACACACGCGCACTGACTACCGCAGATACTCCAACACAATCGAGGGGGATTACCAGTTCAGTCCCCGGTACTCGATCCACCTGGGCTATCGCTACGGGAACCGCAGAGTGACGGAAGAGATCAGCGGCTTCAATCTCGGAACAAATGCGCCCGCGGCGCTGCCACCGTCGAGTTTCACGGAGGAAAACAACACTCACGCTATCCTCGGCGGTTTCAAAGCGCGGCCGCTAAGCGAGTGGACCATCTACTTCGACGCCGAGCACGGAACGGCCGACAACGTCTTTACCCGCATCGGCAATTACAACTACACCAACATTCGCGCGAAGAGCAGATACAAGCCGACCCAGAACATCGCTTTCAACCTGGCGCTGATTACCAAAGACAACGCGAATCCGTCAGAGATTGCCGGCGTCTCTCTGGAAGATTTCGGGGTCAAAGTGAGGTCGCGAATCTTCACTTCGTCACTCGACTGGACGGCGACGTCGCGCTTCTCGCTGAGTACCGGCTACAACTATCACTGGATAAACAGCAGGTCGATCATCGAGTATTTCTTCAACGGCATTGCGCATCCCCTCGGGAACAGCCTCTACTTCGTGAGGAACAATTTCTTCTTTGCGGAGTCGGTCGCGCGCATCACTCCGAGGGTAACGCTCTTTGCCGCCTATCGAATAAATAAAGACAACGGACAGGGAAATCGATTAGCCGACCCAACCGGCAACCCGGGAACGTTGATCGCTTCTTATCCGATGAGTTTTCAATCGCCGGAAGCGCGGCTGGCGGTTAAATTGCACCACCGGCTCGATTGGAACGTCGGGTACCAGTATTACAACTACAACGAAAGCACGATCGTTGGACCACGCCCTCAGAATTATCATGCGCATTTGCCGTATACTTCGTTACGATTCTATTTCGGCCGCAGGGAATAGTTCTGTATTCGAGCGTGTTCAGACTAACAACATTCCTCGTAGTAATTCTTGCTTTATCCGTGGTGCCGGTTGAAGCCCAAAGGCGCGCCCGCCCGCGCCCGACGCCAGTTGCGCGTCCTGACTACACCAACTTCTCTCACACCACTCACGTCACAAAACAGAAGTTGAAGTGTGACGGGTGCCACAAGGTTCCTACCGCCAACTGGAAGGAAGTTCGTAAAGGTGAGGCCGCTTTCGAGGATGTGGCTGAGTTTCCCCAACATGCAGCCTGTCTTGATTGCCACCGGCAGCAGTTCTTCGCGCGCGAGCGGCCGGCTCCTCGCATTTGCGGCAATTGCCACGTCGCGGTGACGCCGCGCAACACTGTAAGGTTTCTGTTTCCGAGCCTGGGAGACGTGACGGATCCTTCACGGCCGCGACGAGATTCAGTCAGCGAGTTCGCGGTGCATTTTCCGCACGAAACTCATCTCGAGGTCGTTAGTCGCAACAGGCATCTTTTGGGACCACGATTCGCAACGGTGTCGTGGAAAAGTCAGCAGCAAAAGCAGCCGCCGGCGAACTGTGGAATCTGTCACCAGACTTATCAACCGCAAGGGCAATCGAGCGAGGAGTATGTCACGAAGCCGCCTAAAGATTTAGGCGACGCTTTCTGGTTGAAAAAAGGCTCCTTCAAGACGATTCCAAACAGCCATACGGGGTGTTTTACCTGCCATAACGCGGAGTCTGGAATTACGCCCGTCTCTTCCTCTTGCGAGACGTGTCACAAGCTACAGGCTTTATCTGTAAAAATTGACAGTGACTTCGATCCTGCGATGCCTGCGATAATGAAAATCAGCGATCGGGTCATGCTTAACGCGTGGCGCGAACGAATCTCCGCGGGCGCGTATCGCCATGAAGGCGGTGCGCATCCGGATCTCGCGTGCGCGGATTGTCACGTTCCCGCGCGCATGAATACGGTTGACGTGAAAACACTGAAGGTGCCGGTGAGTTCATGCGGAGGCGCCGACGGTTGCCATTCCACTGCGACTCTGGACGAAGGCGGAATTCTGAATTATGAGATCGACCAAAAGAAAAAGAATGCGAGTTTCGTGTGTACCAAGTGTCACATAACCTTTGGCAAGCAAAGCGTGCCGGCAAGTCACGTTAGCGCGATTCCGAAACCGACGAAGTGAAGATTGTTAAGCTGGATGAATCGGCCATCTTGCAGCGTTCTGGTGCGTTGTTTATTCGTGGTTGCGATTCTCGTTTTGCCGGTCGATGCGTTTTCGCAGGACTATTCGAAATTCAAGCACGACAACCCGAACCACTCGCGGCTGCCGTGTCTCTTGTGCCATCGACGAGAAACGGACTCACCGCGTCCGGCAATGCCGGGAGCCGCGGACCACGCGCCTTGCGCAGGTTGTCACGCGAAGGAGTTTGCAAACGCCGGCCATCAGATTTGCACGATCTGTCACACGGACGCGCAGGCGGGAACAGTGAAGCCGTTTCCGCGGCTGGCGAGTTTCGGAACACGTTTCGATCATGGGCGTCACCTGAACCTGGGAAACCTCGGCTGTGCGAGTTGCCATCGTCCCATGCGTGGCGGGGTCGCTCTTTCGATACCGGCCGGCTTTAACGCGCACTCGAACTGCTTCGGGTGTCACAAGCCGCGCGCGCAGTCTGAAGGCCGCGACATTTCATCCTGCGGCACGTGCCATCAGTTGGGCCGTACTGCTCGCTGGTCAACGTCGGCGGCGGCGTTTCGGGTTGGGTTTAGCCATGCGAAGCACGATCGTTCTGAAGGTTTGAACTGTAACCAGTGTCATCAAGTCCAGGCAGGCCGGGCGCAGGTGAGCGCACCGCAGCCGCTACATCATCATGCCGGAGCACGCGCTTTCAGTTGTATGTCGTGCCACAACGGCAAGCGTGCTTTTGGCGGCGATGATTTTTCGGTGTGTACCCGGTGTCACACAGGAACCAGATGGCGCTTTTGAACAAGGTGTTTGCTTTGGGTCGCAGGAGGTAAACGAACTGATGAAGATCTTGACTGTTCTACTTTTAGTGCTTGTTTGCGGTTTGCTTCTGTTGAGTGGATCGAGTGGTCTGCCTGAGGCGTCGGCCCAGGAAGGACGAAAGCCAAAGGACGAAGTGATTCTTGGACCTTACGCCAAGCTGGGCGGCGTGAAGTTTAGCCACCTCGATCACACTACGAAGAATCGCAGCGTTGACGGAACGAAACCGATCGCGTGCGTCGAGTGTCACCACACGGCGCAACCGGCGTCGGAGGTGGTCAAGCATCCACCACACAAAACCGCGTGGCCGGCGGATCGGACCACGACGTTGACGGCGGATCTGCTGGAGAAGGACGCGAGTGCTCCGCCTGTGAATGCTTGCACCGAATGCCATGCACGCGCGGGAGCAAAGCCGAAGCTACTGCCTGACCTTCCGAAGATCACGGTCGAAGGTGTCGCCGACCCCGTGACCCTCGACAATCAGCAGGCGTTCCATCGCAACTGCGGCGGCTGCCATGATGAGGTGGCTAAAACCGGCCGCGCCAGCACCGGTCCAACGTCCAAGAAGTGCGTGGCGTGTCATAAGAAGTCCGCGGCCTGACCTGAGGGAAGTTTCCCCAAAGTGATGAGGGAAAGTTCGCAAGATCGTCGGTTTTGGCCGGAAATTGCGGGATTTTAAGTCGGCACGGGCATTGCTCCCTGCCTCCCTGGAAAACAACGGCGATGCCGTTTTGAGAGGGAAGGTAACGAGCGATGAAAACTTTCAAAATGATGACGGTCACCGCGCTGGTGGCAATGCTTGTAGCAGGTTTTGCTCTTATTTCGGCGGCGGCCCGGGTTAATACGCCTGACGATTTCGATGCGGCCGCCACTTACAAGGCGAAATGCCAGGTTTGTCATGGCGCCACTGCCGAGAAGAAGTTCGACGCAACCGTAGCGGATGCCGATCTCGTGGCGATCGTATTGAACGGGAAAAAGGGTGAGAAACCTCCCTTCATGCCGGCTTATGCTGAGAAAGGCATTACCGAAGAGCAGGCCAAGGCACTGGTCGCTCACATGAAATCGATGAAGAAGTAACACGCACGGCTTTTGAATTTCTCTGGGTAACCTGCGTCGTGGGGAGTTTGCTCAGAGAAGAACAGTAGGATTCACAGCTTGGACGCCTCTTGTGCGAAACATTAAGCACAGGAGGTGTCTGTGTGTATTTTTAATGAAGCGTTGCGCGACATTCTTTGCAGGGCTGATTGCGTCACTGGTTTTCCCGGTGGCTGTTGCCGTCGCTCAACAGCCAACAACTACACCATCACCATCGTCATCGCCGAATTCAGTTCCGAAGCTCGACTGCCAGGGATGTCATGCACCGGGTAAAACTTTGCCTTATCTTGGCGGCGCCAAGTTTCACGCAGACGCGCATGCAGCCTACGATCAAGGCTTTCACGCTCGCGGAGTTCAAGGTGGAATGAAGGCTGCCACCTGTGTCGACTGTCACACCCGAAATCACGACTTAACGACAATCCTGCCGCCCAACGATCCCCGGTCAACCACGCATCGCAGCAACATCGCCGAAACCTGCGGGCGTTGTCATGGCGACAAATCGGTGATGCAGGGAAGCGGCATCAGCGATCGTCCATTCCTTTCGTATCGGGAGAGCGTGCATGCGAAAGCGCTCGCGCGAGGGAACGTTTCGGCCGCTGTGTGCACTGACTGCCACAAAAGCCACGACATCCTTCCAGCTTCCGATTCGCGATCGCCCATTGCCAAGATCAACATTCCCGTCACGTGCAGCAAATGTCACCAGGCTGAGAGCGCGGAGTTCATGCAGAGCGTACATGGACAGGCCGTGGCGCGCGGTGTATCGCGATCCCCCGTGTGCACAGATTGTCACGGAATCCACGGCATTACCTCACCCGTCGAAAAAGCGACTGCGAGTGCTACGACGGCAGTGGCCACGGACACTTGTGCGGCGTGTCACGAAGGCGTAGCTCTCACGCGCGAATTTGGCGTCGCCGGCGGACGGGTCAAGAGTTACCAGGACAGTTACCACGGCCTCGCATCAAAATTTGGATCTAATGTGGTCGCGAACTGTGCGAGCTGTCACGGTGTTCACAACATCCTGCCTTCATCGGATCCCAAGTCGATGGTCAGCACGAACAATCTGCCGCAAACGTGCGGCCAGTGCCATATCGGCGCGGGTGCTAATTTCGCCACGGGCAAGATTCACCTGACGTCCGAATTGGTCGCGGTAGATGGTGCGCAGGACCTCGGATCGACCGGGACGACGATAGTTCGCTGGATCTATCTGCCGCTGATTGCTCTCGTGATCGGAGGCATGGCAGTTCACAACGGCTTGATCTGGTTTCGCAAGGCCTCCGCAAAGAAGCGCCAACCGCGTGAGATCGTGCGCCTGACCGGCAATCAGCGAGTGCAACACTGGTTGTTGCTGACGAGCTTTATCGCGCTGGTCTTCAGCGGCTTTGCGCTTCAATATCCCGACTCGTGGCTCGCGTCTTTATTAGGCGGCAGTGAATACCTGCGACGCGTCATACATCGGATTGCCGCGGTCGTCATGCTCGTCGTCGGGGTTTACCATCTGGCATATCTGGGCATCGTGAAAGAAGGGCGGCTGTGGTTGAAAGATATGCTCGTCAGCGGAAAAGACTTCAAGGATGTGTTCGGTAATTTCCGCTACTATCTTGGCGTCTCCAAAGACAAGCCAAAAATTGCCCGCTTCGGCTACGCGGAAAAGGCCGAGTATTGGGCGGTCGTCTGGGGCACGATAATCATGGGGCTGACAGGCCTCATGATCTGGTTCAAGCTCGGCATCTTTGCGTTTCTGCCACGTTGGGCCATCGACATTGCCCTGGCAATCCATTTTTACGAAGCCGTGTTGGCGACACTGGCAATCATCGTCTGGCACTTCTATCACGTCATCTTCGATCCGGACGTGTATCCAGTGAACTTCGCATTTCTTGACGGCCGCGTCTCGGAAGAGCATTACCGTGAAGAGCATGAACTGGCTTACGAAGCAGGCAATGAAGAAGCGCGGGAAGAACAAGCAGGACGGGAAGATCAAGAAGGGGAACGACCACAAGAAGCATAATGAGCGCAACTGAACAAACCAATCCAAAACAGCCGAGTCTATTTCAAAATTACATAAGTTTCGTGGGCGCGGCGATCGCCACCGCGGCGTTCTTGAGCGTGGTGCTGTTGTTTCTCGTCGAGATTGGGTCGCACCAGGAGAACCCGTATCTTGGAATCCTCACTTACATAATCCTGCCCGCGATTATGATCTTCGGATTGGTCATCGTGCTCCTGGGCAGGTTTCTGGAGCGCCGGCGACGGCACAGGGCAGCGCCGACGGAAACTGCTGCTTATCCAAAGCTCGACCTCAATGACCCACACGCGCGCCGCGCTTTCTTTCTGTTTCTGATGGCCACGTTTCTATTCATCTGCGCTAGCGCGTTTGGCAGTTACAAGGCGTTCGAATACAGCGAGTCGGACAGTTTTTGTGGTGAGGCGTGCCACTCGGTGATGAAGCCTGAATACGTTGCCTACAAAGCTGGAGCGCACGCGCGCGTGGGCTGTGTGCATTGTCACGTTGGACCAGGCGCCGGATGGTACGTGCGCTCGAAGCTATCGGGTGCTTACCAGCTCTATTCCGTGACGTTCGAAAAATACTCTCGCCCGATAAGCACGCCGGTCCACAACCTGCGCCCGGCGCCCGAAACCTGCGAGCAATGTCACTGGCCCGAAAAGTTCTTCGGCGCGCAACTGAAAGTGTTCAGTCACTATGCCTACGATGAAAAGAACACGCTGAGACAAACGCGAATGCTGCTCAACGTCGGAGGCGGTAGTCCAACTACGGGCCAGGTCGCGGGAATTCACTGGCACATGAACATCGCCAACACGATCGACTACATCTCAACCGACGAGCAGCGCCAGGTCATTCCGTGGGTCCGAATAAAGAATCGGGACGGAAAAGTAGTCGAGTATTACGATCGCACTCGGAGACCCACGCAGCAGCAGATCGACGCCGCCAGCAAACGACGCATGGATTGCGTGGACTGTCATAACCGCCCAGCTCACGTCTATCTTCCACCCGATTCCGCGCTCGACCAATCATTCGCCGCGGGCCGGCTCGACACTTCACTGCCGTTTCTAAAGCGAGAGGCTGTCGCAGCGTTGAACAAGTCGTATGCGACAGAGGCCGAAGGCGTTCGCGCAATAGCCAGCAGTCTCGAGGGATTCTATAAGTCGAAATACAGCGACCTCTACGCGCAGAAAGGCGAAGCTGTCAAAAACGCGATCAACGAAACGCAGCGTATCTTCCAGACCTACTTCTTCCCGGAAATGAAAACAAACTGGGCTACGCACCCGAACAATATTGGTCATTTCTACTCATCGGGTTGCTTCCGCTGCCACGACGGAGAGCACGTCAGTGATAGCGGCCAGGTTATTCGTAACGATTGCAACATCTGTCACACGGTCATCTATGACTCAGAGAATCCTGCGGCCTCGGTGAAGATTGCAGGCTTCCGGCACCCGGTCGATCTTGGCGCCTTGAGTGAACGAAAATGCGAGACGTGTCACAAGGCCAATGAACCATTTAAACATCCGGTAAATCTAGGCGATATTTCGATGTTTCAGTGCGTCGAATGCCATCCAAAGAACCGTTAAGGGTTTTCCAGCAGGCGAACCAGCGGTCATTCCAGCGGGAACTCACGTTCGTTTAACTTCTCCGGCTCAGGAGAGGTTAACCATTGGGACAAACGGGAGAATAATGATGAGTAACATGCTGCACGACAGCCCTGCTCCATCCATTGGACCATCCGGTGTGGAGCCGGGTAGACGACGTTTTCTCGATTACCTGTTAGGCACAAGCGCCGCGGCGACTTTCGGAGCAATCATCTACCCGATTATCCGGTTCATGTCGCCGCCGCACGTAATAGAGTCGACCGAGAGCTCGGTGGTAGCTGCGAAGCTCAACGAGGTCCCCGTCAATTCGGGAAAGATATTCAAGTTTGGGAGCAAGCCCGGAATTCTGGTGCGCACCGAGGCGGGCGAACTGAAGGCGTTCTCCGCCGTATGCACGCACCTCGACTGCATCGTCCAATATCAGGCAGAGACAAAAAACATCTGGTGCGCTTGCCATAATGGACACTACAACCTCAACGGCAAGAACATTGGCGGCCCACCGCCGCGCCCGTTGGAGGAATTCAAAGTGAACACCCGCGGCGACGAGATCGTCGTAAGCAAAGCATGAGGTGATCATGCGCCTAAAAGCGATGCAAGACTGGCTCGACGAGCGCCTGTCAATCAAGACTCTTTCCGGGGCAGCGCGGAAAAAAGAGGTCCCCGTCCATCGTCACTCGATCTGGTACTACTTCGGCGGCATGACGCTCTTTCTTTTCGTCGTACAAGTAGTCACTGGAATTCTGTTGCTTCTCTACTATCGCCCCAGTGCTGAAAACGCTTTTGAGAGCGTCCAGTTCATCGTCACTGAGGTGCAATTTGGCTGGCTCATCCGTTCCGTCCATAGTTGGTCCGCGAACTTGATGATCGCTACTCTGTTCATTCACCTGTTCAGCGTCTTTTTCCTGCGCGCTTACTACCGGCCGCGCGAGATGACCTGGGTGAGCGGCGTCGTTCTGTTCTTCATCGTGATCTGTTTCGGTTTCAGTGGCTACCTTCTGCCCTGGAATAAGCTCGCATTTTTCGCAACCAAAGTCGGTACAGAGATAGCCGGAGTTATTCCAGTTATCGGCCGCCCTATGCTCAGGTTTTTGCGCGGCGGCGACGACGTCACCGGCGCAACGTTGACGCGCTTCTTTGGGTTTCACGTCGCAGTGCTTCCGGCAACCGCCACTGTCTTCCTGGCGATCCACGTTCTGCTGGTCCAACTGCACGGCATGAGTGTGCCCCCCTCGGTGCAAAAGCAAAACCTGAGGAAGATGAAATTCATTCCAAACTTTCTGCTTCGCGATCTGATTGGGTGGATTCTGGCGATCGGTGTGTTAGCGGCGCTGGCTGCGTTGTTCCCGTGGGAGCTTGGCGAAAAGGCTGATCCATTTGCGCCGGCGCCGGCGGGCATTAAGCCCGAATGGTACTTCCTTTTCATGTTCCAGACGCTAAAGCTGCTACCCGCAAAGATCCTGGGGATGGACGGCGAAGTGCTCGGGATCATGGCCTTCAACTTTGTCGCGTTGCTGTTGTTCATTGTGCCTTTTGTGGACCGGGAACCCGGCAATCAGAGGCGCAGATTAGTCTTCAATATCATCGGCGTCGTAGCGCTTGCCTACATCGTTGTGATGACAATCGTCGGTTATGTGACCTAGCTAGCGAGGTTGCGAGAATGGACCATCAAATCGATCGAATCAGGCCGGCTCTCGCGGTCATGGTGCTCCTGATACTTTGCACGCTGGCGTTCGCGCAAAAGCGGAGCTCGTGCATCGAGTGCCACGTAAAACTGGATGATCCCCGCCTGAGCGGCCCGGCTAAGCTCTTCGACAACGACGTACACCGCGGCCGTGGTCTCTCGTGCAACGATTGTCATGGCGGTGATCCGCAGGCTGAGACGAGTGAAGCAGCGAAGGACCCACGGAAGGGGTATCTGGGAAAGCCAAGGACAGCCGACGTTCCCGCTTACTGTGGCAAATGCCACAGCGACGCGAACCTGATGAAACGGTTCAATCCGTCACTGCGTGTCGATCAGGAAAAGGAATACTACACCAGCGTCCACGGCCAACTGCTTAAGACGGGGGAGCAGCGAGTAGCGACCTGTATCAGTTGTCATACTGTCCATGGCATCAGGGCAGTCAATGATCCGCTTTCGTCAGTTTATCCGCTCAACGTGGCTGAAACCTGCGCAAAATGTCATGGCCGTGCTGAGTACATGAGCGACTTCAAGATTCCCACCGATCAAGTCGCTAAATTCAAAACGAGCGTTCATGCAAAGGCCCTTTACGACAAACAGGATCTGTCCGCGCCAACGTGCAACGACTGTCACGGCAATCACGGCGCTGCTCCTCCGGGCATCGCTTCGGTGGCGAACGTTTGCGGGCAATGCCATGCACGTCAGGCGGATCTGTTTCAAACAAGTCCGCACAAAGCGGCCTTCGATCAGCAAGGGTTTGCCGAATGCGTTACGTGCCACAGTAATCATGATATCGCCGCGCCAACCGACCAGATGCTCGGGACGCAGCAAGGCTCCTTGTGCGTCAATTGTCACTCGAACGGCGACAAGGGTTTTGTCGCAGCGGGCCACATGCGATCGCGTATCGAAGAGCTCATCGCGAGCATCAACAAGTCAAACGATATTCTGAGCCTGGCCGAACGCAAGGGTATGGAAGTCAGCAAGCCGAAGTTTGAGTTGAAGGGCGCGACGGACGCTCTAACCCACGCGCGCGTGCTGATTCATGCTTCGTCGACTGCCGAACTCGATAAGGTGATGGCGCCTGGTCTCGAGGTGGCCGGTAAAGGTTATCAAGCAGGATTGGACGCTCTGGCGGAACTCGGTTTCAGACGAAAAGGACTGGCGGTTTCGCTGGTTTTCATTCTCTTTCTTGCGCTGCTCGTATACCTGAAGATCAGGCAAATCGAGAGCCGGCAGCCAATTGCAAAGTAGCCAGTGCCAAAGCAAAGAATGAAAAAACTAAAGCTTGTCCTGATCGGCGCCGTGGTCGTCGCGAGTATGGGTTACGCTCTGCAATACCGAACAACGACGGCATCGACGGTCGAGCCTGATCGTCAGGAGCAGAATCAGCAGCCCGAAGGTTTGGATTATTCGAAGTTTCTCCACAACAGCAGAAATCACGCCCGCCTGCCATGTCTTCTTTGTCATCGCCGCGAGAGCAATTCACCACGACCGCTGCTTCCCGGGCGATCAGAGCACACTCCCTGCGCCGGATGTCACGCGCAGCAGTTTTCAAATTCCGACAGTCCGATTTGCATTATCTGCCATACTGACGTGAAATCCGGCGCCTTGAAGTCGTTCCCGCGACTCAAGAGTTTCAGCATGAAGTTCGAGCATGCGCGCCACGTGAATATGGAAGGTGTCAGTTGCGCTACTTGTCACCGGCCGTCGCGCGGCGGTGTTGCTTTATCAATCCCCGCGGGTTTCAACGCTCACGAAACTTGCTATCGATGTCACACTCCTCGCGCCCAGTCGCAGGGCCGCGATATATCGTCGTGCCGCACGTGCCATCAGTTAGGCGGCTACAGACGCACTCCTGAATTTGCGCCAGCTTTCCGTGTAGGCTTCAGTCATGCGCGCCATCAAAAAGTCACTTGTAACGAGTGCCACCAGGTCAGAGCAGGAATGCCGCAGCGACGGCAGGTAACTTCTCCTGCGCCGCTGAACCATCACGCCCGGCCCGGCACTGAGAGTTGCATGAGTTGCCACGATGGTAAGCGCGCTTTCGGCGGCGATGATTTTACAGTCTGTAAACGTTGCCACACCGGAACGCGATGGCAGTTCTGACCCTAAGCGCCTCCTCCGCATAATCTCTGCGTGCTTTGTGCCGCTTGCGGTAAACTATGCTCAAAGCACGAAAACGCCAGAGAAATGAATTAAGAAAACTATGCTGTCTTTATTAACTCTCGTATGCGCAGAGTAGTGCCGGGGGTAATAGTGGGCATCGCGATCGGCATTGCGGTGGGCGTCGGTGCGTATACCTTCGTCTACGCGCGCGGGTATTCATACATGACGGACAATGCTGAAGCGTGTGTGAATTGTCACGTCATGCAGGACCAGTTCAGCGGTTGGTTGAAGTCGAGTCATCGTTCGGTCGCGGTTTGCAACGATTGCCACACGCCGCCCGGTCTCATTCCCAAATACGCCACCAAGGCGCGAAACGGTTTCTGGCACTCCTATTACTTCACGACCGGCTGGTTCGAAGACAACATTCACATCACCCCGCGAGGACGTGAAGTAACGGAACAAGCCTGCCGCAAGTGTCACGAGGACATCGTTCAGGCGATCGAAGGCGCCCACGCCCACACCAATTCGCAAACCAGTTGTATTCGCTGTCACAACTCAGTTGGGCACCTGCATTAAAGCGCGCGGAACTCAATTCACGGAGAAGACGAATGTCTGAAGAGAAGCAGAACCAGCCCATCAGCCGCAAACGTCGTTCCCTGATATTTTTCGGGCTAATAGCATTGGCTGTCGGAGCTACAGTTCTGGGACTGGCGCTGCTGGTAAACATCTTTCAGCGCAAACAGGAAGCACGCAATCCGTTTTTCAGAGTCGTAGAGTTGAATGACGACACGGTCGATCCAAGCATTTGGGGCAAGAATTTTCCGCTTCAGTACGACGACTATCTGAAGACAACCGATCAGGTACGAACACGTTACGGCGGCAGCGAAGCGGAACCGCGCACGCCGACGCAAGCCGATCCGCGTTCGATCGTGGCCCAATCGCGTCTCGAAGAGGATCCACGGCTCAAGATCATGTGGGCCGGATACGCGTTTTCACGAGACTTCCGCGAAGAGCGCGGCCACGCGTACATGCTCGAAGACCAGACGTTCACTGAACGCCAGCAGGTAGCGAAACAACCCGGCACCTGCATCAACTGTCACGCCTCAGCCTACGTTGCGTACAAGCAGCTTGGCGGCGGCGACATCTTCAAAGGCTTCGAAGCACTCAACAAGATGCCGTATTTCGACGCCCGCAAGATCGTGAACCACCCGGTCGCGTGTATCGACTGTCATGATTCGCAAACGATGCAACTGCGCGTAACTCGCCCTGCTTTTATCGAAGGGATGCGCGCGTTGAAAGCTTCGCAGGGCGTTCAGAACTACGATGTGAACACACAAGCGACGCGGCAGGAGATGCGCGCCTACGTTTGCGGCCAGTGTCACGACGAGTATCACTTCAGCGGGCCTGAGAAGCGCCTGGTCTATCCCTGGGCCAAAGGGCTGCAAGTGGAAAACATTCTCGCCTTTTACGACGAGCAGAAGTTCAAAGACTGGGACCACGCCGCCACCGGCGCGCCGGTGCTCAAAGCGCAGCATCCGGAGTTTGAGATGTGGAACCAGGGAATTCACGCGCGCTCAGGCGTCTCCTGTGCCGATTGCCACATGCCTTACAAACGCGAGGGCGCTTTGAAGGTCAGCGATCATCACGTGCGTTCGCCGCTGCTCAACATCAATCGCGCCTGCCAGACGTGTCACAAGTGGACGGAAGACGAGCTGAAAGCACGAGTCGAAACGATTCAAACGCGCACGCACAATCTGCGCAATCTCGCCATGGAGGCGCTCGTCGATTTGATCAACGACATCAAGGCCGCGCGAGACGCAGGCCGCACGGACACGGCCGTGACAACAGCGCAGGACTTTCAACGCCGCGCGCAGTTTTACGTCGACTTCATCGAGTCAGAAAACTCAAACGGGTTCCACGCCTCACAGGAATCGGCGCGAATTCTCGGCGAGTCGATCAACTTCTCGCGGAAAGGACAGGTCGCTGTCCGCGGCGGCTCGCAACCAACTCCGAGCCTGCCTCCCGGTCCGAGTAAGTGATGGACGACAGGGTACACAAGCTGGACCAACAGTTTCTCTCGGACGTCACTCTCGGTCCGCTCGTTTTCGACACGCTGCGAACCGCTCAACAGGAACTTGGCCTGACCTACGGCAACCGTCCAACCTGCCCCTTTCTCCGCCCGTACATCCTGAACCGTCGTGAATACAACTCGATCAAGCACGCCGCTGAAGTCGTTGCGCATGCTTTTGAAAAAGTCGCTGACGAGGCCCTCCGAAACAGACAGTTGATGGATTTATTGTCGCCGACTCCTTTGGAGGAGGAGATGGCGCGGATCGATCCGGGTTACTCCCGGTTGTGTGTGACGAGCCGGCTCGACTCATACATCACCGCGCAGGGATTTCAGTTTCTGGAGTACAACGCAGAAAGTCCGGCCGGTGTTGGAGACCAGATGCAGCTCGAAAAACTGCTGTTCACATTGGAGCCGATGCGATCGTTTCTGGCGAGCCATCCGCATTGGCTGCCGCAACCGCATCGAGCACTTCTGAATTCGCTGTTGCAAGCGTACAGGGAGTGGGGCGGAGAAATAGAAAAGCCTCAGATCGCAATCGTCGATTGGCGCGGCGTGCCGACCGGAAGTGAGTTTCGAGTGCTTCAGGAACATTTCGTCGAATGCGGACATCCGACAGTCATTGCCGATCCCTCTGATCTCGTTTACGACGGCGACCGTCTTTTCTGCGACGAGTTCCGGATCGATATCCTGTACAAGCGTGTAGTCATTCATGAGTTTCTGAATAAGGCCCAGCACGATCACCCGTTGACGCGTGCCTACAGGGACGGGCGTGTATTCATGGCGAATTCATTCCGAACCAAGTTGGCACACAAGAAAGCCGGTTTTGCCGTTCTCACCGATCCGTCCTATGACTATCTGTTTGACTCGCTTCAGCGCGACGTAATCCGCAAGCACATACCGTGGACGCGCCTTGTCAGACCGTCAGTAACGACCTTTCGCGGGGCGGAATGCGATCTGCTGTCGCTGGTGCGTCAACACAGGGAAGAATTTGTGCTGAAGCCGAATGACGACTACGGCGGACATGGAGTCTTTCTCGGTTGGGAAACGAGCGCTGAAGACTGGGAACTCGCACTGCAAAACGCGATTGACAAACCGTACGTGGTCCAGGAGAAAGTCGTCGGAGAAAAGATCAACATGCCCGCGTATTCGGACCGCGTCTCGCTCGACGAGCTTTACGTCGACTTCGATCCGTTTTTGTTTCAGAACGAAGTTGAGGGCGCGTTAATCCGTTTATCGGCGTCGGCACTGCTGAATGTGACTTCCGGCGGCGGACAGACTGCGTTGCTCGTGCTCGAAGACTGATTCGTTTTACGAAGCGGCGCCACGGCAGCGGCGCCTGCTTTCGTGTCATTGCTACTTTCGGGACCAGCGGAGTATCAAATCCGTCGCGCGGCGGTTGATGGGATCGTTAACGTAGTCGGCAATCGCATTGGTCTCTCGTACGAGAAACACGTCCCACGCCCAACGGTTGATCTTCGTGTCGCGCGAATCGATGACCTTCGCACGGTAAAGAAACTGATTGCCGTGCTGGTCTCTTCGCTTCGACTCCCGGTAATCGCACTCGATCGCAGTCAAACCGAGCTGTTCCAGATTATGCAACTCGTTCGTCTCTGAAACACCGTTGTGGTTCTTGTCCTGCCATAACCGCAGGTTTGCGAAGACCGAGTCACGATTGGTGATCAGGTTATCGCCGTTACCGCCCTTCGCGGCCTGATCATATTCGACAAGCGCGTTGAAGCCGTTCCGGCCGACGCCAGGTCGGGGATCTGCTTGTGGCGTGAAGTTGCCGAACAACTCGGTTCCGTTGGTGATCATGCCGTCGCCGTTGCGGTCCAGCGCGAGCCATGCGTCGTCAGTTTGCGAGGTGGTCCACGATAGCTTCTCCTTCGAGCCGTCGTTGTTCAGGTCGAAGTTCACGCCGTTGGCGCCGTTGGTCAGATCGAATCCGTTGCCGGCGACGTCGATCAGGACCGGTGAGCCGGTGCAGGATAGCTGGCAGCTCGGATCATACTGGTCCCTCCAGCCATCGCAGTCGTTGTCGTCCCCGTCAGCACAAGTCGAGCAGTCAGTCTCGAAGCCGGGAATATAGATCTGACCTTCAAATCCACCCGGGTTTTCGTTCCTATTATTGTCGTTACAGTCGTCGCCGCCACAGAAAAAGGCCAGATAACCATCGGTATCCTGGTCCCAGCATTGACAGGTGGAGTCGAAGACGAGCCGGTTGTGCAGGTTTTGCTGCTGGCAACTCAAGCCTGCTTTTTCGCACTGGCCAATTGAGGAATGATGCGACTTGTTGCCGAATATGCCACTGCTGACTTCATGAATCCATGCACAACCTGCGAGATCGCCGGGGCATTGGAAGGCGAGAATCCCGATGGAACCTGACTGACAATCATCAAAGGAACGGTTTGCGGGCCGCTTGAAAGAAGCACGTTGGAACTGAGGCTGAGGTTGAGGTTGAGTACGATTAGCTCCCCACGCTGTGGGTTCAGCGTTCCATCGATTGAGGTCTTTGGGATCGCGTTTCATTAGCGAGCCTCTGTACCACATCTGCGTGTCGCTGAAGATGGCGCTGTCGACTGAGAAGCTCAGCGGCAACGAGTCGAGATCCACTTTGAACTGTTCCGCGTTGGCTCTCGTCGTTTTTAGCAAGCCTGGGTCAACTCCCACCACGATCTCCTCACCGGGCTGCAATGGCTGTCGCTCCAGGTCTCTGGTTCTGGTGAGCAGCATGCGGAAGAGCATCTTGTCTGTAGGGACTTCGAAGTGAACGGCGGCGGCGAGCCCGTAGATCGGCTTGTCCGAGACGTTTCGCAGGCGGATCGAGATTGCCTTGAACCAGCCGTTATTTTCTTTGAACCTTACGATGTCGCGTCCCCACTTGGTCTCGTCCCGTGATTTGACCTTGATCTTGTCTTTCACTGACTGAGGACCGATGTTGATTTCAACGATTTCGAGTGGTTCGTCCGGGTATCGCTCGATCTCCAGGAACTTGTCTGTGTCTTGTGTCTGGGCCGATCCCGCCCGGCCGGCGTCGTTTAGCGTCCATACCGCGAGAACAAGGATTGAAATTGATAGAGTTGATCGGAGATAGGGATTGAGCTGCTTCATGGCTTCCTCCAAAGTTCGAGGTTCTCTGGGCGGAAGGGAGAAGCGACGCGGCGGCGGGAATCACGTCGAGAGAATTTGCGTTGCGCGCTGTCGGGTGTTCTTTATACGCCCGACTTTTCTAAGAGTCAATCACGTGGGAATTTCTTAATCTGATCCGGTAACGGGGCGACGGGGACTACGATAGCACTTTCGTTGCCCGCTGCGACTCTCACCGTTTGTGAGCCGGCGACGGAAGTGGTTCGTTCCGGGATCGTCTTTTCGTCCAGTAACACAATGTGCTCGCCCGGCGGCAAGTCGCCGATGATGAAGTAGCCGTTTTCGTCAGTCAATGTGTCGCGGCCGCTCCCGGTCACCACGCGCACGTCAGGCAAGGGAAGTTCGCCCTTGTCGAGACGTCCATTTTCATTGGCGTCAAGCCAAACGACGCCGGTGATGCGTCCCGTGCGCACGACGCGAAAATCCACAATCGAATCGCGACCCGAGTCGAGCACGATCAGTTGTTGAGTGCTGTCCAACAGCGTCAAGTCGGCGCGCACGGATAACAGATCGAGATAGACGGAATGTTCGCCTCGCGAGACGCTGTCGATGCGAAAGTTTCCGTTGGCATCAGAGACGACGTAACGGCTGCCATCGACACGCACGCGCACGTTCCCCTGCGGCTGATCGACACCCGCGTCGAACCGGCCATTCAGGTTCACGTCCTGGTAGACGCGGCCGGAAACCGCGCCATATGAGCCCAACTCCGCCAGTGGACCATTCATCGCGCGCTCGGCGCGTTTGGAAGAGAAGAACAAGCCGTGCAAAGAAAGCAACGCGGTGGTTCCGGTTTGCGTGCGCAGGTAACTGAACTGGAGACTGCTGCTGCGCGGCAACTTCATCGACGCGGACAGATGTTGCGAAGTTTGAAACGGCGCGGTGTTGCTTCTCGTGTAACCCAGTCCCGCGCTAAAGCCGAAGCGATTGTGAAACAGGTTCGATACCTGCCACGTCGCCATGCCGCTCAACAGCCCGCGGCTTCCGACCGCCTGGCTCAACTCGAGAGTATTTGATTCGTTCAAACGGACGTTCCCGCCGGCTTGCAGGTTGAGAGCAGTGTCGCCGAATGTTTTGACGCGCGCGCCGTTCACGAACATGTGCCAACGATTGAACCTCTTCGTCGCCGTGACCAGCGTGAACGCGGAGTTTCGCAATTGCGTTGTGCTGCTCTGTGTATGAGAGACGAAGATTGCCGGCATTGAATTGTCCGGCGCGAGATTTACGGTCGCGGTTACGTAGCGATTGAACTGACCAAGCCGGCCCGGCGTCGTTGCGGTACTGGCGCTTAGTCCCGCCGTGATCCAGCGCCGCGGCTGCCAGCTCACGCCTGCGGCGGCGAGGTTCGTGGGTTCGTGTAATCCGCTTTGCGGGCTGAGGAACTTCTGACCGACGTAGGCATAACGGCCTTGCACCAGCACGTTGTCCGTCAGGTGATAAGAGCCCGCGACGTTCAGCGCCATGCCGGTGCCTTTCGTCTCCGTTCCGTCGCGATTTACTGCTGAGAATTGGCCCACGCCGAGATCGGCCTGAAAACGATTGCGTCCTGACGTGTACCTTAGACCACCTGCGACGATGTCTCCATTCCGGTTTGATTTACCGAAGTGCATTGCGCCGCCGGAGAACGTGAAGTCTGAATGACTTCGATCTAGTGTCGCGGTCGTTGCGATGGCGCCGAAGACTCGCGTGTCGTAACGGAACGCAAGTGGAGAAACACGTATTGGGTTTACGGGATCGAGTGGAGTCAGGTTCAGGACTCCGGACGTCGTTTGTCCCCCGAAGAGATCGAGGCGCAGCCCGCGGAAAGGCAGTTGAACTAGACCGCCGCGCACGGCTGCGCTGAGGAATTCTACGTTTGTGCCAGTGCCAAATTCGCCGGCCACGAAAGTCTGACCATTCGGTCGTTCCAACGTCACGGTCCCGCCTTCGAGGCGAGGACGAGACGAGTTGTAGGTCACGCCCATCGATGAATTCGCGATGAAGGTCAATCGCGCGTCGCCGACACGGCCCGTGCCGCGAAGGACCAGGCTGTGATCGCCCGGCGACGTGTAGCGGCTGTAGTTGTAGTCGTATTCGAGCTGAAAGAGTTCGAAGCGCGCGTGTTTCGCTCCGGAGCGAACAGTGTCTGCTTGAACGCCTTTGCGAGTGATTACGACAGCCTCGTTTTCATCGCGCCGTACGACTACGTCCAGCAGCGCCGCAACGATCTCGGCGGGAAGCATCAACTCATTCGGGGACGGCGGGAACACGAGGCCGGCGGTGCCGGAAACAGTGAGAATGACCGCGCCATTCTCGCGCACTTCGTTCAGCGGAGCATTGAAGACCGCGGTCGTGCCGTTCTGCCGGCGGATCGTGACGATGCGCAACGCCGGATCGGCGCTGAACGAGTCGCCAAGCGCCTGCGCGATAGTGGCGATCGGAAGAAACAGGCGTCCCCCGCGTGACTGGGCAGCGCTGTTTGGTCCTACCAGCGCGCGTTCGTTGACGATGATGACTGAGCTTCGTTGTGAAGAGGATGTGCGCGAGTTGTTTTTGCTGCCGTATCCGAGCGCGCTGTATCGCCCCATCGCTAAAAAGGCGATGGTTGAGAATACGATGACGCGGATAAGGAAGGGCGGAGGCATTGCGTGTGTTATAAACTCAAGTATCTGATTAAGGAGTTCTCACTCGATGCCGGCGAGACGGTTAAGGCCGAGGTGTAGCCATGTCTTCACGCTACTGACTGTCGTGTTTCTTGTGCCTGCGTGTGTTCAGGCGCAGACAGGCGCGGGCTCGGTGACGCTGACAAGTTCGGTAAGCAAGACCGTTGCTCTTTCAGTCGCTCCTGGTTTCGCGGGTGGCGATATAGACGCGAGCGTTGTGAGCAGCGGCGGAAGTGTGCGGTTGACGATGTCGAGCACGGATGCTGATGCCGCGGTGATTCGCGTTCCGTTGCTCGTGCGTTCAAATAGCGGTTTCAAGATCTCGGCCGCATTCGAGTCGGAGACGGCCGAACTGGCTCAACTTGCGGTGACGGACGTTCGTGCTACAGGAAAGTGGGTTTCACCCCACGTTGTTAATGCGCTCCAAACAACTAACGGTCTTTCTCCATCAATGCTCGTGATAACTGGACCACGCGTTTCGCTCGGCGGTACGCTTGATTCTCCCCAAAACGCTTTGCAAATCACGCTGCTCATTCGTTTGAAGCAGGACCGGCCAGCCCGCGGTTGGGTGGTTCACCTGACGTTCGTTGGGACTGCGGAATGACGAGCTCAGTGATTCCTTCCGTCGGTCTGTTTCCATCCTGAAAATCCACGCGGTACTTCACGTTGTAAGTGCCCGGCGCGAGGCGCGTCTCAAGGACGAGCGGTTGCATCAGTTCAGCGCCGCCGAGAACCGGCAGCGACTCTTTTTGCGGCAAGTCAACGACAGCCACACCTGAGCTATTAGTTACCTTCAACGAAGTCAGCGGACGAATCACGCTGTTGCCCGCGTTCTTGAGAAGGGGAGTGACGATTACCTGATCGCCGCGGGCCTCAGCGCGCAGCGCTTCCAACGATCCCTGGCGACGCAGTTGCGGCACCTTGATATAGAAGACGGCCGCCATGCGATAGCGAATCACCATCTGACGACGGTTTTCCGTGAGCTTCAGGTTGTCCGGGCGCTGTTCGATTATCAACGCCGTCAGATGATCGCCGGGCGTCGCATCTTTCGGTACCGAGACCGTGACTCTGATCGCGTGAAGGTTGCCGGGCGAGACCGTCGTTTCAGCCGGACTGTAGATCAGCCACGAGCTCGCCGAGTTCGGCAGCGTGTTGGCCCTTTCAAACTGCACCTGCCCGTCTCGATCGATGGTCCAGTCATTCAAGCTGGCGACGATGCGAACCGGCTGCGACTTCTCCGTGGGGCTGTGGTAATCGAGATTCACTACGACAGTCGTTTCCGAACCGGGTTGCATCTCGAGCTCCAGACGTGCGGGCGCCATGGAGATGCCCGTGCCGGTCGATTGCGGCGTCGGTTCAGGGCTCGGCGTCTGCGCGTTTACGGAAACCAACGTAAGAAGAGACCAAAGCAGGACGGCTGCGAAACGGGCAATGTGATTTGCAGTCGGCATCGATCGGAACACCTTTCAGCAGGGCACGTTTGGACCAGGTGAGATGCTAAAGATGAGGGTCGCCGAAGAAACTCCGGCGGCGAAAAACTGCGGTGTTACGGTGAAGATTGCGTCGAAAACATAGCCGTCGCTTTGCTGGCGTTTGGAACTGTTGTTCTTCGAAAGTTCCGGACCGCTCAGGATGACAGTCGAACCCGACAAGTTCGCAAGCGACGACGCGTAGCTTACGCGGCCATTACTTCCGATGGCCGCAGCCGTCGCAGGATCGTTGTTGAAGGGCGATTGGAAAACGTGAGTGCTCTGCGTGCAGGTCTTGCCCGCGCCGCCAAGCAGGCGCATGTTCTGAATCCCAAACCCAACGTCCGATGCTTGAAGCGCCTGCGGATTCGCGTTGTTCAGACCACTCGTCGAAACCGAGACTTGATACGGCTGATTGCTCCGCAGCGCTATCGGAACCACGACCTTCACGATCCCATTGGTGTTGAGCGGCGAAACCTCACCGAAGTTTATCGTCACCACCAGATCGTTCAGCACACTCGCGCTACCAGTAACAGACCCGTTCACCGCGCCCGTAATCGTCGGTTGACCGCCGGCGCTGATATCCAACGCCTGTGCGGAAACCGCCGGAGCGACACCGAGCAGGACGAGTACGGCGACGAGCGAGTATGTGAAACGGCGTAATCGCATTACGGCGCGGTCACCGTGAAAGTCACGGAGATCGTAGTTGTTCCGTTTTCGAAGAACTGGGGCTTGATTGCAAAGAAGGCAGGCACGGTCAGGCCATTGGCGTTGCTCCGAGGCACCGCGTTCATGATGATTGGGCCACTGAGCGCAGTCGTCGACGAAGAGAAGAAACCGAGGTTCGATCTCACGGCCGTGAATTCGTATCTGCCGGTGGTCGCGTTCACGGATCCATTCGCGGCCAGCGTCGGATCGCCGGAAGTGGCGTTTGTGTCAGTGCCCGTGTTGTTGACGCCGATTCCGGATCTCGTGACTGTTCCCAAGCCGAAGCCGACGTCAGCGGCGCCGATCCGGCTTGCCGAAGTTCCGGAACTGGTCACCGTCGCACTCATCGACAACACGTAAGCCGCATTGCTTCGCAATTTCAACGGCACCGTCGCAGTGACGAAACTGTTGGTGTTGCCTGGACCAAGCTCGCCGAGATTGATCGAGACGGCAAGCGGGTTGTTGGCAACGCCATCCGTAGTCACGCCGCCACCGGAGTTGCCGGTGAGAGTGACTGAGCCGCCGGAGTTGATCTCGACGAATTTGGAAACGGTGGCGCTCATGCTGACGGTTCCGGTAGTCGACTGGCCCAAACAGACGCCGGCCTGGACCATCATCAACATGGCGAGCAGGGATATTCTGGGAAGGGTTAGGTGAGACATAGGGCGATGTTCTGCGGGGCGGTGATATGGTTATCCGGCCGTCAGCCAATCGACTAACGGCCGGCGCCATTGAGGGGACGTTCGGAGTTAATGACTACAGTGCTACGACGGTGAATTGAGCCGTAATCGTGATTGCCGGAGCAGGATCGAAGAATTGGGGCTTGACTGCGAAGATCGCGGGGAACGTTAAGTTGGTATTGCTGTTGGCCGAGACTGCCTGGTTGATGCGCGGTCCCGTCAAAACGCCGCCGGAGACGGCATACGCACCGAGAGTGGAGTTTGCACCGGCGAAGACCCAGCGGCCGTTCACGTCCGTGCTGCCGCCGATGGTCGGATCGCCAGGCGTACTATTCGTGTCGACTCCGGGCGCGAGATTCGCCGGCCGCGCAGCGGGCGTCAAACCAAAACCAACGTCGGTGTCTTTGAGACTAAACGCCGTGGCGCCCGCGCCGGCAACGCTGCTGACCATATTCAGTTGATAGGCCACGTTGCTGCGCAGTCTTACCGGCACGCTCAATTTCACGAAGCTGTTGGTGTTTGCCGGGCCCAGTTCGCCCAGATTCACAACAACAGCGAGGGGGGTGTTTGCCGTACCGTCAGTGATCACGCTGCCCCCGAGATTGCCGGTGAGCGTGACTGCGCCGCCGGAAGTCAGTTCCACAAAATTCGAGACGGTGGCGGTCATGGTGACGGAGCCGGTAGTTTGAGCGTTGGTGACGGCCGCGCTCAGCGCGAGCAGAGCGGTGATAGCCAGAGACGTCAAAACGCCCTTCTTCGATTTAAACATGTCGCGTTACTCCTCTATGGTTAGGGATGAGTAGGCTCAGCTTGGTAGTGAGACTGAGGAAAGGGGTTCTTAGGGATCGCTCGTTTCGGAGGGATTCGAGCCGCATTGCGCCCACGTTACCCTACATCGGCGGCCGCTCAGGAATCATAGGAAGCTCTCAGAGTGTTTGTCAATGACTATGTTCGTTGAACACAGGACGAGAACGGTGAAGGATTTCACGGAAATCAGCGGGTTAGCTCTGCTTCTGCGGCGATATATCCGAAACTGGCCCACTGGTTTCCGAGGACGATTTGCCTGAAGACGTTCTCCGCCTCCGCACGTTTGCGGTTGTAGAACAGCCAGTTTCCAACTCCGTAGCCAACCGATGCATTACTCAACCCGTTTGCGCTGCTGGTCGCTTCTTTTAAAAGCTCGCCGGCGTCGACTTTGCCCTGATACAGGCGGATGAGCTTGTAATAGTCGCCGTTTTCAATCACGTCCAGGTCCGGTTTGATCGCCGCGACTGCCTGTTTCGCTTCTTTCTCGCGCCCAAGCCGGCGCAAAGTCATGTACAGCCAGTGTGTGGTTGCCACCAGCATGTCCGCGTTCTTCGAGACTTTCATCGCTTCCCGGTACGCGTTGAGTGCGGCTTTGAAGTCGCCTTTCAGGTAGTAAGCGAGCCCGAGGTGATACCAGATGTTTGAC
>DASRIM010000340.1:0-4672 GCA_035649995.1 Pyrinomonadaceae bacterium | reverse complement strand
AAAAACACGACGTCCTGCGTTCGCTCCGTGAAGTGAATAATCGTGTCGCCAACGTCGAACCGCGTGACGATTCTTCGCGAAGGGTAAAACTCAACCACACCGCCAACATCAGCAGCAAAGCTGGTCACGCGCTTGCGTTCGACACCAAATGGAAACAGCCCGGACGAGCCCGGCAGAAACGACACGATTTGAGCATCGCTGAAACTCACCACTCCTGGCCGCGCCTTGGCAAACACGCCCCAGCTATCGAAGCGCTTGCCGACCTTCACACCGGCGACAGCCTGCGACATCCGGCCAGCTTCCAGGCACTCAAAACAACGCCGTGGAAAAATATACCCGGCTGCTTCGACGGCAAACATCTCGTTCAGGTTGACGGTGAATCGTCCGCCAACTCCGGCTTCGTTCCGGGTCCCGCCGAACGCGTCGCGGCCGAGCGTTGTGAACTCAACCCCAGCCTCGTACCGCGGCAGCGGCTCCGACTGCGATTGAGAATGCGCGTTCGACTGCGCCAGCAACAAGCAAACAATGGCAATGGGGAATAGCGCGCGTGTGCGTCGTCTTCTAGTCATCTGTATCTCCTTGCAGGCATCTGTAAACACACTGGTCCCATGCTCAACCTAATCACTCGGGTTGAGACGCTGATTAGCGAGTGCTGAAGTTGGGAGACTTAATCGAGTTTAAGGAATTTTGGGTAAGAGATTTTCCATGCTGTCTGCGCCGCCGATCATGACGCGTTGAGGCGCATCGATGCTCGGCTTTCCCGCGCCCTTCGTTTCTCCAACGTTACGGACCCACGAGATTCCCTGGCGCGTAAGAAACTTGTCTTCCAGTCTTTCTAAAACGCTCGGTCCTTTTTGTGAACCGCCGGGTAGCGGCGCGTTGCGCTTGGGCAGGAACAACGGCTCATAGTTGGGATCGTGCAACACCCAGAGGTTCCAGGCGCCGCCGCCGTTCGAAAAGATCGGTTCGCCCGAGGTCCATTCGTAGAGCTCGCCGTTCAGGACAAACTCGATCCGGTTTCCATCGACCATGCCGATCTTTTCAAACGAGTATCCATCGCGCGGCGACAGCGAGAGGATGAAACGCCCGCGATCCGGAACGTAGAACCAAAGCAGCGAGCCCGCGCAGCCGAGCTTCGATTTACTCTTGCCGACGACGACTCCGTCGATCGAAAGTTCGTAGCTCTTGATCGCGAGCGATGAAACGGCGTCGAGCGTGAAGTCCTTCGGCGCGGCTTCGAGATAGTTCTCGCGCAGGATCGAACGGTCGAACGTCACCTTTACGACGTCGACGATCTTGACGCCTGATTCATGATTGACAAGCAACTCGAGCGATACGGCGTCGCCATCGTCGAGCGTCTGCGGAGCAGTCGATCTTGGGAAGGTCGCAAACGACTCGTGAGCTCGCACTGGCGCGTTGTCTCTCAGAAACGAGCGGCGAAAAGCTTCGTCAGCGGGAAGCACGACGAGTTTGAACTTCTTCGTCACCGGATCGGAGCTGAGCGAGAGATCGTAAGCGAACACGACGCGGCGCTCGGAGTCGGTGAGTACGCGATGAATGATGCGGTCCTCGCCGGTGAATGCTTGCGAGAACAGCAGCGCGGAAAGCGATGGGGTCGCTGCTGGCGGCGCATTGCCTGACGTCTCACTGCGAAACGATACGTAGCCGCCGTTGAAGACCGGCAACACCAGTGGTCGCTTCGCGGGATTCTGGCCCATCGCGGCGATGGGCGTCATCGCGGTGATCGCAAGACAGTGCAGACAAAGCAGCAGGGCCCACGTTTTACTTCTCATTCGCAGCCCCTCCTTTTATGACGGTGAGTTTGACCTCCTCCGCCGGTTTGAAGCCGTCGAGAGTTGCGACTGCCTCGTTATTCTTCGGCAACACCGGTGTTGCTTTCGAAGGTTTCGATCGCCTTTCACGGTAAACGATCTGCGTGACGATTTTCTCTTTCTCCTGGACTACTGGAACTGGAACTTCTCGCGGAACTTCGACGGGAACGTGAACGATGACAGGTTTAGTGGAAACACGTTTTGAAAACACGAACGCAACGCCCAGCATCAGCAACAGTGCAAGGCCCACCGGCACTGGCACCCGGATCGACGAGCTAAAGAATCGCGAGACCCACGACGGATGACGATCGCCACGGTATTGGCCCGGCTCGACGCGCGGCTGCTGCGCGGCGTGCAGTTTTTCTCTGAGGCGCGCGTGGTAACCGGGCCAATAGTTGTCTGGCGGCGTGGCGGTTTCAATGAGTCGTGTCGTCAGTTGCAGAGTCTCTTTAAGGGCGCGAAACTCTGCGCGGCAGTTCGCGCATTCGCGCAACTCCGTCGACAGCGAAAGCCGCGGATCAGCGCCGTCCAGAAGAAGTTCCGTTATCCGCTCCGTTGTTTCCTTGCACTTGTGCATTTCAAAACTCCTGCGCCGCCAGCTGTGTGAGTTGCTCGGGCTCCTCGTTTTCTACTTCCAGTTTCACTCGTAACTTTGCGATCGCGCGCGACACCGCTTTCTTGACTGTGCCCGGCGAACAATTCATAGCGCCGGCGATTTCGTCGTACGACATCCCCTCGTAATGCCGCAGCAGAAACATCAGTCGTTGGGTCGGCGTGAGATCGGCCAGGGCACTCATCACGCTTTCAAACAGCACCTTGTTGTAGATCGTTTGGGGCGAGGACGTGTGCGACTCCAGTAATTTTTCGGAACCGGATTCGATGAGCTCCGCAACGCTGGTTTGGCCCTGGCGGCGGAACGTGCTCGCTCGCTGATGGTTCAGAAAAGAATTGATCGTAATGCGGCGCAACCAGGTGTAGAACGAAGCGTCGGAGCGGAAACCGCCAAGGGCCTGATAAGCCTTCAGCCATACTTCCTGTGAGAGATCCTCGGCGTCCTGAGTATTGCGGCAATAGTGAAAGGCAAGCAGATAGATCCGGCGCGCGTAACGTTCAGCCAAGGAGCAAAAAGCGGCGGAATCGTCAGCCTGCGCACGCCGGATCAAATCTGTTTCGCTGTCAGTCACCGTTGCCATAGACACAGATCTATGGATTTGGTTGGCCATATTTGGCCCTCAATTGGCCCCCGGGTTGGGCCCGGTTTGCCCCGGTTAGTTTGGTACGCCTGGTTGGTTTGGGTTAGCGCTCGAACGGTGCTTACTTCGTCTTTAAAGGCCGCATCGCCGGGGTCGATGGCCGGTTAGTGCTCGGCGTGACTGAGTCGCCGCCGATGTGTTGCTCCGAAGCGCTGCCAAACATCTTGTTGCCCTTCTTCCGAACACCGCGCAGTGCGGGAGTCTCGTCCTTCGCCTTCCGGTTCTGATCGGGATTGCCGGCGAACCCGGTCTGCTGTCCGCGAGGTTTTGCGGGCGTGCCCGCTTTGTGCTGCCCCTTCCTTGCTGCCCCTCTTGTTCCCATCGCCTTAATCCTTCCTTTTCTTCCTGCTCTTTCTGCTCAACGACCATTTCAAGCCAGGGGGCGCAACCAGCGTCGTGATAATAACCATGATCACGATCGCACCGAAAGTCGCGGAGTCGATCACCGGCTCGGCGACTCCATTCGCCGACGGCAACATCAGCGTCGCTCCGATTCCAGCAAATATCAGACCGACCTCTCCGCGCGGAATCATTCCGATGCCAACGGCCAAACGATTAACGCCTCGCTCAACCACTCCTAAACCACAGATCTGCTTGCCCGCGATCGCCGCTAACGTCAACACCAGCGCGAAGCCGAGAATGTCCATGCGCGCAAAAAGCCGGAGATCGACTTTCAATCCCATCAGGACGAAAAAGATCGGGACCAGCACCGTGCTGACCGGTTGCAGCAGATCGTTGAGATCTCGCTCCGTGCGTCCGTCTTTCGGTTTGTAGTGAACTTCATCGAGCACAAGGCCCGCCGCAAACGCGCCGACGATCGGCGCCAGTCCGACCTTCGCCGCCGCCCATGCGAGAAACAGGCAAAACGAGATAGCAAGCGTCAGCAAAACGCCGCGTGTCTCCAGCCGGCCTGCACCGCGAAGCATCCTCGGCACCAACGAATGTCCGATCGCGATTGACGCCACTAAAAACACGATCGACTTCAATGCGATCAATCCCACGTCCATCATCGATAAAACAGAGCCCGCCGCCGCCGCACTGATCGCGCCTGCGACGATTGCGAGCACCAACAGTCCGAGCACGTCGTCGATCACTGCCGCGCCGAGAATGATTCGCGCCTCGCGCGTTGCGAGCTTTCCGAGATCCTTGAACACGCGCGCGGTGATGCCGACGCTCGTAGCGCAGAGCGTCGCGCCGATAAAGATGTGACCGAGCATCGGTTCGTCGGGAATGAAATAAGCGGAGACCGCCCAGCCGAGCAGAAACGGCGCGACGACGCCCAACACCGCCACCAGCAGCGACGACGACCCAACCTCCATCATCTGTCGCAAGTCTGATTCGAGCCCGACTTCAAACAACAAGATGATGACGCCCAGCTCAGCCAGCGCCGCTATCGTTTCGTTGGTCTTGAGTCCTTCGAGGCCGGTGAAGCCGAAGATCACGAGGTTTCCGAGCACCACGCCCGCGCCCAGTTCGCCCAGCACGGCCGGCTGCCCGCGACGCTCGAACAGTTCGCCGCCGAGTTTCGCCGCCACCAGCATCACAACGACGCCAATCAGCACGGCCGGGTCGAGACCGTGCGGAATG
>DASRIM010000339.1:0-16697 GCA_035649995.1 Pyrinomonadaceae bacterium | reverse complement strand
GCCCGGACTTCAGATCGAACCTGTAGAGGATCTGCGCAAGGGGGTTCGGAGTATATGTCTGTATGTACACCGATTCTCGCTTGCGATCGAGCGCCATCTTCAACGTGAATGCGTCCTCAGGCAAATGGTCGAGCGATATGTGACGAACCTTTACAAGTTCCGGGGAAAAGATGGTCAGTCCACGTGCGCCTGCCGCAAAGATGTTACCGGCGTCGTCAATGCAGAACGGGCTCGTAAAGTCGGCAGGCAAACGACGTACGTCTTTCAGCTTTCCGTTCGCGTCGTACTTGTACATCGACGTACCGTAGGCGAGGTAAACGTTCCCGTGGCTGTTTACGTCGAATACCTCGACGAAATGTGCGGGATCGTTCTGGGTTTTGCCGTGCGGACGGATCGACAACGCCGCGTTCTGCTCGTCGAAAATATCTACAGTTTTCTTGATGTTGACCTCTGTAGAGGTTGAGCCGGTGCGGGGCTTGTAGGGTAGACCGACTGCTTCAAAGACTTCGCGTTCACCATCGGGTTGAAGCTCACCGCGCCACGAGTCCAGAACCTTGCCGTTGCTGTCGACGAGGATGATCGTCGGCGTCATCTGGATGCCGAGCTTGTTTAGGTCCACC
Organism: Pyrinomonadaceae bacterium; assembly: GCA_035649995.1. Classification (GTDB taxonomy): domain Bacteria; phylum Acidobacteriota; class Blastocatellia; order Pyrinomonadales; family Pyrinomonadaceae; genus PSRF01. The sequence goes on along the minus strand of DASRIM010000339.1, from coordinate 16,077 downwards.
CCTGAGACTGCTTGTACCGACAGTTGTTTCTCCTCGATATAACTCTTCACCAGGCCTTCTTCATTGTTGATGAAGGCGGCGACGATGTTGAACTGCTTCGTGTTTTCCTGACGCGCTTCAGCCAGAGAGTTGTAGAACGGCACACTCCTCGTACAGTAGCGACAGTCCACGTTCAGCGCGAGGATGAGAGTTCGCGGACTCTTGTTGTAATCGACTCCCGGTATTTGCGGGAACGCGCTCCCCCTCGAGATCGGAACGCTGGTGTTTACGCCCTTCGAAGCGAAATAAGACTTTACGAGCACACCTATCGCAACTAAGGCAAACACCACGACCACGAGGTTCGTCGTCACATCGAGGATGTCTCTCAGTTTTTTTCTTGTTTGTAAATCTAACGACTCTAGCATTGCCGTCGTCCTCAACGGTTATGAGAGAGGTTTGAGGCCGATCTGTTCGTGTTTCGGAAGCCAATCTATGCGTGAACTAAACCCTTGTCAACTTTTATTCTTCGGTGTAGGTAGCATTGAATGATTCGATCACGGTACCGCAGCCGTTTGCGGTGGCGCGGTCGATGACGAATTTGCCCACCGCGATGTCGAGCACGCCCAGGCCGAAGGGACTGAAGATCGTGATCGTCGCGTCGTCGATCCGTGGCGGGATGAGGCCGCGAACCATCGAGGCCAGCGTGCCGCGGATGAAATCCCGATTCCCTACCACCTGTTCCGCGAGATGGACCGACGTCTGCGCGCGGCAGACATGATCTACGTCGTCGACGATGTTGTCGCAACTCAAGATCGCTTCAGCCGACAGATCGCGTAAAGAGATATGCAGGATCGTAGCGCCTGGCGCGCAACTCGACAAATCCCTCACGTACGGCTCGAGCGCCGTCGTCGCAAACAGCACTAACGACGCGCCTCGCAAAACGGCGTCGATCGTCCTTGCAGTCTCGACTTCAACCTCCGCCGAAACGCCGCGACACTTTTGCTTGAACGACTGCGCCCGTGCGTCATCTATATCATGAACGACGATACTTCTGATCTCAGGACATGCAGCCAGCAGGAACCGCACCGTTTCCAAACTGATGAGGCCGCAGCCGATTATACCGATCTGCTCCGCTCCTGGCTTTCGTTGCAGCGTTTGCGCGGCGAGCGCCGCACTGGCCGCTGTTCGCTGCGCGCTGATTACAGACGCCTCCAGCACAGCCTGCGGTCTTCCAGTTACGGGCGAGCTCAGGATCAAGACACCCGAGGCGCGCTCGAGACCTTTGTCGAGGTTCTCCGGAAACGACGCGATCCACTTCACGCCGGCCACTCTGAAGTCAGAACCGAGATACGCCGGCAAAGCGATGATCCGATCGCGCGGCTGGTTCGGAAACCGCAGAAAGGTCGAATGCGGCAAGGAGCTCTCGCCGAACTCGTGCGTCTGATAAGCCCTGCTGACGACGTCGATCACTTCCCTCTCGCAGCCGTCGAGAAGCGAGCGCACGTCGCGGTTCGTCAGGATCAGTAAGTTGCCGTCGCGGTCGCCCATTCTTCCTCTTTCGCCGTTATGGTCCATAGAGACGACACGTCTCCAAAATGTTTTTCGACCCACTCGTCCGAATAGATCGTGTCGAGATAACGTTCGCCGCGGTCGGGAAAGATCAATGCACAGTTGGAGCCGCGCGGGATCTCGTGGCTGATGTTCTTCAACGCCATCAACACTCCGCCTGATGAACCACCCGCCAGTATCGACTCCTGGCGGACCAACAGCCGGCAGCCAACGACGCAATCGAGATCCGAAACGTGAACACACCGTTCCGCCAGGTCGCCGCGAAACAGTTTCGGACGCATCGCCGCGCCATGACCAGGGATCAGCCGTCGCCCTTTTTGATCGCCATAGATGACGCTGCCGACAGCATCAACGGCGATAATGGTCGTGCGTAGTTTGTGAGCTCGCACGTATTCGGCGCAGCCGCGGATCGTTCCGCAGGTACTGACCGAACAAAAAACGTAATCGAGGTTGTCGCCAATGCTCGTCACGATCTCGCGCATCGTGTCGTGATGGGCCAGCGAGTTTTGCAGGCTGGCGTACTGGTTGGGCCAAAAACTTTCCGGATAAGCGGCAAGCAGTTCGTGAACGCGATCGAGGCGCGCCTGAAGATACTCACCCGTATTCGGATCGGGCTGCGAGACGAGATCGACCTCGGCGCCATAAGTTTTCAAAAGTCGAATGTTTTGCGCCGTGGTCTTCGCATCGACGACGCAGATGAACTTCAACCCGAAATACGAACAGACCTGCGCCAGTCCGATGCCCATGTTTCCGGAGCTCGATTCGATGATCGTCGTGCCGGACTTGATGGCGCCCGACTCGATTCCGTGCTTGATGATCCTGAGCGCAGGCCGGTCTTTTGTACTGCCGCCGGGATTGAGCGACTCCAGCTTGGCCCACACGCGCAGATCGGAGTCTGCGAAGAGACGCTTCAACCTGACCAGCGGCGTCCGTCCGATGGCCCCGAGTATTCCTTCGTTCATGTTTCTATTTCGCTCGGAGGGTTAGTGGAGGGTCGAGGGCCGGAAATGATGCCACGGCTTACCGCAGTGGCATCATTTAGCAGCACACGTGTCAGTTACACGACGTATTCACTTTCCTGAAATCCACGACGATCTCGTTGTTGGCGTTGACTGTAATGTGCTCAACCACCTGCACGTGGAAATTGGGCGCACTTCCCTGCCCGTTAAAGATGAAATTCTGGTGCAACGTTTGGTTCTCGGCGCCCACGATATTGAGGCTGGCTGACGACACTGCGTTCAAACGGTATTCGGCGCCGGTCGTCAGACCAGTACCGGTTCCATGGAGGTTCGTCACGATGTCGAGGTGGGTGCCATTCTCATTGGTGGTCATATGGATCACATCTTTTTGTAACGCCGTGGTGGCCACCAATTCTCCGTTGCACGGATTGGGCAGATTGGCGGCCAACTCAGTTTCCATATGGATGGTGGAAGTGTCGGCTTGCGTAAAGCCAGTGGGGGCTACCATCAACGAACTCACCACCACGAGCAAGACAAAAACAGGGAGCACGAGAGTTTTCATTTGGACCTCCTACACAGGGGATTCGTAATTCGGGTTCGTTGCGGGAGGCGCGCCACGAATTTACGAATCAAGGTTGCGGTTTATGCTTGCTTCCCGCCAGCAGGCATCTTTGGAGATTTCGAAATTTCAGACGGCTTGCGCGGCTTGAACACGGTGAAGCGGGTGTTCCACATCGGACTGTATCGCGCTGAAGAGACCAGCCAACTTCTTCACAGTGTGAGCTGCGGATTCGTCGTACACACCACCTTCAAATACGCGAATGGCGTCCGCACGATGCACGCTATCGGCAAGGGTTCGCATGAAGATCGGGGAGTGTTGATAAAAGAGTTGGACAAATTCCTGCCACACGGCAAGACCGGGCGCGAGCGCCTCTTCGTATCGTCGAAGACGCTCTTCGCTGAGATCGTTCGCCTTCAACGCGTCGACAATAGTTGCCCCGGCAAGTTTCGCCGAAAACAGTGCGTCGCTGATTCCCGACGAGAAGATTGGGTCGACGAAGAAAGCCGCGTCGCCCACCATCAGCCAACCATTTCCAACGAGCCGTTCCATGCGATAACTGAAATTACCGTCGAGGCGATACTCGCGCAGGCGCGTGGCGTTAGCCATTCGCACGGGGAGCAGCGGGCTCATGCCGATGGTCCATTTGAAAAACTGATCGACGTCTTCACCCGACTTGACGTGATGCTCGCGGCTCGAGACGACGCCTACGGACGTGATCTCGTCAGTGATAGGAATCTGCCACGCCCAGCCGCGCGGGACCGGCAGCAGGTGAATGTGTGTGAAGTCAGCGGTCGCGAGCGGTCCGCGATCGACGTTCGTAAACCAGCTATGGATGGCAAACTGCGGCAAGTCCGAAGAGGCTTTCCGCAGATCGAACTGGCTGCCGATTAGTCCCTGACGGCCGGAGGCATCGACGACCATCTTCGACTGCAAAATGAATCTCGACTCGCCGACTTTCACAGTCACGCCGTTGGCGAAACCCGAGCGATTGAAGTTGACGCGCTCGACGGTCGCTCCGGAGAACACTCGCGAGCCGTTCTCACGCGCGAACCGCAGCAGCAACTCGTCGAACTTTCCGCGATCGACCTGGTAAGCGTAGCCATCGTCCTCGAGTTCGTCGTACTCGATGTCGATCGGAGCGCGATCGAACCACGTGTTCCATGAGAAGCCGCGTTTGACGACGAACTTCTCGCGTTCCATCGTCGCCAGAAAACCGAGCTCGCCGAGCAGTGCGGTTGACGCCAACGAGAGTGATTCGCCGACATGCGCGCGTGGATGATGCGCCTTGTCGATGATCAGGTGGTCCACTCCAGCGCGCGAAAGGTGCCGGCCGAGCGAAGAGCCCGCCGGTCCACCGCCGATGATAATCACGTCGGCGTCCATCTTTTTCACGCGCAAGGGATTGACGATGCTGCGGCCTCCGTTTGCGGATGGATCGCCGGCTTGCTGCACCGTTTCCTGAGCCGCGCCGGTTGGCGCGAAACCCATGACTTCGAAGATCTCGTCGCGAATGCCGAGATATTCTGAAGAGTCGAGATCGCGCGGACGCGGCAGTTTTACGTCGATGTCGGCGCTGATCGTCGCCGGCCGTTTCGTCATGACGATGACACGGTCCGCGAGTTGGCATGCTTCCTCGACGTCGTGTGTGACGAACAGAATCGTCTTCTTCTCGCGCTGCCAGATCTGGATCAACTCGGCGCGCATTCGCAGGCGCGTCAGAAAGTCGAGTGCGCCGAACGGCTCGTCCATGAAAAGAATGTCGGGATCGGCGGCGAGTGCGCGCGCGATTTCGGCGCGTTGCTTCATGCCGCCCGAGAGCTCGCGCGGATACGCTTTCTCGAACCCGGTCAGACCGACCATATCGATGTAGTGCGAGACGATCTTGTTGCGTTCTTTCGTCGATTTGTCGAGCAGGCCGAAACCGACGTTGTCCTCGACGGTCAGCCACGGAAAGACGCCGTTTTCCTGGAAGATGAAGATGCGTTTCTTGTGCGGGCCGATGACGGGCTCGCCTTTGATCAAGACGCTGCCTTTAGTCGGCGCGAGGAAGCCCGCGACGATGTTCAGCAAAGTCGATTTGCCGCAGCCGGATGGTCCAACAATACAGACGAACTCTGATTCGCTGATCGAGAGATTGACACTCTCCAGGACCGGCGTGTTGGAGAAACACATCCACAGATCGTTGATGGTGATAACAGAATTGTCTTGCATATTAACGATTGAAACCCCAACGGACTTCTTCGATCCGCTCGAGACGGCGCACGAGAAAGTCGAGAGTCAGACCGATTAGCCCGATCAGCACCATGCCCGCGACGACGAGGTCGTAACGCATTCCGGCGTTGCGGGCGTCGATGATCAGATAACCGAGACCGGAATTGACGGCGATCATCTCGGCGGCAACGACGACGAGCCAGGCGACGCCGAGTGCGATGCGTATGCCGGTAATGATCTGCGGCAACGCTGCCGGAAAGACGATCTTCGTGAACAACTTCAAACGCTTCACGCCGAAGTTTCGCGCCGCGCGCAGGTAGACCAACTGGATGTTTTGCACGGCCGACATCGTGGCCGTCGTGATGGGGAATAAACTCGCGAGAAAGATCAGAAAGATCGGCGCGAGGTCGCTGACGCCGAACCACAGTATCGCGAGCGGGATCCAGGCTATCGGCGAGATCGGACGCAGCACCTGGATGACGGGGTTGAACGCCTGAAACGCGTGCAGGAACCAGCCGAGAAACAGGCCGAGTGGTATGCCAACCAGCAGCGCCAACAAGAACCCGGATGAAACACGGAACAGCGACGCGACGACGTACTTGCCCAGCACGCCGCGCTGCGCGAGCTCCACCATGCCCGTGACTACCTGGTTCGGCTTCGGCAGGATCGTCGTGCCCGACAAACTCACCGCGACGTACCACAGCGCAATCAACAACGCCGCCACCGACAGCGGCAACATGATCGATCCTAGTTTGCGGTTCATGTTATTTCTTTCCGTCCCAGGGATACGGTTGGGCGTCGTGAGTTCGTTGGGAGAAGGTCGGGTCGGCGTAGTCTTCGAACTTGACGGCGCCGCTTAGAATGCCTGCCTCGCGGGCAAGGGCTTCGATGACTTCGAAATCCTTCTTCGCGAGCTGTAAGTCTGAATAAGTGACGCGATCCGGCGGTTGGCTCAGGACAAACCGAAGCAGCTCGGGCTTCTGGTTGTAGTAATGACCGGAAATGTCCTCGGCCGCCCTCATGCGGTGGTCCATCCCGTTATCGAGCCACTTCCCGCTCTGTGCGATCCCGGTAACAAGGCGTTGAATAAACTCAGGATGGTTTTTGATCGCGTCTTCGCGCGCGACCAGCACACACGAGATGAAGTTGGGCCAGATCTCTTTCGCCTGGTAAAGCACGCGGCCGTAACCTTCGAGCTGCGTCTGACCCATAAACGGCTCACCCGAAGTGATCGCATCGACGGCCTTTGAATACAGCGCGGCAGGCATGTCGGGCGGCCCCATTTCGACGATCTTCACGTCCCTGATGCTCAACCCGGCGTCGCGCAGTCCCCGGAAGATGATCAGATACTGGTTCGAGTAACGATTCGGGACCGCGATCGTCTTCCCTTTCAGATCCGCGATGCGAAAGATCTTCGAATCCTTGTGGACCATCAGCGCCGTCCCGTCGCGATGGCCCAGGTAGATGATCTTGATCGGCACGCCTTCCTGCCGCAGTTTCATCGCCAGCGGCGCGAGCATGAACGTCGCGGGCAGGTGACCTGACACGATCGACTCTTTGATTTCCGGAAATCCACTGAACCTCACGGGCTCATAGAACCCCTCACCGGTGGTCTTTCTGTTAATCCAGTCGGTGACGGGGCACGTGAGGTGTCAGGTAACCGGAAGAAAGCCCACTCGGAACGACGTCTCGGCCTTTCGTGACGTGAGACCGAGCGTGTCGAACCCGATGTTGAGCCAGACGTGCAGCACGGTGATCGTCAGGAAGACCAGCAGGACGATCAATACGATGCGGAATCCTTTAGGCATTGGTTTTTAGCGCGCGAGCGGACATCAGACGATCGATAACGCCGCTGACTTCCGCCGTGTGAAGTTTTTGCCCGATGCCGTCGATGGCCATGAGCTGATCGAGGATCGAGCGCTGTTCGCGGTCGATGCGCATGGCCTCGACGTAGGGCATGCAGGTGAACGTGATCATCGAGTAGAGATCTTTGTACTTGTCCGGATAAGCGTGATTGATGGTCCGCTCGATCTCTTTGCGCAGCAGAAACTCCGGCGAGCCAACCAGGTCGCGCAGCTCCTTGAAGTGTTCAACGCAGAGGTCGGCGATGGCGTCCGTGTTTGGCCGGCGCCGTCGTTCAAATTCTTTCAGGACCTGTTTCCAGTCTTCGCGATACGTCTGCATGCATTCGAAGAGCGTCGCGCAATCTTCGAAGCCGGCGTTTGCGCCCTGACCGTACGACGGGTAGATCGAGTGGGCCGCGTCGCCGATCAACACGGCGCGGTCCTGATACGACCACGGCGAGCACTTGATCGTGACCATCGGGTTTGCCGGATGATTGAGAAAGTCGTCGATCAGTTCGGGCATGTGTGGAATCACGTCCGGAAACGAGGTCTGAAACAACTCGCGCACGTCCGCGTCGGTGACGAGCGATTCGAACGAGAGCGGGCCGGTGAACGGCAGGTGCAGCGCAACGGTGAACGTGCCGTCGACGTTTGGGAAACCGATGAGCATGTAGTCTTTCCGCGGCCAGATATGAATGACGTTTCGCTCGGCGGTCCAGTCACGCTCAGTGGAGGTGTGCGCGCGGAGCTCTTTGTAACCCTGGTCCCAGTAATGCTGCGAAAAGTTGAGACGCATCTTGCGTTGCATCTTCGAACGCACCGCGGAGTACGCGCCGTCGCAACCGAAGATGAGTCTTGCGTTAGCGCTGCTGACGTCGCCGGTTCTCAGGTTCCGGAGCTGGACCGACGGAGCGCAGAAGTCGATGTCGAGGCATTTTTCGTTGAAGGAGAAATCGATGTCGAAGTTACGTTCGGCGAAGTCCAGCAGTACTTTGTTCAGATCGGTGCGGGCGATGGAATAGATTGCTTCGCCGTTGTTTCCGTAAGGCTGGAAGGTCAGCTCGCCTTTAACGTCATGGACCAGCCGTCCTTTGACGGGAACGGAGACGGCGCGGACAGCATCGCCCACGCCGATACTGTCCAGCACGGCGAACCCGCGATCGCACAGTGTGAGATTGATCGAACGGCCGGAGCTCGGATCCGCTTCGCGCGGATCCGCGACCCGTTCGTACACCTGGACCTCGTGACCCTGCTTCGCCAGGTAAACGGCGAGAACAGTGCCGACGAGGCCACTCCCGATAACTATCATTCGGGACATGACGCAATTAAAAAGATCTATGGTTTATGGACCCGGGCTTTTCGGCATCTCGAACTTCGCGTCGTCCAACGGCGTGTTCACCGTGATCTCGCTGAACTTCATGATCCTCGTAAATGGCGGCCGCAAAGTGACGATCGTGAACGGGACCATCACCCCTTCGACCGCACGATAGTCGTCGAAGTCTGTTTGTTCCGGTAGCCGGCCGAGTGGTGTTTCATACTCCAACAATCGACGAATCAACAATCCCGACTTCGTGTCGAAATACAACCGTTCGCGCTTAATGTTGAACAGCGTCTTCTCCAGCGCGGTATCCGCGAACGTGCCTTCGACGACATAGACTTCCTTATCGCCGATCTGCTCACGACCCTTGACCTCCATCGTCGCAAACTGCTCTTTAAGCGCGATGTTCCGGTTGAAGAGTGCGTCGCGCCTCGCGCCGTTAACGTCCTGCGCGCTACGCACTTCCTGCGCGCCTTGTTGGTTGCCGCGCCATACGATCGTGCCGTTGTATGCCTGCCTGGAATTCCCCTGCTCGATCAACAACTTATTTGGTGCTTTCCGGTAGATCGTTTGCGGCGGGTTGGGACCGGCTTTCATTACCAGCGTTGTCAACTTGTCGAGTTTGTCTTTGCCGCCCAAAGCCTGCGTGTATTTCGCGAGGACCTCGTCGGCGGTCGGCAGTGGCCCTGGCGCGGCGGCGGTTTCCGCTTTCGTGAGATCGACGTGAGGGAGTGGTGCGGTGGTCCTTGGTTGGGTCCTTCCCTGATGGCAGGTCGAGCAGTTGACGACAGTCGCGCCCTTGAAGTTGTCCGCATTGATCTTCCGCATCATCAACATCATTTCGCGCGCGCGCAGCTTGGCTGGTTTGTCGTCTTTATCGAACGCGGGAACGGTATGGCAATGACCGCACGTGACGCCAAGCGATCCCGCGATGAAACTCATGGTGGCGGGTATCTGATCGGCTGGTACGTCTTTGAGCACCTGGATATTCTTCAGTTGAGCCTGCGCGGACACTCTCTGCTCGGTGAAATAGACGCCAGAAACTGTGAGCAGGAACATAAGCGTGACGATGAGAATCTTCGCGACGTTCTTCATGGTGAATGTACCTTTCTGACCTTGGGTTGTACCGCCTCTTCTTCCACCGGACTCAGGAAAATTTCCTTATGCCCATACAAAATCTCCGAAGCGATGCCTCTGCGGTTGCACTCCTCAACCAGCTTCTTCGCTTCCTGCAACTGCTTCGATTGCTCCGTGTACTCGAGCGTGGTCATGAACGGCAACCAGGGCTCGAGGCCCATCGCGTAAACGTAAACGGTGTCCGGCTTGAGCTCTTCGACTGTGCGGATCGCCTTTTCGTAGTTGGAACTATTCAAACGTCGCGATTGATCGAGCTTACGCGGCAGCGGCTGGGTAAACAGTGAACCGTACAACCAGCTCAACGGCGCGCCTTCGCATTCGCAACCCTGAAATACGATGTCCACTCTCTTCGTAAAGTCGTGGATGTGCGTGTACATCTTCGATTCGATGTTTTCCGAATCAGCCGCACACACCACGGAGCGCCCTTTCAACTTGATGAAATAGGCGCTCTTGCTCCGCACGTTCAGATCCGCGTGCTCGCCAAGAAACGGGAGTGCGGTAATGCCTCCGTCCTCGACGCGGATCGTTTCCATCTCATCAATCTCTCGCACGTTCTCGAAACCCATGTGCTGAAGCACGAGTTTCACGGAAGGATCCGACAAACATCCGCTGTTGCTCTTCGGCACGATCAGATTTCTGATCTTGTGACGCAACTGCAATAGGGTTTCGAACATGCAATGATCCTGATGGGAGTGGGTGATCAGGACGTAGTCTATTGTCTCAGGTAAATCCGAATACGTATAGCGTTTTATCGGGCTCTCGATCTGGTAACTGATGAGCGGGTCGACGAAGATGCTGACTTTGCTCGTTTCGACCAGTACGCAGGCGTGGCCGAAGTGCCGAATGCGAACGTCGTCGCCCGTGTACTTTTCCGGCGGAGGCGGTGCTTTCTCGGTGAAAAACGTCGAAAACAGGTCGTGATCCCCGTTGACTGGCAGCAGTTCGCGGATCTCCTCTAACGGCCGCGGCGTGCGTTTCATCTTGAACAGTTCGTCGAGACGCGGATCGTGGAAGGGTATCTTCATCTGCATGAAGCCCTCGCCGATGAGGCGCGGAGTGCTGATCACGTAGGGCCGCTCGTCCTTGTCAATCAAGGAAAACGCGATCGTCTGCGCGTCAACGTCGTAGTACTTGCTCTTGTAGAGCAGGCCTTCGAGGAAACGGATGTGCGGCCGATTGTGAAGGTCGTAAACGAGCTCGACGTAGCCTTTCAGCAGGTCGGGGACTTTCTGATAGACCGGCGCCATCGAATAACCTTCCGCCTCGGTCGAGACGATCCGATCGAGCTCCTGGATGGCGTGGGCCAACTCCAACATGTGCGGCCGCTCTTTGATCGTCCTTTCCATCAGCGCCTTGATCTCGCCGGCTTTCTCAGGAGGGTAACTGATGAACGGGCCGCCGATCATCGCCGGGTTCTTGAGCGCGTTGACGTGGACCTGCGGCGCCGCGATGAACGACTGCATGATCTTCAAGTGTGAGTTGACCATGTAGAGCGCGGCCGTCGCCGGATACATCAAACAGCCCCACGCGTACCATTGGTTGTACAGCGGCTCAACGAGGACGTTTGGTTTTAGATAGACTTGTTTCATGACTAAAGCGTTCTCAGGAAAGCGATGAGGGCCTTGCGATCTTCGAGTGAGAGATCGAGGCCGTATAAGTGTCCCTTCACGGGCCGGTTCTTCACGCCGGCGCCTCGAAATCCGGTCGGCACGTAGTCGTTGCGCAGCCGGCGCTTATCGAACCAGTCTTCCAGAGTAGCGATCGAACCGTTGTGTTCGAGCGGGCTGCGATACCAGAGGCCTTTCAGTGACGGGACTTTATAGTAACCCGTTCCTCGCCTGGTGTTGAGCGTGAGGTTCGGGTCGGTGTCGAGTGCGATCGGCATGATGGCGAACTTTCGCTGTGACTCCGGCGGCGGTTTGAAACCTTCCACCGGCATCAACGCGTTGTTCGTGTAGAGCGGCGGCGTGTGACAGCCGCCACAGCGCTCTCGATTGAATATTTCCTGTCCGCGTTTCGCCAGGTCGTCAAACTTGTTCGGGTTCGGCGGCGGTTGCAGTGAGTAGACGTAGAGCGCCAGCGCGTAAAGTTGCGCGTCGCTGTAGCGCGACATGTTTTCCGGTTCCGGCGCATTCGCGACGGGAATGTGGCTGCCGAAGCGATCGAGAATGTCCACGCCCTGTACGATTGACGAGTAGCGCATCAGATCCTCGGGCGACTGCTGGCGCATCAGGCCCGTGTGGTCCAGGTAATGACGGTCCTTCACGCCGATTAGATCCGGCACTTGCGGTGGATAAAAGATGCTGCTGCCGAAACGCGGAATCACGCCGGCTGGAAGCGCCTCGTACGCGGCAACGATCTCTTCCATCGACATCTGATCGAGTCGTGAGTGCGGATCGTTTTTCACCCACGGCGCCGAGAACAACTGCATGTTCGTCTTACGCAGGATTTCGATGCTGATGTTTGTCGGGAGTCCGGAAGCGAAGACGGAGCCGAACGGGAAGTTTCCCTGCGCGCCTTTGATCGTCGATCCATCCGGCATCACGCGGATGTGGCACATCGCGCAGGAGAAGTCGCCGATCTCGACGTTTCCCTGCTCGCGAATCACGTAACGAATGAACGGGACGGTTCCGTCGGCGGCGACGGGAACCTTGTTCTTCTCGTACCAGGCTGGATCCTGAACGCTGCGGACGCCGGCGAGCTCGTTGAACGTGATCGGGGCGTCGAAAACTATCTCGCCGGCTTTGATCCAGTCTTCATCCGTGTGGAGTTTGGTTGGGTCGAAAACGATCTCGGGTTCTTGCTCTTCGAGCCAGGCCATGTAGTCGGGCGGCTCTTTGCCGGGAGCGTACACCGGATAGCTCTTCCAGATCGTTCGTTCGCGGATGCGGTAGTACTCGTCCGCCGATGCGTGTCTGAGGACGATGCCGGGATCGGCGAGCGGTAACTCGAATGAGGCCATGGCCGCTTCGTCCCAAACCTTCGGAATGGGCCGCGAGATTTTGGCCTGCTCTTGCCGGTGGCACGCACCGAGGCCGAGCGCCATGACAATCAATGGGCCAATCAGATAGATCAGAAGCTCCCTACGCATCACGCAGCCTCCTCTCTTCCACACTGTCAAAGAACTACTGAAAAACTCCTTGTGGCGCGTCGCGCGCTAATCGCTAACTACCACTCTGCGCCTTGCGCGCATCCTCTTCCATCTTCTTCCGCAAGCTGAGCGGGCGCATGTCGGTCCAGACTTCCTTGATGTACGCCAGGCACTCGGCCTTCGTACCGGTCTTTCCCGCATCGTTCCAACCGAGCGCATTCTCGCGGTCGGCGGGCCAAATCGAATACTGCTCTTCGTGGTTCACAACTACCTTGTAGATCGTAGTGTCTTCTCTCTCGTCGTCACGCATTGTCTCTTTCTCTCCTTGATTAGTCGTTTCCAGTACTTTCGTATCCTGCGGTAGCAACCTGCGCCCGGCCATCCGCGGCCGGCGCTGCTTCGCTGAAATACTGCAACAGCGGCTGCGTGTGAACGTCTTCCAGCCACTGCGCCGCCAGATCCTCGATCACGTGATGCTCCGATATCAACGTCGAGCCGGAGTAGTGTCGCACAATCGGATGCAGAAAGTTACTCTGGTTCGCGTTCTTCACGTCGTTTCTTTCCACGCGCTGAACGTTGAACGGATCGTCAAACGCGTGCTCCGGACCATACTCGAGCGTGATCAGGAAATATCGTTCGTGCCGCCCGAATTCACTCTCATGAACGTAGCTGACAGGCAGCTCTTCGTAATAGTGCGCCACCTGCCCGCCGGCATCTATGCTCACGTAGTCGCACAGAAACCCGAACTGCTGCCACAACGCTGAGGTCTGGTTCACGCGCTTGATCACTGCATCGCAGAGCGCTTGCGGCGACGCGTCGATCTCCCGACGCGGCCAGGGCTGCGCGTGATACTTGCTTTCGAAAATGCGGTGCAGCGCCCGCACGTTGTAACGAAATCCGTGAATGAAACCGGAAGTAGTTTTCTTGAAATCCCTCATCTGCGTCAACGTTCCCGCAAAGTAGAGATTTTTGACGTTGGTCGATTCCCATTCCGACGTCTGTGCGGGGAAACGCTCGTCGATAACCATCTCGGGACGCGCGCTCTCGTCGTAGAACGAAGTGTCCATGCGAAAACCGCTCGCCAGGATGACGTCGTCGTAAAGAAGCTCTTCGCGTTCACCGTTCGCGTGGCTGTAGTTGAACGAGACGGCTAACTGGCCGTTGTGCCGCTGGATGTTTTCGACTGTGGCGTCAAGCACTGCGTTTTGCGACTTGAGTTGATACGTGTCGAGGACGCTGTTGTTGATCGCTCGCAGATGGCCGACGAAGTGCGTCTTCCAGGCCATCTTCAACGGATTCGGGCTCGCGATGTGGATCAGGGCTGCGACCGGCGTCAGATGTTCCGCAGTCTCGAAACCGGAGTTGCCTTTGCCGATTATGAGCACGCGCTTGTTCTTGAACTCATCCTGATCGAGGGAGACTTCCGTGTAGTTTTTCGCCAGCTCGATTCCCGGGATCTGCGGCACGTAAGGCCGGGAAACGCCGGTCGCGATGATCAGACGCGCGCTCGAATAAGCCTTGCCGTTCGTGGTTTGGACCTCGAATAGATCGTCATGTTTCGAGATCCTGCTCACCTTCGCGTCGAAGTCGATCTTCAGATCGAACCGTTGCGCGTAGTCGGTCAGGTACTGCACTAAAACGCCGGCATCGGGGAAATATTTGCCGGTGTAGTTTTTCAACAGCATCTCGTCGTCGTCGCTCAATAGCGAGTTCCAGTCCCAGCGCAGGTTCATTTCGGGATCGTCGAAACCGGTGTAGACCTTGTTGATGGAGATCAACGTGCGATGACGCGGAAAGGTGCGGAAGAAAGTTCCGGGCGTTGGGCCACCCTCGAGGATGCGGTAGTCGCGGCCGGCTTTTTCGAAGAAGTAACCGAGCTGTAAACCGGCTGGGCCGGCGCCGATGATCAGGTAGTCGGTGTAGTTGTCGTTCATGATGACCTTGCCGTCAGTACAGATTCGCCGGATCTCGCGAGACACGTTTTCAGACGCGCGGCGAGAACCTCGACGTGGGGTTCGGTGAGCAGGGTGAAATGGCTTCCGGGAATGTGATGGATCTCGATCGGCTCGCTGGAGAACTCGCTCCATCCGAGTGCGGGATCGTCGTAGATCTTGAACTGGTCTTCGCCGGCAGCGTCCGGCCGCTGTTCGGTCGAGCGGAACAACGTGACGCGGTTCGGGTAGCGTTGCAAACGGTAATGTTGACCGGCGCGCAGGTTTGTTCTGCTCGCGTCGAGAAGACGCCTGAGTTGCTCGACGTCGAGGGCCTCGCCGACGTTTGCTTTCTCGATGGCGTAGCGAAATTGTTGTTCTGCCGGGACGGAGCGGAGTTCTGCAATCGAGAGCGGAAGATTGTGGACGCGCGCCAGTCCGGCAAGGAGCGACGCATCGTCGTATTCTTCGTTTCCATTGGAAGTCGGGACCGCTGTGTCGATCAACGCGAGCAGCGAGACCTCGTGAGAATCGCGGGTCAACTGTTGGGCCATCTCGAACGCGACGAGCCCGCCTGAGGACCAGCCGCCGAGGTGATACGGGCCATCCGGTTGCACCTTGCGTAGTTCGTTGATGTAGTCAGCAGCCATCTCTTGTAGCGTCTGGTACGGCTGCCTGTCTGCCCCGAAGTCGGGCGTTTGCAGACCGTAGAACGGCTGGTCCAGGCCGAGGTGACGCGCGAGGTTGACGTAGCTGAGAACGGAGCCGGTGATTTCGTGGATACAGAAGAACGGCGGCTTCGTTCCGGTCGGTTGTATTGCAACCAGAGGCGCCTTCGGCTGTCGGTTACTTTGCAAGAGTTGTGCGAGTTGATGAATGGTCGCTCCTTCGAAAAGCGAGACGAGTGGAAGCTCAACGCCGAATTGCTTTTGAATCTGACGCATGAGACGCAAGGCGAGGAATGAGTGTCCGCCGAGCTCGAAGAAGTTGTCATGAACGCCGATGGGACGGACGGAAAGTATCTCTTCCCAGATCTGCGCGAGCTGGAGCTCGACGTCGTTTTGTGGTGCAACGTAGAGGCCGGTGGATTCCGAGCGCATCGTAGAAGGTGCCGGCAGTGCGGCGCGGTCGAGTTTGCCGTTGGCTGTGAGCGGAAGTTTTTCGAGCTCGACGAATGATGAGGGAACCATGTAGTCCGGCAGACTGACGCGCACGTGCTCGCGCAACTCTGTCATGCTGACGTTTTCTTTTGGAACGACATAAGCGACGAGGCGCTGGTCGTCTTTTTGCAAAATGACAACAGCGTCTTTTACAGCCGCGTGGCTGGCGAGGACCGATTCGATCTCCCGCAACTCGATGCGAAAACCACGTAGCTTCACCTGATGGTCCAGGCGGCCCAGATACTCAACCTCGCCATTGGCCATCCGCTTGGCTTTGTCGCCGCTGCGATACAAGCGCGCACCCGGCTGCCTGCTG
>DASRIM010000338.1:0-15502 GCA_035649995.1 Pyrinomonadaceae bacterium | reverse complement strand
TGCTTACAAGGTCGGAATCAACGTCGTCATCTACGCGATGAGCCACTAACAACCACAAAAGGCACAAAAGGATTTTCAAAAGGG
The DNA here is from genome assembly GCA_035649995.1 of Pyrinomonadaceae bacterium. GTDB lineage: Bacteria > Acidobacteriota > Blastocatellia > Pyrinomonadales > Pyrinomonadaceae > PSRF01. The sequence goes on along the minus strand of DASRIM010000338.1, from coordinate 15,418 downwards.
AGTAACGACAAATCAAAAGCGTTACTTTCCTTTAGAAATTAAGCGTTACTTTCCTTTAGAAATTTCTCTTGTGCCTTTTGTGTCTTTTGTGCCTTTTGTGGTTACTTCTTCGGCGGCGCAAGCGTCAGTTCCATTTGTTTCTCTTCCTTGCTCAACAACGTGATGCGGCGCGCGTTCGCAGCTTGCGACCGTACAAAGTCTTCGATCTTTTGCAGCGGCCGATTGCGGACGTCCCACGTGAACAGCAGGTACTCTCCGGGCGGACCCTGAAGCGTGAACGCGCCGTTCGGATCCGTAGTCGCAAAGAGACGCAAGCTCTGCAAATGCCACAACGCCGGATCCGCCCGCACGAGCAACACCCCGGCGCCCGCCGCCGGCGTTCCGCCTTCGCTCGACTGCACACGACCGCTAAGAGTCGCCAACCCCATGCCCAACATGATGCGAATACCGGTGACTTCGCCGCCTTCCTGCATGCGCAACGGTTCACGCATCAAGTCCTGACTTCCCGCCGTGATCGACTTCAGATACAAAGGCGCTCCGGGAGGAACGTCGACGTCGAGTAACACCTCGCCTGCGGGCACGCCGTCGATCATGAATGTCCCATCCGGCTGACTCTCTCGAGGCATGTTCAGTATGAACGGATCTACCCCCTTCTGGTTAACGGAGATCGAGACCATTACCGTCGGGCCCGAGTCTTCGCCAACTACTACACCCAGAATACGACCTCCATCGGACAACTCAATCTTGATGTCCTTGACGTCTTCCTCTTCGATGGTCATTTCAACTTGTCGAGAAACAAAGCGACGCTCCTCCTCTATCGGCGGCGGAAGTGCGGGATCTCTTTCCTTGCTCTTCTGCGGTGCGTCCGCCGGTTCACGCAATTGGGCAAACGCAGTGATGACGTAGGTCCCGGGCGGAAGATCCTTGAACGTCCATTCTCCTTTTTCGTTCACTTTAGTCGTAAGGGGCATAGTCATCATGATCAGCGGCAAGCTGGCCATCAAGTAGTCGTCGTCCTCCTGTGCAGTTCCGAACCGAAGGAGATTCGGGAAGGAGACGTCGACCATCGGATCGTTCTTGCGGCGCACGGACAAGCCACCTTCAGCGATCGGCTCGTTGCTTCCGCGCCATTTGACGATACCCGAAATCTCACGCAGCACGTCGTCATTCAGTGTGATGTTTACGTCCGTCACTTCAGATCCTGATCGGACCTGGATCGGTTTCGCTTCGGCAAGGCTCCTGACGCCCGGATAAAACCCGTTCACCAGGCTTACTTCTCGCGGATTCGTTGCGACGGCGGCGGCCGACATTTGTCCATTTGCAACACCGACGAAATACTCGCCGTCAGGTAAACCATCGAGCCGATACATGCCGCGATCGTTCGTCAGCACGGGAAGCACGAAAAATGGCGCTACTGCTTCGCCCTTGCGGCGATAAACCACGACGCGGCCGTTCACGACCGGTTCTTTATCGTCGTAAGTTATCGTGCCTTTGATGGTGCCCGCGCGAACGGCCTTCACTTCGCACCGGCTCGCGTTCTTGCCGTCTACAGTGACACGCGTGTAATCGGCTTCATGATGGCCGCCTATCCCCAGCTCGCCGATCGTGAACGCTGACATGGGCGAAATGATCCCCGCCGCCTCAGCTACGACAAAGTAAGAGCCGGCCACAACGCCCGTGAACCGAAATTCGCCGCGAACGTTGGCAGGCGTTAATTTAGCCGGTCCGCGGTTGAGGTCGTCGTACAACATCACGGTCGCACGGCGTACCGGCCGTCCCGTGTCGGCATAGACCACACGCCCGGTGATGATCGAATGGCCCACAGGCGCCGGCGTCGCCTCCGGATCTTGCGCTGCCGCCGGCGACGGCCAGCAGAGGATCGCGAAGACGAGCAGGAACTGCGCTACTGATTTATTCGACATCTGTGCTAATTCGATCCGGCGCGCAGCGTCACGCCTTTGAGTTGTTCGCCCGCCTTTACCTTCACGCGTTCAAACTTTCGCTTGTTGTCCTTGAAATAGTCGTCGCTGATCGGCTTCGCGAGGTTCTTGATCTCGGCGGGCGTCACAGCCGTCAGGAAGTACTCTCCCGGCGCACACTTCGCGACGAACTTACCTTTCGCATCAGGTTGTATGGTCAGCAGCCCGCGGTTCAGACGGCGAGTGGCATCGTTTGCCGGCGCCAGGATCACTACAGCGGTCTGAAGATCGAGTTTCGCTGAAGCCTCCGGCTGCGTGAGCTGGCCTTCGACCGTGGCGAAGTCTGTGGCAAGTGCGATTACGACGTCCTTGATCTCGGTGTCCTCGCCTACTTTCAACAGCGACTGCTTGAGATCGGCGCCTTTCCTCGTCACTGACTTAACGTAATACTTCTCATTCTCCTGAGGTCCCCACAACCTGATTGAATACTTCCCCGCCGGCAGACCGAGTATCCAGAAGCTTCCATCCACTCCCAAAGAACCGCTGAAAAGCGCGTCCGCTCCCGGCTCGACGTCGGAATCTGCCCCGCCCGAGAGCCGGCTTGCGGGAATAGCCTGAACTTGAAAGTAGTTGTCTTTCGGGGGATTGCCGTCCCATGTCACCTTTCCGTTGATCGTCGATCCACGTGAGAGTTTGATCTCCGGAACAACGAAGTCGTCGTACTCGACTCGAATCGAGATGCGTTTCGGAGCAACAGTCACGTGAGTGCCCGCATTTGGTGGGCCAACTCTCACTGCACCGCCGACCTTTACCGAATAGTCGCCCGCCGGAAGTCCCTGCACTTCCCACTTTCCATTGTCGTCGGCCCGGGCAGTGGTGGCCCCGGTGACGCCGCCATCCGAGTATCCGACTTCATCGGTACGCTCGATCGAGACTTCCGCGAAAGCGCCCGGTTCGTTGTCTGGTCCAAACTTCACCGTGCCCGACACCCTGTGTGCCGCGCGTTCAGGCATGTGGATGTCTACGCCCGTCGCTTCGCTTCCCTCGATCACCGTGACGGCCTGCGCGTCTTTGATGGCGACAGCGTCGGGATAATAGGCAGCCATGAAGAAGCCATTAGTGTACGCGCCGTCCTCCGGCTGCGCGTCTCGCTCAGACTGCGTGTCGCCTTCGGAAACACGCACGAGATACTCTCCGGCAGGCAGACCAGCAGCACGATAGACGCCGCCAGGATCAGTCTTGATTTTTTCCCCTGACGAATAGCGGTTCCACGTGCCAAATGGCGTCCATTTACCGTTTTCACGTTTGAGTAATTTGATGTCGGCGTCAGCGAGCGGTTGATCGTCTTCGGTTACAACTCGGCCGGTTATCACTCCACCGCGTACAGCCTGGACCCTCACGTCGACGCTGTCAGTCCCGTTTACGACGGTGTCGGTAAACGTCGCGCCCGATAACCTGAGCCGCGCAACCATGGAACCCGGGCTCCTCCAGAGCTCTGGCGGTTTCAAGAGCCCGGGAGAATTAACGAATACCACATAGCGGCCGGCGCGAATGTTCGGAAGAACGAATGCACCGTGCCGGTTCGTCCAAACGCCGCTTTCAGTCCATTCGCCCGTTTCGTCATTGATTAACTGCACCGCCGCATATCGCACAGGACGCCCGGTATCGGCGTAGGTGACGACGCCGCGGATCGTCGAATGTCCTTGTGCTGGCGCGGGACGGTCCTGGACACGAATGCGGGGGGCTTGAATCGCAAGACACAGCGCGAGCGCCGCGACAGAAGTGGAGATGATCTGGGCCGTGAGGCTCATTCAGTCGTTAACTCCAACGGAGAACCATGATCCACAAGGCCCGCTTAGTTTAACCTAATCCCTAGGTTTCTTCTGCTTTTTCAGCTTCATCTGGTCGTGAAGCAGCCGCGCCTGCGCAAGAAGAATTTCGTCCATCGAAGTGCGGCGCCCTTCCGACATCCATTGGGCCATCGAGGCCACGAAAAGTTCTTTCAGATAGGCAAACGAGAACCCGTCGGTCGCGCTGACCAGCGTCGCAGCGCCGGCTTCCGACAGGCGTAACTCGTCCTGTAACTGGCGGTTCCAGTTGACGATGTACGCCAAACGTTCCGTCTCGGCCGGCAGGTGAAAGTGGTACTTGCGATCGAAACGGCTCGGACGGTCCAGGATCGACGAGTCGAGCTTTTCAGGGTGGTTCGTCGTCGCCAACACGACGATGCCGGTGTTTGGCTGGAAGCCGTCCAGCTCGTTCAGGAAGAACGAACGGTTTTTCTTGTCGATCATCGAGTCGAGGTCTTCCAGCACGACGATGCACGGCATCATGCGCGCGCGCTTGAAGACTTCCGACATGTTCTCCTGTTCCGTGTCGTATTCCGACTTGAAGCTGCGCACGTAGAGGCACGGTTTGTCGAGTTGGTTGATGAGCGCCTTGAGCGTGTGGGTCTTTCCGTTGCCGGGTGGGCCAATGAAAATGGCGCCGCGTTTCCAGGGAATGCCATACCGTTCGTAAGCTTCGCGCGAGTTGAAGAATTGGGCGAAGTCGTCCTGGATCTCCTGTTTTAGCGAGCCCCCGAGGACGAGGTTGTCGAACGTCGAGCTTTTGATCGAGTCGAAGAGCTCTTTGTTTTTTTCGAAGTAGCCGTCGTGGTAGACGAGTATCTCGCCGCGTACCTGGCAGCCCCATTCACAAACGGCGTCGAAGAACTCTTCGGCGAGCTGTTGTTCGTCGGCGACGATCCAGTGGTGGCGGCGGCGGTGGCAGTCTTCGGCCCATGTGAGGAGAACGACGTCGAGTAGTTGGCCCTTCCACAGGATGTTGAGCCATGAGTTTTGGATCTGCTGTCTGGGCTTCCGGCCCGCGCCCATCCATTCCGATCGGACGTGGTGGAAGACTGACTTCTGCTCGATGATCGAGCACTTCTCCGCGCGCGCAAACGCTTCGAGATCAAAGTACCAGGTCTGTCCTTCGACGACCGTCTTCCCCGGGTGCATCTCCACCAACTCGCGACCGACGTGGTATGCGATGTATTCGTTCGGCTTGTAGAGCGCGTCGCGGATGAAGTTTTCGATCGTCATCAGTCGTTATAAGAGACGCCGTATGTCTGCGTAAGGAAACGCGAGGACTTGCGCCTCGTCTTCGTAAAGAATGTAACCAGCACGTTGAGTCCTGATCGTCCGAATATAGATATCGTGGTCCTCGAGGATTGCCGCCATTTCCCACGCGCGGCGTAAGTGTTCTTTCGCGGTGTGGCGGAACCAGCAAAGTGATCGGCCCGCCAGTCCCGCCGGTTCCAACCGGTAGCTGTATGGATGCTCGAGATGTTCGTTGAACCAGTCCATCGGTTCTCTGAGTGCATAGTATTCATAATCCCACAGTGCAACTTCGTGAATCAGTTTGGAAGCAGCGCAAAACAGCCCCGCCGAGACATGCGAGTCTTCGTCGATCTCTCCACTGACAAACCGAATCAACATAAACGCGGTGTTCATTGACACTCGAAATACCTTTTTGCGATTTGGGTTTAGCGACGGGCGCGTTCGAGCGCGACTCTGTCACGCACGTCGCGATCGTCGTAGACGTCCATGAAGAGATACTTGCGCCACTCGGCTCGCGCCTCGGCGTAGTGGCAAAGCACGACGCGCTCCAGCTTCACACGCAGCGCCGACTGCGAAGTCAGCAGCGGCATGCGCGCTTCAGACGGAGTGCGGTTGCCCTTGCGGCTGTTGCAGGCAACACACGCCGTGACCACGTTCATCGGCGAGTTATCGCCGCCGCGCGAGCGCGGCAGAATGTGGTCCAACGTCAGTTCGCCTGCCGTCTTCTTCACGCCGCAGTACTGGCAGCGAAACTTGTCGCGCATGTAGATTCGCGTCCGCTTCATGCCCGAAGCTTCACGGCGCTGGCGCACGTTGATGTAACTGCGCCGGCGGATTACGGACGGGACCGGAAACGCCGCTCGCGCCGTACGCAGCACGCGCTCGCCGTCGAACTCTTCGACCGTCACCGTCTCTTTGATTGTCATGATCACCGCTCGTGGAACACTGACAGTGCCGAGCGGTTCGTAAGTTTGGTTTAGCAAAAGTACTCGTCCATCGAGTGCCATCACCCGGCACCTCCCTTCTAAAAATTTTGGAAAAGGGCGGCGCGCCCAACGCGCGTGCCTGCGCGTCAGTCATCGTCCGCCCTTTGCTGACTTCCTGGTGATTAATGTGATTAAGGTTCTCTTCCTCAAAAAACGGGCACACAGTCCCGCCTCGTTAGAAATTCGGGATCACCTCCTTCTTTTTGGTTTTGACGTGTTGCTGGGGTGAGAGTGGGGTGTGAGGACTTTGAGAGTTCTAACCCTTTACGCAAACGACCTGCTTGATCTCGGCGACGACTTCCACCAGGTCTTCCTGGTTTTTCATCACCGTCTCGATCGACTTGTACGCGCCGGGAATCTCGTCCAGCACGCCCAGGTCTTTGCGGCATTCGACGCCCGCCGTCTGGCGCGCGAGGTCTTCCTTCGTGAAGTTTCGCTTGGCTGCGCCGCGCGAAAGCTTACGTCCCGCGCCGTGTGAGCAGGAGTTGAAACTCTCCGGCAGCCCGCGGCCCTTCACGATGAACGATTTCGCGCCCATGGATCCGGGAATGATGCCGTAGGTTCCTGCCGCTGCGTTGATTGCTCCCTTGCGCGTGACGAACACCTGCTCGCCGTAGTGCTGCTCGAGAGCGACGTAGTTGTGATGACAGTTGACCGCCAGCTCCGGCTTGAATGGCTGGCGATGATTGAACATCTTGTTGAAGACCTTCATCAGGCGCGCCATCATGATCTCGCGGTTCTTCATCGCGTAACGCTGCGCCCACTCCAGGTCTTTCCAGTACGCCTTGAATTCGGGCGTGCCGGAAATGAAGTACGCGAGGTCCGGATCCGGCAACTCACTCAAACGCCACAAGCTCTTCGCGGTCGAGATATGACGCTCGGCAAGTTCCTTGCCGATGTTGCGCGAGCCGGAGTGCAGCATCAACCAGACGAAGTTTTCCGTATCGAGACAAACCTCGATGAAGTGGTTGCCGCCGCCGAGCGTGCCGAGTTGCAGCATCGCCTTCGCTTTGCGATCGCGAACGCCTTCGTGAAGCTCGTCGAAGTCGTTCCAGCCTTCCCAGTAAGACGATTCGTCGACTGACTCCTGGTACTGCGAGAACCCGGTCGGGATCGCTTCTTCGATCTTCGAGCGAAGCTCTTTCAACTTGCCGTCGAGGATGCCGCTCTTGAACGACGTCTTGACGGCCATCATGCCGCAGCCGATGTCGACGCCGACGGTGGCTGGGATGACCGCTTCCCTGGTCGCTACAACTGAGCCGACCATGCTGCCTTTGCCTAGATGCGCGTCAGGCATGAGTGCGACGTGCTTGAACAAGCAAGGCAGACGCGAAACGTTGCGCAGCATTGCCTGTTCTTCGATGCTGAACGCATGGTTGGCCCAGGACAGGATCTCGTTTTGGGCGCCGCCGATTTGCAATTTTTCGTAAGGCACTTAGTTCACCTCCTTTCTTAGTCTAATCTGTGTTACAAAACAGATGAAGGCAGAGAGAAACACTGCGTCGAACACACTTCGAGGCACACTTCTCCTGAGGATGGCGAACTCGCGGACTCTCGCAAAGCACCGAGTTCATCATCCGGAAGGCTCCCTGCCTTCATCCCGCAAAAACTCTTTCGCAAAAAGGTATTTCGAATGTCAAAAAACGAAAGGAGCGGGTCTTGAAGCTTCCGAGGGAAGCAACCCGCTCCATACAATTCTCGCGATTTTTCTTGGAGATTTGGGAGCGGGAGGCCGCTCCCGCTGAATCATTGCTTTAAGAACTGGGTATCGACGGTCGATGCGACTGTCCAGAACCCGCCGCCAAACCACCGGGCGGCTGAGATTGTCTGTTTGTGTATGCGCATCGTCTTCATCATATCTTGAATTAACTCACACCCTTTCGAAATCAAAGTTCGGGCGGAAGCTGCCTTGTATAAATGAAGTGGACCAACCGTGTCAAGAACTTTTTTATTTTTTCTTGATCCGTGTTCTTGTTATGTGCGTGTAGAATGGCTCAGGCTCACGTCGGAACACGTAAAGGAAGATTCTCATGACTCACAAATCAGCAAAACTCCTCGCCTTAGCCGTTATCTTCGGGTGTTGTATTGTCGGGTTCGCGTTGGTGCCCGGTAGTGACGGCCGCATCTTGGTTCCATTTCTTGGTTTGATTATAACTGGTCCGTGGTTTCTCGTTTACTGGTGGTTATCTGACGACGTCCGCCGCTGAGTGTTCTGATTGCGGTGTGTCTAGGAACCGGGCGTATTACGCACCGGCGTATTACGAACCGGGCTTGGCAAAGTAGCCGGGGCGGTGGCGGAGTTGGAGGTTTTGTTTGCGCAGCTCCGGGTTCGTGATCTCGAGCGTGATCTTGCGGTAGGCGCCGTCGCGGCGTTTGTTGGTCGATGAGTAGGCCAACAGGTACTGCGTGCGCAGCTCTTTTTCGATCTCGGCAAAGGCGGCGTTCAGGTCGAACTTCTTGTCAGGAAAGAACGCGCGGCCACCAGTGCGTTCGGCCAGGTCGCGAAGCACACCGCGGTCGACGCCTCCGTGCAGCACCTTGTCGCCAACTCCAATCACAAAGATCACCGCCTCCGCCGCAAGCGCACTCTCAATGGCCCGCGCTTTCGATAAGCGACTGGCCGTGTCTTGCCCGTCACTCAACAGGATAATGGCGCGGCGTCTCAATCCAGGCGCCTTTGCGAGAACGTTGCTCGATGTCAACGCCACAGCGTCAAAGATCGCGGTCATTCCTTCGTCCGGCGGCGCCGCCAATCCTGGACCAGTCGGAATTCCCGTTAGCGGCCGACCCGAACCAAGATACGCCGGCATGCCAATCTCGATCCGCTGCAACACCCTGTAGACGCTCACCACGTCGCGCGTCATCTCCTGTTCAAGATAAGCGAGCCCGGTAAACGGAATGATCGCCGCCACGTCCCTCCGCGACTGAAACACATTCTCGATAAACACCCGCGCCGCGGCCTTTTCTTCAGACAGCGTGAACTCCTGTGATTGACTGACGTCGATTAGAAACGCGACCGCCAGCGGACGATCCGTCTCTTGCTGAAAGGAGAAGAGCTTTTGCGGCACGCCGTCTTCGAGCACGCGGACATCTTCAGCACGCAGCGTCGTCACGAAACGCCGCTGTTTGTCCATTGCAGTGAACGGAAGATTGGTAACGTCGGTCTCGACGCGAACGACGTCGTCGTCCTGGTTCGTGGGCTGATTCGTAGTTTGCGAGTGCAGCGCCGAAGCGCTCAGAAGAGCGAGCAGGATGAGCACAAGTAGTTGACGCAAAGTTACGGTGATTCTACTGCGGCAAGCCGATCTTTCGCACGAGCTCAACAAACCGCGGGTCCGATCGAATGTTGTCGAACTCCCACACCACACTGATCATGGTCATTCGGAAATCACGTTCCTCGTATCCGCGTTGAAGCCACGCAATGGCTTCCTCTTTTTGTCCAAGCCGCGCGTAATAGGTGGCGATGACAAAAGGCGGAAACTTGCGGTTCGCCGGTTGCCGCAGGATCTGCGTGAGACTCTCCTGTAAATACCCTTTCCAACCCGACGTCGCATAGGCCCGATTAGCCGAAGCGATGATCTCCGGCGGCAAGCCCGAGAGCTTTGCCGACAGTGCGTACTGAGCGACGGCTTCATCGTACATGCCTTTCATCTCGTAAGCGCGTCCGAGAAAAAATTGCGTGGTCGGAAAGTTCGGATCGAGCTCGATCGTCCGCTTGTATTGTTCTATCGCTTCGTCAAAACGCCGCGCGTCCATCAGGATATCGGCGTAGATGCGGTTCATGATGATCGAGACCGGATCGAGATCGAGCGCGCGTTTGATCTCGACGATCGCTTCGTCGGGCCGCTTCATGGACGCGAGGTGTTCGGCGAGCCACTGGTGCGCCGGCGCGTAATTCGGATTGAGCTCGATCGCGCGCCGATACTCCGCTTCAGCAGTAGCGAGATCGTAGTCGTAGTAGATCACGATCTGTCCGTACGAAGCGTGCGCTTCCGCGAGCTTGTCGTCCAACTCGAGTGCTTTGAGTGCGGCGGCTTTCGCTTTCGGCATCAACTCGCGCGGCGGTTCGTTACCGTAAACAGTCAGGAGCGTGTAAGCGTCAGAGAGGCCGGAATAGGCCATCGCGTAGGTTGGATCCTTCGCGATCGCCTGTTCGAAAAACGCGATCGCTTTCTTGAAGTCGTCGGGTGTGCGCTTGTTCCAGTAAAAACGGCCCTTGAGATAAAGCTCGTACGCCTCGCCGCTCGCCGTGTACTGCTTCTGCATCCGCGATTGATCGACGCCGGACAACGTAGGACGTAAATTGGTTGTGATCTCCTGCGCGATCTCACGCTGCACCGCAAGCATGTCCGCGAGTTGACGCTCGTACTGATCGCCCCAGAGCTGTTTGTTGTCGCGAACGTCGATCAGCTCGGCGCTGATTATCATCGTGTTGCCGCGTTGCATGATGCGTCCGGTAAGGACAGCGCGTACGCCCAGCTCTCTGCCGATCGCCAATGGATCGTCCTGTTTTCCCTTGTAGCGAAATACGGAGCTGCGCGCGATCACCTTCAGACGCGGAAGCTGCGTCAGCTTGTTGATGATGCTTTCTGTAAGACCATCGGAAATCCAGTCGACGTTTGCGTCTTTGTTTTGATTGACGAACGGGACCACGGCGATCGATTCAATCGCGGCGTCGGTGTCGCCGGCGCGCAAGTAAGAGCGAATGCCGAACGCGGCGGCGGCGACGACCAGTACGATCAGCGCGACGATAATCACAGTCGCCGCTTTGTGACGCTTAATCCCGTTGACGATGAACTCCGCACTCGAAACGCCAGTCGAGGGCGAGCTCGCCGGCGCTACGGTCGCGGCAGCGGAACGGCTATCCTGTGAAATCGCTTCGCGATGCGACACCGTTTGCGCGTCGGGGTTTTCCTGTAAGTCGCGGCGGATCTCCTTCAACTCGATCGCGACGTCTTTGATGTTCTGATAACGCTGCTCGGGATCTTTCGCCAAACAACGGCGGACGATTCGTTGCAGATCGGCAGGTGCACCGGGATTGAAGTTCGCGATCGGCGGCGCCGGCTCGCGAATGATCTTGTTGAGCGTGTCGATCGTGTCGGTGCCTGCGAACGCCCTGCGACCGGTAATCGCTTCGAAGAGAATGCAGCCGAACGAGAAGATGTCTGCGCGGTGATCGATCTCCTTCGTTTTGCCCTGCGCTTGTTCCGGCGACATGTAACCGGCAGTGCCGAGAATCACGCCGGGAGTCGAGTGTTGCAGGATGGTCGGTTCTTCGCCGCTGCTGGTTCCGATCGCGGGTGCCGGTTCGACGAGTTTTGCGAGCCCGAAATCGAGAATCTTGCCGTGGCCCTCGGGCGTGATCATCACGTTGTCAGGCTTGAGATCGCGATGGACGATCCCCGCATCATGCGCCTTTGCCAGTCCTTCGGCGACGTGTTGCAGGACGCGCAGCAGTTTCGACAGCTCTTCGTTTTCCTGATGAATTTTCGTGCGGAGGGTGACGCCTTCGACGTACTCCATCGCGATAAAGTTGAGACCGCCCGCTTCTCCGATCTCGTAGACGTGCGCGATGCTCGGATGATTCAACGACGCCGCCGAAACCGCTTCCTGCTTGAACCGCCGCATACGATCCTGGTCGGAAGCAACTTCAGCCGGCAAAACTTTCAGGGCAATTCGTCGATTCAGACTGGTGTCGTGCGCGAGATACACCTCACCCATGCCGCCCGCGCCCAGCAGCGAGCGGATCTCGTAGCGTCCTAGCTGTGTTTTGGGGGCGAGGGGCATCGACGGCGCATTCTAACTGAGCAGATTAAGAAGCGCACGATCAGCGTTTTATTGGATTTCGGTGGAAAACGGAGAGACGTTGACCGGCGGGCCGTCGGCAGACTCGACGTCTTCAACAACTTTTTCGGGACCAGACGGCAGGATCTCCTCCAACAGCCGCACGCAGCGGTTCCAACGCAGGATAGCGTCGTCGTTTCCGTCGGGACGTATCCTTTCGGCGTCTTCGAAGAACTTCATCGCAGCGAGGAACGTCGGCTTGACAGTCTGCGGCGGGAGTCCGGCACGTAGCTGCGCCTTTGCCCGTCTCTCCTGAAGAATCCCGCAGTAGTAAGCGCGCTCGTACTGGCTGGTCAAACCCTCGAAGGCGCGCGATGCTTCGGCGTATCGATCCGAGGTATCGCCCTTGAACTGATCGGTGATCGTCAGGCCGAGGAGACGCAGCGCTTCCTGGTAAGTCGGCTCGAGCGCGAGTATGTCGCGACAGATCGACTCCGCTTCTTCCGGTTCGTTTAAGTATCGATATAGCTCCACCTTGGAGAGGGCCTCAGCGATTCCCGCGCGTGATATCGGCTTGAGTTTAAAATCCATCTTGTTGGCAACCCTGAACAATTCTGCATTTCGCGAGCCGTGTTCTTACTTCTTCTCGCTGATGCAAAAAATTGTACTCTGGCCGCGCAGGAAAAGCTCACCCGCAGCAATTACGGGCGTCGCGATGAAGACCTGGTCAGTCAGATGGTTAGTGGCAATGACTTCGAACTTCTCACCCATCTTCATGACGACGACGTCGCCGTCTTCTGTTGCCAGGTACAACTTGCCGTTCGCGCCGATCGGCGACGCTTTCAGGTTGTAAGCTTTCGGCAAGCGCGTTTGCGCGTAGTAGGGTTCGCCGGTCGTCGCGTTGAAAGCGGTTACCATGCCGTTGTCGGTGACGACGTAAAGCTTGTTGTCGTAAAGGACGGGCGACGCGGTGTAGGCCAGGCCGCGTGTATGGCTCCAGGCGATAGCATCGGAGCCGGTTAAGTCGCCTTGCCTGCCGAGCTTGATGGCCATGAGTTTCGGATCGCGATAACCGCTCATGACGTAGACCATTCCGTTTTGATAAACGGGTACCGGGATCGCGTTTGCGCCCAGGCCGGCGGACTCCCAGAGCACCTTGCCCGTCTCCGGATCGTAGCTGCGGACTTTGTTGGTCGCGCTGACGACGATCTCCGTGCGGCCGTCGTGATCGATCGCCAACGGAGTACTCCACGAACTGCGCTCGTCGCGAGCGACGCGCCACAACTCTTTGCCGTCGCGTTTGTCGAGGGCGACCATGAACGACTCGGCTTCGTGATCGAAAACGAGAAAGAGTCGATTGCCGGCGAGCAACGGCGCCGAGCCTTCGCCGAACGCGAGCCGCATCTTCATCTGTACGCCGAGGTCTTTTTGCCAGATCAGTTTGCCGTCGAAGTCGTAGGCGTAAATGCCGCGCGAGCCGAACGAGGCGTAGACGTACTTGCCGTCAGTGACGGGTGAGTTGGAAGCGAAGCTGCCGTAAGCGCGGTGGAAGCCCTCGTGCGGCGTTGCGACTTTCGCAGTTCGCTGCCAGAGGATCTTGCCGGATTTGCGATCGAGACAGAGTAGCTCGAAACGATGTTCGAGTAATGGTCCAGAGTTGCGTTGACCACGTTGTTGACCGCCGCCCTGGGGTTGACTCGGTGTCGCTTGAGACGCGTCACTCGGCGGTGCAGCGGCCGGTGGTTTGCCGGTGGGAATCGCCGTCGTTAAGAAAATGCGATCGCCCCAGATCGCGGGTGTCGAATGGCCGCGTCCGGGAATCTCGGTCTTCCATTTGATATTGCTGGTATCGCTCCACGTGGTTGGCGCATCGCCGCGCGCCATGCCGTTGAAAAACGGTCCACGCCACTGCGGCCAATGGGCGGCGCTCTGCGCCTGGACCATCAGACACCAACTCACGGTAAGCGAAAGAACGAGACATACAAGCAACGCAGTCTTCTTCATAGGCTTCTCCGAACCTTCTTTTTTTGGTGTGGGGGACAACTTAGTTTTCCGCGGATTCTAGCCGAGGTGAGGTTCAGATGGCCAGTTTTTCTGTAGGAAGGGTGGTGTCTGTAACTTGAAAATCCTTATATCCGTGATTCAGATGGGCGCTGGGTTAGCTTTTCATTTTTCCTCTTATGGGTTGCCGGTCAGGCGCGACAGCGTCGGCCACATTTCCTCGGCCCACAGCTCATAACCCGCGTCGGACGGATGGAAACCGTCGCTCGAAAAATACTCGGGATGCGACGGCAGCTCGCGGCGGGTGATGGAAAAGATGTCGAAAATCGTCACCTCATGACGCTGCGCTATCTGTTCCAGCCTTTCGTTGAAGCGTTCGATCTGCCGCTGATACTCGCTGCGTAGCGACGACGGAATTCGCGGAGCACTGGAGACGTCGGGAATGTTCGTCACCACGATCTCCGCCTGCGTCTTCTCCTTTAGCGTCGTGAGGATCTGCTCATAGTTCTTCGCAAACTGCTCGATGTTGAAGCCATGACCGATGTCGTTGATCCCGATTCCGACAGTGATAAGCTGCGGCGACTTGTCCACGCCCGGTTGCAACTGACGTCGCAACAGATCCTCCGTCGTCGCTCCGCTTGCACAAAGATTCAACAATTCGGATCCCGCCCGCGCATCCGCAAGCCGCCGGAACAGACGAGCGACATAACCGCCGTTCGTTGCCCCTATCCCTGCACCAGTCGAATCTCCAAGCGCTACGTAAACAATCGGACCAGGCTTCATCTTACTCCCACCCTCTGACCCAACATCCTCACGCTCACATGCAAGCATGAGAATCATCACCATGCATACGACGCACGTTAACGCGCGTCCGAACTTTTTCGGAGAACGATTCATCTCGCGTCTTTCCTCTTGACTTTATGCTAACAGGAGACTAAGGTGCCACGCACTTCGCTACGCCCAGATAGAAGAATCGTGAATAGCAAATAGCAGACTCCCTGTTCACGTCCTGTGTCGCTCTAAAAACCGAAACTCAATTTAGCCCCGACAAAGGCTGTCTCCCCCGGAGTTTCTTATGTTCCCCGCGCGCCGAAAAATGAAGAAAACAAACTATACCTCGCTCCTGTTTCTGTTCCTGCTGCTCGCAATCCCTGCAACCGCAAACCCGCTCGACTTCAGCGAGCTCGACAAGCTGGTACCCGAAGAGCTGAAAGAAAGAAACACGCCCGGCGCAGTGATCGCGATCGTGAGCGGCGACCGCGTGGTCTATAAAAAAGCTTTCGGGCTGGCAAACGTCGAAACAAAAGCGGAGATGCAGCCGGAGATGTTGTTTCGTCTCGGCTCGACGACGAAGATGTTCACTGCCGCCGCGCTCGTAAGGCTGTCGGAGGAAAACAAAATCAAACTCGACGAGCCGATCGGTAATCGCGTGAAAGGTTTGAATCCGAAGATCGCCGCAGTCACGCCGCACCACTTGTTGAGCAACTCCGCGGGCGTGCGAGACTTCGCCGCGCCAGTGGTCTCGAACGACGACGCCGCGCTCGGCAACATGGTCCGCGCCTGGAAAGACGACATTTTCTTCGGAGGCCAGGGCGAGATCTATTCGTATTCGAGCGCCGGCTTC